>CAMDOT010000229.1 GCA_945903635.1 Rhizobium sp. Q54 | reverse complement strand
ATCACCCTGCTGTCCTTGCCGCCCTATTCGCCAGAGCTGAACCCGATGGAAAACGTCTGGGCCTATCTTCGACAGAACAAGCTGTGCGCCCTCGTCTGGGATAAATACGAGGATATCCTGGACGCCTGCCAAAGCGCCTGGCGCTTCCTAGTCAACGATCCAGACCGCATCCGATCAATCGGAACCCGGCATTGGGCGTGTGTCAATGTCTAGGCGACCTGATATTAGTTGCAATTTTCGCGGGTGCCAAGTATTAGATTCGAACCATCAGGCTTGCTTCGGGTCTTCCAGGAATAGGTTGGAGAAAGCAGTGGTCTCTGCATCAACCTCCATTCAGTCCACTTTCGGAGGTTGAGCGTGACCACCAAAGTCAAAATCAATATCAGCCCGGCACTGCAGGACACTCTCTCCAAGACCACTGGCGGAGGCGAGGTCGGTGTGTGGGCGCTGTTCTTCGACGATACCGGCGCACCCAACGCGACACCTTTGCCGGTGAACAGCGCCGGCACCGCGCCGGCCCAGGAAATCACCCTGCCTACCGCATTCAAAGGCGGCAAGGTCTACCTCATCTATCAGAGCGTCGACAGTTCGGCGGACCTGCTGACGTTCGGCGCGGGCCAGAAAGTCACGAAAGAGTCCGACCTGACCTGGGGTTTCTCAGACAAACACCAGTTCCGATACGACAGTTTCGAGGTCTCGCTGCTGGGCGCTGCGGCAGATGCCGGCAACCTCACCAGCCTCAACGCCTTCGGCATCCCGATGTCGGTCGAGATCGACTATCCGAATGGCTCGGCGACGCAGACGCGCGGCTACAACGTCACCGGCAGCACCATCTTCACCGACATCGAGAACCAGTTCACGACCCAAGGCGGGCTGGTTCACAAATTCACGACGGGTCCCCTGAAGGATTCCTTTCGCGAAGCGGCTGGCCCGTCAACCATCCTGACGGGGAAGGACGCCCAGAACCAGACGCTCAAGGGCGTGTCGGCCAGCGACTTCTATCCCTATCTCGAATCGCTCGGCAATGCGCTCAAAGCCGGGACGCTGCCGGAGATGCGGGTTGCCGGCCAGTTCAATGGCGCCGTGAGCGTCGAGTACATCCCGGGCCATGGACCCGCAAGCTCGTACACCGACTGGCACAATGCGGGCTTCTATTCCTATTCGGTGAGCTACGAGCCGGCGCCGGCAGTGGTCCATCAGGGGTCGTTCGACCTGGCCAGCAACCCGATATCGTGGGACATCGGCAATCCGACCCTCAACATCCCCGTTGCGGACGCCAGCCAGTATCGCCTGCACGAAAAGATCGTCCTGTCCGGCGTCACCGGGACCATCGGCGCCTATGCCCTGACGGACATCAACGGCCAGCCGCTCACGATCGTGAACGTCATACAGTCCACGAACACGCTGGTCGTCCTGCCCCAACCGGCAAAGAACAGCTCGACAGCGAGCACGGGCGCCGGGGGCAACGGCATCACCTTCGCCTTGCCGATCGGGACCGACCCGCTCGCCACCTCGGCCGGTGAAGCCTACATCACCGTCACGGACGCGAATGCCAGCCTCTATGCCAAGACCGGCACCGAGGTGCAGCTCTCCGGAGTGACCGCGGGCGTCGACGTCTTCACGGCTGACTACATCAACTCGACCACGTTCACGATCAGCAAGATCGTCAGCGACACCCAGTACGAGATCGTCGCCACGTCGATGCCGGAGGCGCAGACGACCGCCACGGGCGGCGGCACGAGCGTCGCGCCCACTTATACGCGGCTCTATGCCGGCACGTTCGTCTTTACACCCGACCCGGGCAACAGCCAGGTCCGGGGCACGATCGAGATCTCCAGCGTCGACCTTGCCAACAGCATCTACTCGACCCTGGGCAATGCCGAGGTCCTCGGACCCGGCGACGTGCCCTTCGACTTCACCCAGCTCACGAACAATGTCGGCACGACGACAACCAGCCTGAACACCGGCGCGAACGACCAGTGGGGCGCCTTCTTCGTGAAGCTGCTGACCGGACTCATGGGCGGTTATTTCGGCAGCACGGGCACGGCGCTGAACCCGCTGCTCGGCAGCGCCGGCGAGGCCAATCTCAGCAACAACTGGAACTTCGATCCGACATACGCTTTCCATGACAAGCTCGCGACGACCTGGAGCTGGGATGCTGCCAAGTACGGCGACGGCGAGCCCTTCGATCGCTATGCCAAGATCTTCTTCGACAACACGAACTCCTATGGCAACGGCTACTCCGATGCGTTGATGAGCCTGTTCCAGCAGGGTGGGCCGCTGCTCTCGACGGGCTACCCGATGCCGCTGGGTAACAATCCCTTCACGGCAAACGGCGGCTCGTCGTGGGTTACGGTCAGCGATCCCAATGCCGCCAAATACCAGAATGGCGACCTGGTGACGTTCGCTGGCGGCAATCCGATCGCCGGCATCGACATGACCAAGGCCATGCCGACGATCGCGGGCACGACGGTCACCGCCTTCACCATCGCCAATCTCGACACGACGGCCAAGACCTACCAGGTACAGACCACCATGAACGCCACGGGCTCGGGCGCGCAGCAGGGCGGGGGCACAGGCGTGGTCGCAGGCTACGACGTGCCCCTGATCACGCTCAACCTCTACGACGACAACGAGCCGGCGGCGGCCGGCAAGTCGCAGGGGGAGACCCAGCTCTACGTCCAGACCGAGATCTACAACACGCCGCTGGGCACGCCCGTTGCGCCCCAGGGATCGGGCTTCTCGTCCGACCTGTCGTTGCAATTCTCGTTGGGCCTGGGGCAGATGCGACCGGCCGACGACGTCAAAGTCTCGCTCAACCTTTACAGCGGCACGGGCGATACGTTTCAGAAGATCGATTTCGACAGCAGCAAGTCGCTTTTCCAGACATGGACCTATGCGCCCTCGGGCCTGTCCGGCAGCCTCACAGCGGCCGGCCAGGCCTCACCCGCGGGCACCATCCTGCAGATCAACGGCCTGCCCTATACGACCGGCACCAACTGGTACCAGCTGTCCTTCGAAAGCGCCGACGGCAAGGCCTCGCGTGCCTACAACCTTTATCTCGACGCGGTGGTGGGCAACGGCATCCTCAACCCTGCCTATATCGACCCCGCGACCAAGAAGCTCATCAATCCGCAAGGCGCCATCGCGGTCGACGGGTTGGGGAGCTACGCCTTCGCAAACTTCTCCGACCAACACTATCTGCACACGGCGCAGTATCCGCTGGTCTTCAACATGTTCAACGGTGGCACGTTGTCCATGGATCCAGAACTCCTGGCGCAGATCACCGACCAGGCCGTGATCTCTGCTGCGAGCAATAAGGCGACGTGGCCGCAACCCGCCGCGCCCGTGCTGGGTCAGGGCGATGCTTCGACCTTCACCCTGTGGGGCGGCTCATCAGTTTCGGCCGTGCTGGGCACCCCTTACAACACCGCGGCGTTGCAAAACGTTACGGCGGCCGCTCCGGTCTTTGCCTGGTACGGCGAGGACGACAACTGGCTTGCCTACAACGTCGATAACGCCAAGAGCGGCGTGATCGGTGCCTACACCAACAAGATCGGTGCGCTCAACGTGGCCCAGGTTAGCTTTACCGGTCCCCACAATCCCCACCCCGTGACGGGGACGGCGGATCTCGACGGACGATGGGTGACCACCGCGGCGAGCCTCTTCAACGGCAACTACACCGCTGTCATGAATGAGTTTCGGGCGAGCGACCACGAGTTCAATACGCCGCTCAACGTCGCAAGTTCGCCGCTCGCCTTTACCGTCGCGGGCCAGGCTTACGACTTCGCGATGCAAGCAGGGGCCAAGTTTCTGGCATTGGACTCGGGTGGCGCACCCGATGGCGGCACCTGGCTGAAGCTTTCTGCCGTATCCTCGAGCCTGAGCAACGGCACCCTGCTCGTTTACGCCAGGGACAGTAGCGGCAACCTGATCGGCCGCGATGGGCAAATCACCACAATATTTGAAGAGGCCGTGTTGGCGCGGCTGGGTTCGGTGAACTTCGACAACGGCTCGACGATGCATCTCGGCGAACAATCCGTCTATCTCGGCGTCGGCAGGGAACTGCACTTCGCGACCCAAACGGCCGCCGGAACGATCGATCTGCTGCCCGATGTCGTGGTCGGCGGATCGGCGAGCTCGGCGCAGGTCAATCTCAGCGGCAACCATGGCGGCTTTACGTTTACGGCGACATCGGACAACAACGGCTCGCCTGACGCGCAGATGGCCCAGAGCCAGAATGCCTACAACCAGCCTTGGGTCTACCTGACCCAGGGCCAGGACGTACATGTCAACGTCCAGGGCAGCGCCTGGAACTACAACACCGTCCATTTCGTGCAGATCGACGTGAACCCGGCGAACGGCAACTGGAGCGTGGACGGCGTGGCCTATGGCAACACCGATGCCTTCCGCGCCGCGGTGGCCGCCAACTGGGATCCAGGCTTCGCCGCCACCGGCGGCCGCGGCAACTTCGGCACCGCCGCCGACTGGACCGTGTCGACGGGTAGCGGCTTCTACGCGCCGGTGCTGCGGACCGAGGGCGGGGACATCTTCGTCATCGGCGCCGCCAACGTCGACGGCCAGAACCACATCCGCACCTACGGCCACAACACCTTCGGCTTCGAGGACCTGCGCGCCGACCAGAACAGCGACTTCGACTACAACGACCTGGTCATGAAGCTGTTGGTCGCTTGAGCTGCGCCTGGGCGTTGCCGACCGCCGTCCGCAGGATGGTCGCCGCATCGTTGCCCGCCATCGCGGCTCTGGCCGATCGTGCGCGCGCGGTCAGGTCGTCGAGCCTCCCCAGCGCCTGCCGCACGGCCTGAGCCACGCCCGCCTCGTCGCGTTGGGCGATTTCCACGCCCCAGCCTTGTTCGAACGCCGCCTGGGCAAAGCCGCACCCTTTCGAGACGACCACCGGAATGCCCATTCGCCGGGCCTCGGAGAAAACACCATTACTTCTTTGTCGCGCTCGCCACTCCCATGCCGGCGTGCAGTCGTGGCCATGCACGCCTAGCCCATCCGCTCGCGCCGCCGCCTCCTGGCTCACGTAATCCCGCTGTACCGAACGAACGCTCAACCCATGGGCCCGGCGCTTCTTCGAGAACTGGCGCTCACCGAGCCGACCTACCCAAACGTTATGCTCCTATCGACCACCGACGCCGGCATGAGCATGAGGGCCCAACGTACCGGAGACTCAAAAAAGCCATGCAATTTCAATGATGCATTTGGATTTCAGGTGCCTCTGCGCATCCATGAGGGATTCGAAAGGTACGGATTTTCCGTACCGAATAACCCAGCAATATCAGCGACTTAAAGTTCCGTACTAAAATTGCAAAGTCAGGAGCTTTGGAGACAACGGGGCAGAGAGAGACCAAAACGGCCTTGGGACGGTGACCGGCAGTCAGGAGCTTTCAGCGAGAAGCCAGCAAACGCTGGGCCTTCCAAGGGCCTCGACTGGACCCCGTACGGCCAAATAATTTGTCCGACCGACGCACCATCACGCCGCCTCACGATGATAGTAGCGCAGGAGCCCACCCAATCGCTCGCGACACCGCACAGGCCCCTCGCGGTGCCGATCCGTGGTGCGAGGAAACAGCAGGACGTTACCCTTCCCCTGGTGGTTCCGCTCGGTGTGGAAATGATCGACATAGTTGCTCAGCGCCCGCCGCAAGGAGCGCTCACCGAACAGGATCACCTTCAACAGGCACTCCTCCTTGACCGACCTCACCCGGCGTTCCGCGTAGGCATTCAGGTTCGGGCTGCGTGCCGGCAGCGCCAGCGGCTTAACCCGACCTGACACAAGAATGGCTTGGAACGACCGCGTGAACTTGGTGTCGCGGTCGTGCAGGAGGTATCTGCAATCCCGCAGCGCGCCACAATCGTCCATGGTCGCGTTCCGGGCGATTTGGTTCATCCATGCCTCATTCGGATGAACGGTGATCCCGGCGATGTCCACCCGGCGGCTCTCGAGATGGATAAAGAACAGCACGTAGTAAGTCACCAGCCCGCGCAGCCGTCAGCACCTCGGCGGTAAAAAAGTCGGTCCCCGCCCGCAGCGCCTCGTGGGTCCGAACAAAGGTCGCCCAGGTAGTTGTGTGCTTGCGCTCCGGCGCCGGCGGCAGCCCGTGACGCCGCAAGACATTGCCGACCGTTTGATCCGAAACCTCGTGCCCCAGATTGGCCAACGCCCCCGCGATCCGGTCATAGCCCCAATCCCGGTTCTCACTGGCCATCCGAAGGATCAGCTCCTCGACCTCCCGCTTGATGCGGGGCCTGCCCGGATATTGCCGGGCCTTCGAGCCATCGAATTTGCGGGCGACGAGCTTGCGATACCAGCCAAGGATCGTGTCCGGCCGAGCGATGGTGGCGATGTCGGCCAGAACCTTGCGGCCCAGGCGATGACCGATCTCGCCCAGCGCGCCTCGCTCGGCGTCCGAGAGATCCGGCCGACCCTTCAGTTGCGCCTTGAGGATGCGGTTCTCGGCGGCCAAATACTCGTTCCGCCCCAGCAACTCCTGGTCCACCGTCCCCGTCACGTAGGCTAGGATGCGCGCCCAATCCATAACCGCCCCCTGCCCCGACCCTCAACGACGGCGGCGTCGGCCGTCCGTGAAATTGTACCGGACCGCCTCAGGCACTGCTAGCCGACCCCAGCCAACTCACTGGTTTCTCGGCCGTTTCTGTTTTTTGACCTCACGCGCACCCGCCGCCGGCGTTTAGCGGCGGAGTCTGGTCTCGAAACTGACATCTACGATCGTGTCCATCTGGGCTACACGGACACGATCATCGTGCCCGATGCACCCTCTATCTTCACGATCAGATCTTCAGCGTACAGGCGGCCCACGCCGGAGGGGTACAATAGTTGCAGTTATTGTTGAGACTGTCTTAGACGATAAAGAACTCCAGATTGTTGATGGTTACCGTCGGGGCGGTCAGCGTGCCGAACTGGGTCGCTCCGCCGGCTGCCGCACCGTTGGTGTCGAAGGACAAGGCACCGGTCGTCGTGTTGTAGACGATTTGCGAACCGGTTCCCGTGGCTGCGTTCAGATTGAAAGAAGCAGCTGCAAGCTGTCCAGTTGCCAGGCCGCTGGTAGTCGCCAGGCCGGTGAAGATTGCTGACGATAGATTGATGGCATCTGTCGGCGCGTTATAGTCGGTGATCCGGTCGATATTTCCGCCACCGGCGATCGCCGAACTGAACAGGAAGATGTCGCTTCCCACACCGCCGGTCAGGACGTCGTTGTCGAGGCCACCATTGAGTTTGTCGTTTCCGAAACCGCCATTGAGGGTGTCGACGCCGGCGCCACCGTTCAGGATATCGACCCCACTGCCACCGGTAAGGGTATCGGCAAAGCCCGAGCCCGTGAGCGTGAAGCCCTCGACCTGGAGAGCCAGGCTCACCACCACGCCCGCAGCCGCCGTTGAGGCATCGATCGCCTCGACATTGGTGAGCCGGGCGTTCGTCATGGCGTTCAGGGCAGCAGAGGTCGCCGTCAGGCGGATCGTATCGATCCCGCCGCCGCCGTTGATCGTATCAGCCCCAAGAACGCCCACAATCGTGTCGGCCGCGCCGGTACCGGTGAAGGTATCGCCGGAGGCCGAGCCCGTGAACGTGAAGCCTTCCGTCTGGTTAGACAGGTTCACCACCACGCCCGCAGCCGCCGTCGAGGCGTCGATCGCCTCGACGTTGATCAGCCTCGCGTTGGTCATGGCGTTCAGGGCCGCCGAGGTCGCGGTGATGCGGATGGTATCCGTCCCGGCGCCGCCGTCGATCCTGTCCGCGCCGACGACACCCAGGATGGTGTCGTCGCCAGCACCGGCGTTGACGTTGTCGACGCCGGCACCACCCGTGAGGGTGTCGTTGAACGCCGAGCCCGTGACGGCGAAGCCCTCCGTCTGGAGACCCAGGTTCACCACCACACCCGCGGCCGCCGTCGCGGCATTGATCGCCTCGACATTGGTGAGCGCCGCGTTCGTCATGGCGTTCAGGGCCGCCGAGGTGGCGCTCAGGCGGATCGTGTCCGTGCCGCCGCCGCCGTTGATGGTGTCAGCCCCGACGACGCCGACGATCGTATCGGCCGCGCCCGTGCCGGTGAAGGTGTCGGCGAAGGCCGAGCCCGTGAACGTGAAGCCCTCCGTCTGGAGAGCAAGGTTCACCACCACGCCCGCAGTCGCCGTCGAGGCATCGATCGCCTCGACATTGATGAGTGCGGCGTTATTCATCGCGTTCAGGGCAGCAGAGGTCACCGCCAGGCGGATCGTATCGATCCCGCCGCCGCCGTCGATCGTATCTGCCCCAACCACGCCCACAATCGTGTCGTCGCCGGCACCAGCATTGATGAGGTTATTTCCCCCGGTTCCTGTAAGGATGTCGCTCCAGTCTGAACCAATCAGATTTTCGAACCCTGATAGAGTGTCGCTACCACCACCACCCGTGTTTTGAACCGTGGTCAAATCAAGGTTTACAGTTACTGCGCTGCCGGCGGTTATATAACTGACAGTATCTCCGGAAGTTCCATTGTTCCCTCCAATAAGAGTGTCGTTACCTTCACCACCATCGATCAGATCGTCACCATCCGCGCCGTCGATATAATTTGACAAGCTATCTCCATGCAGCGTGTCACCGCCCAGACCGCCGATGAGATTTTCAATACTGACCAGCTGATCTATGCCAGCGCCGATCGTATTCTGACCAATATTTGCAAGACGGAGGTCAACATTCACATAAGTGGTGGTCCCTGCATAGCTTGCGGTATCGGTTCCTAACCCACCGTCAAGCAGATCGTTTCCAGATCCACCATCGAGGATATCGTTTCCGTCTCCGCCATAAAGATTGTCATCGGCATTGAGACCATTAATGGTGTCGTTGCCAGCAAGGCCATTGATGGTGTCGCAAACAAATGTGCCATTGATCGTGTCGTTTCCAGTCGTACCATTGATAGCGCTTTGACTGATGGCACTTACCGAATAGGAGCCTACACTTGTTGAAAAAGCCTTGGCACCGAGGTAGAAAGCACCAGTTGTCAAGGCCGTATAAGAAATCTGCGAATTGAGTGTTCCGTTAGCGTCATCATTCGAATCCAATAGGCTGAAATTAGAGTCATAAAGATAAAGATACGGGTCGACCGAACTTGTTGAGTTCTGGCTGAACAAGTATGAAGTATTCGAAACCAGCGAGATCTTTAACGCATCGGCGTCAGCCGCAAAATTGATGACACCAGTCGATGCGCTGCCGTTGACTGTCACAACACCAGTTGTCGAACTGTCGAATGAATAATCGTCATCGTCATCGAGGATTGTGGTGGTCGCTGAGGC
>CAMDOT010000228.1 GCA_945903635.1 Rhizobium sp. Q54 | reverse complement strand
GGAACAAGATAGCCCCAATCGCCGAGAGCAGGATCATGTTGGCGTATTCGCCAAGGAAAAACAGTCCGAACGTCATCGCTGAATATTCGGTGTGGAAACCGGCCACAAGCTCGGCTTCGGACATCGGCAAGTCGAAGGGCGTTCGGTTGGTTTCCGCCAAGGCCGACACGAAGAAGATCACGAACATCGGCAGCAGCGGCAGGAAGAACCAGTGCCAGAAGCCGCCGGCCTGGGCCATCACGACATCGGAAAGATTGAGCGAGCCGACGCACAGCAAGACCGTGATCAGCACGAAGCCGATCGAGACCTCGTAGGACACCATCTGCGCCGCCGAGCGCAGCGCACCCAGGAAGGCGTATTTCGAGTTCGACGCCCAGCCGGCGATGATGATGCCATAGACGCCGAGCGAGGAGATGGCGAAGAGGTAGAGAATGCCGACATTGATGTCGGCGATGACCCAGCCGTCGTCGAACGGCACCACCGCCCAGGCCACCAGTGCCGTCATGAAGGCGATCATCGGCGCGATGATGAACAGCACGCCATTGGCGCTCGAGGGAACGATGGTTTCCTTCAGCACCAGCTTCAGGCCGTCGGCGAAGGGCTGTAGCAGGCCGAAGGGACCGACCACGTTGGGGCCGCGGCGGAGCTGGATCGAGGCCCAGACCTTGCGATCGACGTAGGTCATATAGGCCACGGAGACCAGCAGCGGCACCGTGACGGCCAGGCACTGTGCCAGGATGACAATGGCCTGGCCCAGCCAGTTGGTCGTGAAGAACTGGATCAGATCAGCGCTCATGCCCTACTCCGCCGCCATGAGTTGGGCGCGCGAGGCCACGCACTCGGCCATCGTCTTCGACGACCGGCTGATCGGGCAGGTCATGTAGAAGTTGGCGATCGGCGATACGAACGGTGCGTCGGACACGGTCCCGGCCTTGCCAAACGCTCCCCACGAACCGGCAGCCTGCTGATCGAGTGCGGCAAAGATCTTGTTCACGGTGACAAGCCGCGCGCGAACCTCGCTGAGCGTGTCATAGGGCAAGGTCTTGGCCAGCCGCTCCGACAGGGCGCGCAGGATCGCCCAGTCCTCGCGGGCGTCGCCCGGCGGATAGGCCGCGCGCTGGCCTAGCTGGACCCGGCCTTCGGTATTGACGTAGGTCCCAGGCTTCTCGGTGTAGGCAGCCCCCGGCAGGATGACATCGGCGCGGTGAGCCCCGGCATCGCCGTGGTGGCCCTGATAGATCACGAAGGCCTTGCCGAGCCGCTTGGTGTCGATCTCGTCGGCCGCGAGGAGATAGACCACCTCGATCTCGCGCTTCTCGCAGCCGGCGAGGATGCCGGCAACATCGCGACCGCCTTCGGCCGGAACAAGGCCGAGGTCCAGACCACCGACGCGCGCCGCCGTCGTGTGCAGGACGGCGAAGCCGTTCCAGTCGGTGCGCACGGCATCCAGCTTCTCGGCGAGATCGCGGGCCAGCGCCAGAATGGCAGCGCCGTCTTCCCGAGTCAGCGCACCCATGCCGACGATGATCAACGGATGCTTGGCCGCCTTCAACTTCTCGGAGAAGCCGAGCTTGTCATCGACCAGGTCACGCAACGTGGCCGGGCCGGCACCGAGGCGCTCGACCGGATAGGTGTGGTCGACCGCCGGACCGACGCTGGCGATGGCGCAATGACCCGATAGATAGCGCTTGCGCAGCCGCGCATTCAGGACCGGCGATTCCCAGCGCGGATTGGTGCCGATCAGCAGGATCGCATCGGCCGAATCGATGCCACGCACGCCGGGATTGAAGATGTAGCTGCCGCGCGGCCCATCAAGCTTGGCGCCGTCCTGGCGGCAATCGATGTTGGGCGACCCCAGTGCCTTCATCAGATCCTTGAGCGCCACCATCGACTCGGCGTCGCACTGATCGCCCGCGATCGCCGCCACCTTGGCGCCATCGAGGCCCTTCAGCTTGGCTTCGATCGCCCCGAACGCCTGGTCCCAGGTCGCTTCGACCAGCTTGCCGCCGCGCCGCACATAGGGCCGGTCCAGGCGCTGGTGACGCAGGCCGTCGAGGGCATGGCGTGTCTTGTCGGAGATCCACTCCTCGTTCACATCGTCGTTGAGGCGCGGCAGCACCCGCATGACCTGCGCGCCCCGCGTATCGACGCGGATGTTGGAGCCGAGGCCGTCCATCACATCGACCGATTCGGTCTTGCTGAGCTCCCATGACCGCGCCTCGAAGGCGTAGGGCTTCGAGGTCAGCGCGCCCACCGGGCAGAGATCGACCAGGTTGCCCGAGAGCTCGGTGCTGAGCGCATGCTCGACATAGGTCGTGACTTCCATGCTCTCGCCACGGCCCGTGGCGCCCAACTCCTCAACGCCCGCGACCTCGGTCGCGAAGCGGATGCAGCGCGTGCAGTGGATGCAGCGATTCATCGATGTCTTGACCAGCGGGCCCAGTTCCTTGTCCGGTACCGCGCGCTTGTTCTCATGGAAGCGGCTGCGATCGAAGCCGTAGCCCATCGCCTGATCCTGCAGGTCGCACTCGCCGCCCTGGTCGCAGATCGGGCAATCGAGCGGATGGTTGATCAGCAGGAATTCCATCACGCCGTTGCGCGCCTTCTGCACGACCGGGGTGGTGGTGAAGATCTCCTGCTTGTCGGCAACAGGCAGTGCGCAGCTAGCCTGTGGCTTGGGCGGGCCAGGCTTCACCTCAACCAGGCACATGCGGCAATTGCCGGCGATCGACAGGCGCTCGTGGTAGCAGAAGCGCGGGATCTCGACGCCAGCCAGCTCGCAGGCCTGCAGGACCGTGATGCCAGCCGGCACCTCGAGTTCGACGCCATCTATCTTGACCTTGGGCATTGCCTGCTCCCCGCCCCTACTCGGCCGCCAGTTTTTCGGTGCGCGCTCGGATGCGGCGCTCCATTTCGGGCCGGAAATGGCGGATCAGGCCCTGGATCGGCCATGCTGCCGCGTCACCCAGGGCGCAAATCGTGTGGCCCTCGACCTGCTTGGTCACATCCTCCAGCGCGTCGATCTCTTCCAGGCGCGCATTGCCCGTCACCATGCGTTCCATGACGCGCCACATCCAGCCGGTGCCCTCACGGCACGGCGTGCACTGGCCACAACTCTCGTGCTTGTAGAAGTAGCTGAGTCGCGCGATCGCCTTCACGACGTCCGTCGACTTGTCCATGACGATGACCGCCGCGGTGCCGAGGCCCGACTTCTGATCGCGCAACGAGTCGAAATCCATCAGAACGGTGTCGCAGATCGACTTGGGCAGCAGCGGCACCGAAGCGCCGCCCGGGATCACCGCCAGCAGATTGTCCCAGCCGCCACGCACGCCGCCGGCATGACGATCGATCAGCTCATGCAGCGGGATGCCCATTTCCTCTTCGACATTGCAGGGCTTGTTCACATGGCCCGAGATGCAGAAGAGCTTGGTGCCGGTATTGTTGGGCCGGCCAATGCCCGCAAACCACGCCGCTCCACGACGGAGGATGGTGGGCGCGACGGCGATCGACTCGACATTGTTCACGGTCGACGGGCAGCCGTAGAGGCCTGAACCTGCCGGGAACGGCGGCTTCAACCGCGGCATGCCCTTCTTGCCTTCGAGACTCTCCAGCAGGGCGGTTTCTTCGCCGCAAATGTAGGCGCCGGCGCCGCGATGGACGTAGAGATCGAAATCCCAACCCGAACCACAGGCATTCTTGCCCAACAAGCCGGCTTCATAGGCCTCTCGGACCGCCTCGATGAGGTTCTGGGCCTCGTTGTAGAACTCGCCGCGCACGTAGATGTAGCCGGCGTTCGCACGCATGGCGAAGCCCGCGACAAGGCAGCCCTCGATGAAGAGATGCGGATCGTGCCGCAGGATGTCGCGATCCTTGCAGGTGCCCGGCTCGGATTCGTCGGCATTCACGATCAGGTAGTGCGGACGGTCCTTCACTTCCTTGGGCATGAACGACCATTTGAGACCGGTCGGAAATCCTGCGCCACCACGGCCGCGCAGGCCCGACTTCTTCATCTCGTCGATGATGCCGTCGGGGCCCTTGTCGAGGATCGCTTTGGTATTGTCCCAGGCGCCGCGCGCACGCGCGCCGGCCAAGCGCCAGTCATGGAACCCGTAGAGATTGGTGAAGATGCGGTCCTTGTCGCTGAGCATCGTCTTACTCGCTCCTCAGCGTCGTGGCGCCACCGATTGGCGCCGATGTCTGTCGGTTGACCTGCGGTCCCGGCTTCGGCGTTTCGCCGCGCCGGAATGCATCCAGCACCTTGTTGATCGAGGTCTCGTCGAGATCCTCGTAGAAGTCGTCATTGATCTGGACGACCGGCGCGTTCACGCAGCCGCCAAGGCACTCGACTTCCTGCACGCTGAAGGTCTCGCCATCGGCCGCGTGCTGGCAGGCCTTCATCACCGCCTCCGAGCCACGCAACCAGCACGGCGTCGTGGTGCAGACCTGCAGCAGGTATTTCCCGCGCGGCTTGAGCTGGAACATCGTGTAGAACGTGGCAATCTCGTAGACACGGATAGGCGCCATATCGAGCAGCTTGGCGACCGCGTCCATCGCCACGCGCGGCAGCCAACCCTGCTGGCGCTGCGCAAGGTCGAGCACGGCGATCACGGCGCTGGCCTGTCGGCCCGCAGGATAGTGCGAGATCCACCCCTGGGCCTTGACCAGGTTCTCCGGCGTGAAGGCGAAATGCTCGACGTGCGGCACGTCCTTGGGATCGGCGGTGATCATCGCCATCGCATCGTCTCCTAGCGGTCGATCTCGCCGAACACGATGTCGAGCGAGCCGATGTTCGCCGACATGTCGGCGAGCTGGTGGCCCTTCGTCATCATCTCGAGCGCCTGCAAATGCGGAAATCCCGGCGCCCGGATCTTGCAGCGATAGGGTTTGTTGGTGCCATCGGACACGAGATAGACGCCGAACTCGCCCTTTGGCGCCTCGACCGCCGTGTAGGTCTCGCCGGCCGGCACCTTATAGCCTTCGGTGTAGAGCTTGAAGTGATGGATCAGCGCTTCCATCGAACCCTTCATCTCGCCGCGGCGCGGTGGCGACAGCTTGCGGTCATCGACCCTGACCGGGCCGCCCACCTTGCGCAGCGCGGTGATGCACTGCTCCATGATGCGCACGCTCTGATACATCTCCTCGATGCGCACGAGGTAGCGCGCGAAGCAGTCGCCGGTCTTGCCGAGGGGGATGTCGAAATCCATCCGGTCGTAGACGTCGTAGGGCTGCGACTTGCGCAGATCCCAGGGAATGCCGGACGCGCGGATCAGCGGCCCGGAGAAGCCCCAGTCGAGCGCCTGGGCAGCCGACACAACACCGATGTCGACGGTGCGCTGGCGGAAGATACGGTTGTCGTTCAGCAGCTTTTCGATGTCCTTGAGGACCGGGATGAACTGCTTGATCCAGCCGTCCATCGAGTCGAGCATGCCGTCGGGCAGATCCTGGTGAACGCCGCCCGGCCGGAAATAGGCCGCGTGCATGCGCGAACCGCTCACCTGCTCGTAAAATTCCATCAGCAGTTCGCGCTGCTCGAAACCCCACAGCGGCGGCGTAAGCGCTCCAGTGTCCATGGCAAACGTCGTGACGTTCAGCAGATGGTTCAGGATGCGGGTGATTTCGGAGAACAACACGCGGATATACTGGCCACGCTCCGGCGCGGTGATGCCGAGCAGCTTCTCCACGGCCAGCGCGAAGGCGTGTTCCTGGCACATCGGCGAGACATAATCGAGGCGGTCGAAGTACGGCACCGCCTGCAGGTAGCTCTTGTACTCGATCAGCTTCTCGGTGCCGCGGTGCAACAGGCCGATGTGGGGATCGCAGCGCTCGACGATCTCGCCGTCCATCTCGACGACCAGGCGCAACACGCCGTGGGCCGCCGGGTGCTGCGGCCCGAAGTTCATCGTCAGGGTCTTGATCTCGACGTCGGACATGTCAGTTCGCCCCGGTCTTCGCAGGGGTCGCCGCCGGTGCCTTCTCGTCGCCCGGCAACACGCGCTCGATGCCGCCTTCCCACGGGCTGAGGAAGTCGAAGCGGCGGAATTCCTGCGTGAGCTTCACGGGTTCGTAGACCACGCGCTTCTGAACATCGTCCCAGCGCAGCTCGACGAAGCCGGTGAGCGGGAAATCCTTACGCAAGGGATGCCCCTCGAAACCATAGTCGGTGAGGATGCGCCGCAGATCGGGATGGTCAGAGAACCACACACCGTAGAGATCATAGGTCTCGCGTTCGAACCACCCGGCGGCGCTGTAGACCGGCGCGGCCGATGGAACGGGCGTCGCCTCGTCGGTCGCCACTTTTACGCGGATCCGGAGGTTGTTCTTGAGGCTGAGCAGGTTGTAGACGACATCGAAGCGCTTCTCGCGCTCCGGCCAGTCGACGCCGCAGACGTCGATCAACTGCTTGAACAGGCATTTCGGGTCATCGCGCAGGAACGTGAGCAACGCGACCAGCCTGTCGGGGGCGCACTCCAGCATCAGTTCGCCGAGGCGAACGTCGCAGGCCGTCACCGCTCCCGCGTTGGCCTGGACGATATGGTCGCCGAGTTCCTTCAGCGGCTCGTCCATCAGCGCACCAGTGTTCCGGTGCGACGGATCTTCTTCTGGAGTTGCAGAATGCCGTACAGCAGGGCCTCGGCGGTCGGCGGACAGCCAGGCACATAGACGTCGACCGGAACGATGCGATCGCAGCCACGCACGACCGAATAGCTGTAATGATAGTAGCCGCCGCCATTGGCGCACGAGCCCATCGAGATCACGTAGCGCGGTTCGGCCATCTGGTCGTAGACCTTGCGCAACGCCGGCGCCATCTTGTTGGTGAGCGTGCCGGCCACGATCATCACGTCGGCCGCGCGTGGGCTCGGCATTGGCGCGAAGCCGAAGCGATCGAGATCGTAGCGGCTCATCCAGGCATGGATCATCTCGACGCCGCAGCAGGCCAGGCCGAACGTCAGTCCCCACATCGAGCCGGTGCGCGCCCAGGTGATGAGCTTGTCGAGCTGCGCCACGACGAAGCCCTTGTCGGCCAGTTCGTCGCTCAAGGCCCGCGACAGCGCCGCCTCGGCGGCAGTGCCCGGCTTGGGCGGGGTGATTACTCCCATTCCAGGGCTCCCTTGCGCCATTCGTAGATGAACCCGACCGTGAGCACGCCCAGGAACAGCATCATCGACCAGAACCCGAACAGGCCGATGTCGCCCAACGTCACGGCCCACGGAAACAGGAACGCCACCTCGAGATCGAAGATGATGAACAGGATGGCGACCAGGTAGAAGCGCACGTCGAACTGGCCGCGCGCATCGTCGAACGGTGCGAAGCCGCACTCGAATGGCGAGTTTTTCTCGGAATTGGGGTTTTGCCGGGCGATCAGGTACGACCCGCCGAGCATTGCGCAGACAAGGCCAAAAGCGAGACCGAGGAAGATCAGGATCGGAAGGTATTCCCTAAGAAGATCTTCCATCGCCACCCCTTCGCCCCGCCTTGGGCCGCCAATACTGGGGCCGCCAGTACTGGGGCTGGCGCGAGCGACGGGACTCGAACCCGCGACCTCCGGCGTGACAGGCCGGCGTTCTAACCAACTGAACTACGCCCGCATTAGCCCCAAAACAGCGCGCGGAGAGATAAAGGAGCCCCTATGGGGTGTCAAGCATACCGCAGTCGCGAAGGCGTGCGTAAGTACCCGGTATTTCAATACTTTCCACGCTGCGGCGCACGCTCCGCGAAACGATGGTGGGCGATGACGGGTTCGAACCGCCGACATCTTCCGTGTAAAAGAAGCGCTCTACCAACTGAGCTAATCGCCCGCCGCATCAGTCCTAACACGGCGTCTGAAAGTCGCGCTAGTTGATCGCGTCCTTGAGGGCCTTGCTCGCCTTGAAGCGCGGCACATTCGCAGCCGGGATCTTGATCTTCTCACCGGTCTGGGGATTGCGCCCCTCGCCTGCCTTGCGCCTGGACACCTGGAACGTGCCAAAGCCAACCAGCAGGACCTTTTCCTTCTTCTTCAAGGACTTGGTGACGACGGTCAGAATGGCATCGACGGCGTTGGCCGCGTCCGTCTTGGACAGGTTGGTCGAAGCGGCGACGGCGGCGATCAGATCGTGCTTGTTCACGGGCGAGCCCCTGCATGGTCCGGCAGCCTCAAGTGTAGGGGCGGCCTGAAAACGACGTCAACGTCCAATACCATATTTTGTGGGGCGTCGAGCTACAAGGCGCATAAGTTGCGCCCAAACGCGACGAAGCCCCGGATCGCTCCAGGGCTTCGCCTCAATTTTTTTGGGACGGCGGTCAGTGTGCCCGGATCGCCTCGGGTCCCTCCGCCGGCTTGGCGGCGACGACTTCCAGATCGTTCGGCCACTCGATGGCCACCAGCGGCTTCACCAGGGCCTTGGCGAGAACCTCATCGACGGTCGAAACCGGGATGATTTCCAGCCCCTTCTTCACGTTGTCGGGGATCTCCGGCAGATCGCGCTCGTTCTCCTTGGGAATGAGCACGGTCTTGAGACCGCCGCGCAGCGCCGCCAGCAGCTTCTCCTTGAGGCCGCCGATCGGCATGACCCGGCCGCGCAGGCTGATCTCGCCGGTCATGGCGACATCCTTGCGCACCGCCACGCCAGTCAACGCCGAGACGATCGAGGTGATCATGCCGACACCCGCCGACGGACCGTCCTTGGGCGTCGCACCTTCCGGCACGTGCACATGGATGTCGCGCTTTTCGAAGATGTTGTGCTTGATGCCGAAGGTCGCGGCGCGCGAGCGGATGTAGGCGTTGGCCGCCTGCACCGACTCCTGCATGACATCGCCCAGCTTGCCAGTAACGGTAACGCGACCACGTCCCGGAACCAGTACGGCCTCGATCTGCAACAAATCGCCCCCGACCGATGTCCAGGCCAGTCCCGTCACAACGCCGACCTGGTCCTCCTTCTCGGCCAAGCCATAGCGATGGCGACGAACGCCCAGGTATTCCTCGGCCTTGGCGGCATCGACCGTCACGGTCTTGACCTGGCCCTTGAGGATATCGGTCACGGCCTTTCGGGCCAGCTTGGCGATCTCGCGCTCCAGCGAGCGCACCCCGGCTTCCCGCGTGTAATAGCGGATCATATGGGTCAGCGCCTCGTCGGTCACCTCGAACTCGCCCTTGCGCAACCCGTTCGCCGCGATCTGCTTGGGCAGCAGGTGCTGGCGTGCGATCTCGCGCTTTTCGTCCTCGGTATAACCCGACAGCGGAATGATCTCCATCCGGTCCAACAGAGGTCCGGGCATGTTGTAGCTGTTGGCGGTCGTCACGAACATCACGTTCGACAGGTCGTATTCCACCTCGAGATAGTGGTCCACGAAGGTCGCGTTT
>CAMDOT010000227.1 GCA_945903635.1 Rhizobium sp. Q54 | reverse complement strand
CGGAGTTCGCCGCCTGGGCGAAGGAGCGCAAGGTGTCGGCCGCTACCTACGGCGCCGGCTCCTACGCCCACGTCGTGGCGGCGACGCTCAACAAGCACTATGGGCTCACGATGGAGCCGGTCCATTATCGCGGCGAGGCGCTGATGTGGCAGGACATGGCGTCCGGCGCCGTCCAGATCGCCAGCGGCAGCTATGCGACCATGCTGCCGTTCGTGCAGTCCGGCGCCGTCAAGGTGATCGCCGTGCCGACCATGGAGCGCATGAAGAAGCTGCCGAACGTGCCCACCTACTACGAGCAGGGTCTGACCGAGAAGGCGTTCCAGGTGCGCGGCTGGGTCGGTTGCGCGGCACCGGTCGGCACGCCGGACGCGATCGTGCAGAAGCTCTCCGACCTGATGGTCGAGGGCGGCAAGACCGAGCGCATCCAGGCGATCATCAACACGTTCGGTATCGACGAGGCCGCCCGCGACCGCGCCTATTTCAAGAAGGTCATCGACGACGAAGGGCCGGTCTGGCTCGAGGTGATCAAGAGCCTGAACATCGAGCCGCAATAGCGATTGCCGCGCCGCCGCCTTGAAGCTGCCTTTACGTCCGCCACAATCGCAGCCATGCTGAAGGCTGGCGCGCCAAAGACGGCATAGACCGTCGCAGTAAACCCACCGCGCCGCAGGGAGGAAAGAATGACCGTTCGCTCGTCGCGGCGTGACGTGCTGCGCCTTGGTTCCATTGCTGTCGCTGCCGCGGCTCTGCCGGTTCCCGCCATCGCCCAGGCGCCCTGGCCGAGCAAGCCCATCCGCATCATCGTAGGCTATCCGGCCGGCGGCCTCACCGACACCTTCGCCCGTGCCTACGGCGACTTCATCTCGCAGAAGACCGGCCAGCCGGTCTCGGTCGAGAACAAGGCCGGTGCCAGCGGCGCCATCGCCGCCGAGCAGGTGAAGAACGCGGCGCCCGACGGCTATACGCTGATGTGGACGATCTCGACCACGATGATCATGAACAAGGTGTTGTTCAAGAAGCTGCCCTACGACCCGGACAAGGACTTCGCCCTGATCTCGTGGATGGATGCCGGCCACCTGCCGTTCATCGTCAACAAGGACGTGCCGGCCAAGAACCTCGCGGAATTCGTGGCCTACGCCCGTAACAACAAGGTGAGCGTCGGCACCTACGGCGCCGGATCGTACAGCCACGTCGCCGTCGAGGCGCTGAACCGCCACTACGGGCTGAAGATGGAGGCCGTCCACTATCGCGGCGAGGCGCCGATGTGGACCGACGTGATGTCGGGCGCCGTCCAGGCCGGCAGCGGCAGCTTTGCCGCCGCGTCCAGCGTGCTGCAGAGCGGCAATGGCCGCGCGATTGCCGTGCCGACCAAGGAGCGGATGAAGAAGCTGCCGGACGTCGGCACGTTCTACGAGCAGGGCGTGACCGACATCGCCTTCCAGGTCCAGGGCTTCATCTGCCTGGTCGGTCCGGTCGGCATGCCCAAGGAGATCGTGAAGAAGCTCTCCGACATGATGGTCGAGGCCGGCAAGAGCGAGCGTATCCAGAAGATCCTCGATACGTTCGGCATCGACCGCGCGGCTCAGGACCAGGCCTTCTTCGAGAAGTTCATGGCCGAGCAGGGGCCGATCTGGATCGACCTGGTGAAGGGCCTCAACCTCGAGCCGCAGTAAATTCGCCTTCGCGCCATATATATGACACGGGGATTTTCTACAGAGAGATACTACTATAAGTAGCATCTTCGTGGGGGATGACCGTGGCTTTTGACGTCTATGTCGGACCGCTGACGCTTTACTACGCCGGCCAATGGGAAAACCTTGGTCAACGGTATGCGCGCCAGTCTGGTGGCACGTATCATATGATTCGGACTGAAGGCTCCGATGATCGGGTGACGGACCTGGCGGTGTTGCGGCCCGCCCTCGTCGAGTGGCGCAGGCAACTCAATGAAGCCCTGGGATCGAACATCGCCGAACCTTTGGATTGGGATGAAGCGAGCAGCGAATACGCGACGGGCCGGCCGAATTGGGATGGTTACATCGCCCTGAGACTTTGGGCGGCTTACGCCGAGCATCCTGATCTGATGTTGCCGCTGCATGCCGGTGAGCTGGAGGAAGATCCGGCCTACCGGCGTTCGACGGCGAAGGCCGCAGGGTCCTCGCGCTTTCCGCATCTCATCCGGAGCATCGAGTTCTGGCTGCCGAGCCCGTTCGAATTCACCTTCAAGGCTGACGCTCCGAACGGTGATGCGGTGGATTTTGGTTCGGCTGCGACCCTTTTGGAGCATCTGCAGGATCTGAACGATGCCACCTGGAAAGCGGATCAGGCGACGATTGCGATGTGGGGCATGGCTTCGCCCAGCCCCGAGGCTCCGTTCGAGCAGGCAGCCAAGTATGGTTTTTCTACTCTGCTTACGCTGGCCAAGTACGCTTGCGAAAAGCATATGCCGATGAAGCTCGACTACTGACACGAAACCGCCCGCAACGCTGGTGCGCTGCGGGCGGTCGGTTCTTCCGGTCAGGGAAGAGAAATCACGCCGTGGGCGGAACCACCGGCGGCTGCTGCTGAGGAGCCGGCGGACGATTGCGGCGCTCGGCCATGAAGTCGTCGAACTCGGCGCGGTCCTTGGCGGCGCGCAGCCGGTCGAGGAAGTCGCGGAATTCGCGCTGTTCCTCGTCGAGCTTGCGCAGCGTCTCCTCGCGATATTCGTCGAAGGCGACGTTGCCGCTCGAGGCATTGCCGCCCCAGCGATGACGACGCTTCCAGTTGTGGAACTCGGCGCGGGCGTTGCTGCCGTCCGGCGTGTTCCAGTGGCCATAGCGCTTCGAGCAAAACATGCGTCCACTCCATTTCAGGTAGACCAGAAGGGCGACGCCGACCGGCCAGAACAGGATGAAACTCAGGACCGTGAGGGCGATCCACGCCGGCCTGCCGATGTCGTCGATTTTCGAGATCAGGCCCATGCGGAGCCCCCCTTTTGCTGCTGTTAACGATGTAAATGTTAACGACATTTACATTGGGCATTCGACCTCGGGGAGTCAAGGGGGGCCCCTAGGGCTTTTGTGAAAAACCCAGACCCTGCAGATAGATCAGCATGGCCGATTCGAGCAGTTCCTCGGCCGTCATGGGCAATGTCCGGCGGCCGGCGTCGCCGCGCCCGAACAGGGAGGCGATGCCGTGCGCCATCGACCAGATGTGCAGGCTCATCATCAGGGCGGGCGGGCGCTTGCCGGCCGGCAGCAACGTCACCACGCCATCGGCTGCTGTGCGCAGCATGCCGAAGGCACGCTCCGACGCCGCGCGCAGGTCGGGGCTGAGGTCGGGCGGCAGGCCCGACTCGAACATGGCGGCATAGTAGGCGGGCTCGGCGCGGGCGAAGGCGAGGTAGGCCTTGCCGACATTGTTGAAGGCCGTCATCGCATCGGGCTTGCCGCCGTTCCAGCCGGTCGAGAGCATCGCCTCGAAGCGCTGGAAGCCCTCGCGGGCGACATCGGCCAGCAATGCCTCGCGGTCGCGGAAGTGGCGGTAGGGCGCGGCCGGGCTCACGCCCGCCGAGCGCGCGGCGTCGGCGAAGGTGAAGCCTGCGGGGCCCTTCTCCTTGATCAACTCGCGCGCGGCCTGGATCAGTGCCTCGCGCAGATTGCCGTGGTGGTAGGCGCCCTCGGCGCGCTTTTTCCAGCTCATGTTAAGGGAGTTTACATCAAAGGCCGGGTCGGCAACAGGCGCGGGATATGCGCATAAGCTGCGTGTATCGGCCGCCCGCTTTTCCTACGCTGCCCGCTCGCTGATGAAAGTGGGACCCACGATGCACCATGGAGATGTCTCGCCCGAGATCGCGGCCGGCCTGCTGGCGCTCAAGGCGCGCATCGATGCGGCCAAGATCCCGTCCTCCAAGCTCGATGAGACGATCAACGTCGCGGTCTGGAACATCCGCGAGTTCGGCAAGAAGCGTCGCACTCTCCCGGCCCTCCACTACATCGCCGAGATCCTGGGCCAGTTCGATCTCATCGCCCTGGTCGAGTTGCGCGACAATCTCGAGGACTTCGGACGCGTCTGCAACTTCCTCGGCCCGAGCTGGGATCTCGTCTATTCGGACTGGATGTCGGACCCCGGCGGCAACCGCGAGCGCACCGGCTTCCTGTACGATCGCCGCGCCGTCACCTTCAACGGCCTGGCCGCCGAGGTCGACGCTCCGCGCGGCAAGAAAGGCACGGAGTATCTCGCGACTCAGTCATTCTGGCGCGCGCCCTACATGTGCTCGTTCCGCGCCGGCAATTTCGACTTCGTCGCCGTCGCCACCCATACGCGCTGGGGCGACAGTGTGGCCGGCCGCGAGGCCGAGCTCGGCATGCTGGCCGACTGGCTCGACGTCCGCCGGAAGGACAAGTCGTTCGAGGACGAGGATCTCGTCGTCATGGGCGACTTCAACACGCCCAAGCTCGACGACAAGCTCTTCAAGGCGCTGACCCGGCGCGGCCTGCAGGCGCCGGACTCGCTCGTGAAGCTCAAGGCCGGCGACGTGACGGTGGGTGGGTCCAACCTCAACAAGGATGCGCGCTACGACCAGATCCTGCACATGCCGACGACCAAGAAGCGGTTCACCAATTTTGGCGGCACGCTCGACTTCCATATCTCCGACGCCCACATCAAGGAGCTCTTTCCCGGCAAGGGTTATTCGCGCACCGAGTTCAGCTACCAGCTCTCCGACCACTTCCCGATCTGGGTCCAGATCAGGACCGACATCGACGGCGAGCGGCTGAACCAGATCGTCCAGAACGCGAAGAAAGGCTAGACCTCGGCTCGCCGCCGGTGGCAAATCGTGCGGCAGGAAAAGAGCGGAGGGAAACGTGCAACTCTGGACCACGGGCGTGGCGTCGGCGCGCGGCGCGGCGCGCACCGCGCAGGAGATCGAGGCGGCGGGCTGGGACGGCATGCTGGTGGTCGATTCGCAGAACCTCTCCGGCGATCCCTATGTCTCGCTGGCGCTGGCGGCGACCGTCACCACGCGCATCGGCCTCGGCACCGGCGTCACCAACTCGGTCACGCGCCATGCCGCGGCGACCGCCACCGCCATCACCAGCGTCAATCGCATCTCCAACGGCCGCGCTGTGCTGGGCATTGGCCGCGGCGACTCGGCGCTCGCCCATCTCGGCCGCGCGCCGGCGCGCCTTGCCCAGTTCGAGCGCTACCTGCGCCATCTCCAGAGCTACCTCGCGGGCGATTCCGTGAGCTTCGACGAGATCGACATCCCGCCCGAGGTGGCGCCGCCGCTCTCGGGCCTGCATCTGCACGATGCCCCGCCGGCCAGCCGCATCGGCTGGATCGCCGATGGCCTGAAGACTGGTGCCCCTCAAGGTGGCGGCAAGGTGCCGGTCGAAGTCGCGGCCAGCGGCCCCAAGGTGATCGCCATGTCCGCCCTTCATGCCGAGCGGGTGATGTTCACCCTCGGCGCCGACGTCGAGCGCCTCGCCTGGGGCATTGCGCTGGCAAAGAAGACCCGCAAGGACGCCGGCCTCGATCCCGACGCCATCGCCTTCGGCGCCTATGTGAACTTGGGCTGCCATGGCGACATGGACGCGGCGCGTGGCTTGGTGCGCGGCGGCCTCACGACCTTCGCGCGCTTCTCGGTGATGCACGGCAAGGCCAGCGGGCCGGTCTCGGCCAAGGACCGCGAGCAGCTCGAGACGCTGGTCACCAACTACGACATGAAGGCCCACACCCGCGGCGACTCCCGCCAGGCCGGCACACTGACCGACGATTTCGTCGACCGTTTCGCCATCGTCGGCACGCCCGACCGCTGCATCGAACGCCTGCGCGCGCTAAAAGCGCTCGGGCTCGACAAGGTGGCGATCAGCGGCGGCATGCGTGGCGCTTCGGCGGAGGATGCGGCGGTGAGCAAGCGGCTCGTCGCCGAGCAGGTGCTGCCGGGGATGCGGAAATAGTGGAAGACAACGACAATCCACGTACCTTGCTGATGATTGCCGGATTCGCACGAATTTGGCATTCGCGGTCTCGGCTGATCTCGCAGAGACGCTGCTTCTAACGCGCCGGAAGCTCTACTTTTCGAGCTTGGTGAGGCCAGATCTCTCTAGCCGATCAAGAAGGAGCTTTCTCCAACTGTCATCTTTGCGACCCTTATTTGCGACCGCTGCCTGATGCTCATCTTTGACAGCATTTACTCCTCGTTCCTGGCGCTTGAATGGCATCAGGAAAGCGAGTTGTCTTGGTGGACGAGGGTCAGATGATGACATGGCCTTACCGATGCCCTAGTGAATCACTCGGGGCGCGCCTTGTCGAGTGTAGACTTGGTAGCTTCTGTTAGTTCATTTACGACGACCATCTCGAATACCGTGAATCCATCAAGCGGTGGCTTCGTAACCGGATCCGCAACAGCTCTCTCCAGTGTCTTTGCTTTGCCATCTTCCTTGCGCTCAATGCCATGCTTGAACAGCCGAAAAATATTGCGCGGCGCGATGCCTTCATATGGTTCAAATTGAACTTTGCCAGCAATGCTTTCACCGAAGCCTGAAAATAGGGCGTCGTCATGAAGTTCTGTTGCTAAGCTCTTAGGATAGGGTTCGACGTACACGACTCTATGAATGCCAGCGGCGATGATGTGCCTCGCACAGCTATGACAAGGAAACGTCGTTACATATAGCGTTCCGCTAACTAGCCCTGCTTTGCCTTGTCTGGCAACCGACAGTATCGCTGCCATTTCGGCGTGAACTGAGCGGGAGTATTCAATGAGGCTTCGAATATCGGTTGTCTTAAGAGCGAAGACGACTTCCGCGCGCGGGATGTTCGTCTTGAGTACGCCTTTCCCTTCTAGTGCAGCTGCGATTTGGTCATTGAGTTTGTCTTTGCGATCATCATTGTGACAAATGCCACCGCCGTAAGCGAAGCACCGATTGTCCTCTTCATCGTCCGATGAATACAGGCCGCCGCCGAAACGTGGAACATCGTTCCATCCTACACCGAGCAGCTCGTCGTTATCAGAATAGGCAGCGGCGCCAACTTGACGGGACAAGCAGGCAGAGTTCGCGGCCGCGGCAAAAGCCTCAGACATGCCCGCTTCATCAATACTCGGAGTAACGACTTGGATATTGAAAATGAGATCCAGAAATCTCAAGGCCTTAGCGTCGAGTTCCTTTAGATGGTCGGGATCATTACGTATGAAGTAGTCGGCAAGCTGAACTGTATCTCGAACTTTCTGACCGAAAAGATGTGCTTCATTCTCATCTCTCCGGATTATCTCTGCGGCTTCAACCTTGCTCATCTGTTGCTTGGTCAACCCACGTTCCATTGATTTCTCATCAGCTAAAACCGCCACGAGCCAAAACAAATCGCCGTAGACATCTCGAAGCATCTTTACTTCGTCGGGATGCTTGAGTTCGTTGATGATATGTACCCATCGTTTGGCCAAAGGCGGGCCAAGCTTTTTTTGCCCTTCAAGTTCGTCTTCAGATGCCTGATACCCTTGTTCGTTCACCCGCCATTGGGCAATATTCTCAATGCACAACTTTGCGAGGTGGTTTGAGCCGCGACTCTCGCGAAGGGCGTTTCCGGTGTTTTGCATCTGAATGATCTGATCAGATTTGCTAAGCGATTGTGCGATTGGCTTCCCAGAAAGTTGTGCGTAGTCCTTGATGAAGTCGCTGACTTTCACCTTATGGGGCACGTAGTCGAAGTCTTTTTTTAGTGTCTTTGAAAAGGCGTCGGCTACGGAAGTTACGCCTGATCCAGCGGCGCCTACGAATGCGATGACGAGTTCGGGCGTTCGTCTTCTCGATACATCCAAAGTTTGAGCAATTGATGCTGGCAAAGATTTCTTTGGCGTTGATTTTTTGGCCGCGACGCCCATTAGTTGCTCCCCCGATTTCGACCTTCTGAATATGCACGCGCTGGTCGTTTTTCGGAAAAGATATTAACTTAAGAACAATTTACTGCCAGATCTTCTTGCCACTACCCGGCAGCCCCAGCTCGCTCCACATCGTGTCGACCTTGTCGACGACGGCCTGATCCATACGGATCTGCCGCCCCCATTCGCGGTTGGTCTCGCCGGGGAATTTGTCCGTCGCATCAAGGCCGATCTTCGAACCGAGGCCCGACACCGGGCTCGCGAAGTCGAGATAGTCGATCGGCGTGTTCTCGATCACCGTGATGTCGCGCGCCGGGTCCATGCGCGTCGAGAGCGCCCACATCACCTGCTTCCAGTCGCGGGCGTCGATGTCGGCGTCCACCACGATCACCCACTTGGTGTACATGAACTGCCGCAGATAGCTCCACACGCCCATCATCACGCGCTTGGCGTGGCCGGCGTAGGCCTTCTTCATCGACACGACGGCGATGCGGTAGCTGCACCCCTCCGGCGGCAGCCAGAAATCGACGATCTCGGGGAACTGCTGCTGGAAGAGGGGGATGAACACCTCGTTCAGCGCTTCGCCCAGCACGGAGGGTTCGTCGGGCGGCCGGCCGGTGAAAGTCGAGAGGTAGATCGGCTTTTTGCGCATCGTGATCGCGCTGATGGTGAACACCGGGAATTGCTCGACGCTGTTGTAATAGCCGGTGTGGTCGCCGTAGGGGCCCTCGTCGCCGTAGTCGTCGAGGCTGACATGGCCTTCGAGCACGATCTCGGCCTCGGCCGGCACTTTCAGCGGCACGGTCTTGCAGTCGACCAGCTCGACCTTCTTGCCGCGCAGGAGCCCGGCGAACTGGTATTCCGACAGCGTGTCGGGGACCGGCGTGACGGCCGCCAGGATGGTGCCGGGATCGGCGCCGATGACGGCGGCCACGGGAAGGGGCTCGCGCTTGCCGGCACCCTTCCAGCGCTGGTGATGCTGCGCGCCGCCGCGATGCTTTAACCAACGCATCAGCGTGGTGTTCTTGCCCGTCACCTGCAGGCGATAGATGCCGAGATTGAAACTATCCTGCTTGTCGCCTTTGGGATTGGGGCCCTGCGTCACGATCAGCGGCCAGGTGATCAGCGGCGCTGGCTCACCCGGCCAGCAGGTTTGGATCGGCAATTTGCCGAGATCGATGTCATCGCCCGTTAGGACGATTTCCTGGCAAGGCGCGCTGCTCACCGTCTTGGGCTTCATCGCCATGACCGTGCGCACCATCGGCAGCATCTCGAGCGCCTCGCGCCAGCCGCCGGGCGGCTCGGGCTGACGCAGGAAGGCCAAAGTCTCGCCCACGGCGCGCAACTGGTTGGGCTCGCGGTCCATGCCCCAGGCCACGCGCTCGACGGTGCCGAAGAGATTGACCAGTACGGGGATATCGGAGCCGACGACGTTCTCGAACAGCACGGCCGGGCCCTTTTCGGCCAGCAGCCGGGTCTGGATCTCG
>CAMDOT010000226.1 GCA_945903635.1 Rhizobium sp. Q54 | reverse complement strand
GAGCTTAAATTCCAAACCCGGCTGTATCAAAGTCGTTGACACGTTCCGGGGAGTATGATTTCGTGATCGTGGGCGGGGGTTCTGCCGGAGCGGTGATTGCCTCGCGGCTGTCCGAAGATCCGACTTGCCGCGTCGCCCTCCTCGAAGCCGGTGACCGTCCCCCGGAGGTTTCCTCGATCCCCGTCGCCTGCGCCGCCATGCAGCTCAACCCCGACGTCGACTGGATGTACACCGCCGACCCCGGCAAGGCCGGACTTGGCCTCAATGACCGCCGCATCCCCGTCCCCCGCGGCAAAATGCTCGGGGGCTCCTCCAGCATCAACTACATGATGTACGTCCGCGGCCATCCCGGCGACTTCGATGCCTGGGCCGCCGGTGGCGCCACGGGCTGGAGCTACGACGAAATCCTACCCTATTTCCGCAAGAGCGAAGGCTTGGCTCCATCCGACGCCGTCGTCATCGACGGGCCCGCGCACAACACCAGCGGCCCGCTCGGCGTTTCCGTCCGCTCCCCCATCCTCCCCGCCGTGAGCGATTTCGTCGAAGCCGCCGTCGCCGCCGGCATCCCGCGCGGCGACTACAACGGCCGCGACCGTGGCGGCCCCGCCGGCGTCGCATCCGCCGTGCAAGGCACCATGCGCCGCGGCAAGCGCTCCAGCACATACCAAGCCTTCCTCGAAGGCGAACCAGAGCGCCGCCCGAACCTCGCCATCATCACCGGCGCCCACGCCACCCGCATCCTCCTCGAAGGCACCAACGGAAACCTGACCGCGACCGGCGTCGAATTCCGCACCGCCGATGGCGAACTGCACACGGCGCACGCCGCCAAGGAAGTCATCCTCAGCGCCGGCGCCATCGGCTCGCCGCATCTGCTGCTGCTGTCCGGCATCGGCCCGCGCCAGGAACTGGAAGCCATTGGCATCCGCTGCGCCCTCGACGCCCCGCATGTCGGCAAGCACCTGAAGGATCACCTGATGCTGCCGCTGTTCTTCCCCGCCCTCGGAACCGGGGTGACCATGAACGAAATCGGCATCTCCCTTGGCGCCGACGCCCTGCGCGGCCCCGGCGGCCCCCTGCCAGCCGACCCCGCCGATGACGCGAAACTGTCGCCGGAACAGCAGGCATTGAAACAGGAGGCTGAACGCCGCCTCGCGGAGTACCAGACGGCCGGCACCGGCCTTGCGGCCTCGTCGCTCGCCGATGGCGTCGTGTTCTGCTCCACTGGACTCGGCGACCCGCACAGCCACGACATGGAAATCATCTGCTTTCCGGTAGCCGGCGACCACGCCCTCGTGCATAACGTCCTCAATATCGATACGGCCCGCTACTTCGACGATCCTGCCGCACGGCTGGCGCCGGATGTGGAACGAATCGCCTTGATGGCGAACCCGGTGCTGCCGCGCAGCGAGGGCGAAATCGTTCTGCAGAGCGCCGACCCCACCGTCCATCCCGACATCCGCATGAACTACTACGACGATCCCTACGATATGAAAGTCATGATCGCCGTGGCCCGCCGCACGCTCGACGTCGCCGCCCATTGGCCCGGCAATCGCAAGGTCGGCCCCGTCCTGATTCCGCCCTTCCTCGCCGAGAAGCATGGCCACGTCGCCGACGCCGAGCCCAGCGACGCCCTGCTCGAGGATTTTGCCCTGCACTTCTCCCTGACGGTCTACCACCACACCTGCACCTGCCGCATCGGCAGCGTCGTCGATCCGCAGTTGCGGGTCATGGGCGTGGCCCGGCTGCGTGTGGCCGATGCCAGCGTCATGCCCAACGTGACCAGCGGCAACACTAACGCGCCAACCATCATGATTGGCGAAAAGGCGGCGGAGATGATCGCGCGAGACAACGGGGTGCGGCTGGCAGAGTTTGTAGGAGCTGGCTGAGCGGTCTTCAACGATCGAACTCAGCCTTTCGCCGGCGGTGACCGACTCGCCCGGGCGCACCGGTGGCGGCGGATGCTCGAGACGGGGGAGTTCGGGACGGTGCGGGAACTGGCGAAGGCTGAGAAAGTCAACGAGACCTACATCAGCCGGGCGCTGCGGCTGACGCTGCTGGCGCCGGACATCGTGGAGGCCATCCTGCATGGGCGACAGCCGGAGGAGATGACGTTGCCGGCCCTGATGGAGGGGGTGGCGGTGGAGTGGGCGGACCAGAACGGAGTTTTCGTGGCTCGCTGAGCGCGAATCTTTCCGGCAAACACGATCTATCGGCTCAAAAGCTGCCTGGGCGATTGCAAAGTTCGCTAACATCGCCAACAATGCGGTTCAGGCATGAGGAGCCGCATGAAACCGTTCATCTCATCATACGCGCAGAACCACTTCGGGGTGCTCATCGACGCCGCGCGCATCGCGCCGGTGGCCGTCACCAAGTACGACAAGCCGTTCGTCGTGGTCATGGCTGTGGAGGAGTATGAGCGTTTGAAGCTGCTGGAAAGAAACGTACTCGCGACAGGCAGGAAACAAAAGGCGAGTCCATGAGACGATCGACAGAGAAGGGACCCGCCATGCCCGACCCGCCCGAAGGAGATCGCCTAAAGCGTCTCTATGAAGACCTTCGGCTTCGGCTCCTTGACCTATCTAAGCGCAACCAGTTGCTAAACTACAGACTGAGCGCTAGGTCGAAGCGCTTCCTACGGATCGTCGACGGCCCCCTCGAGGACGCCCACCAGCGGCTTGTCGGCAAAGAAGAGACGCTACGGATCGCACCCCTTCCTGAGCCAGACGACATCCCGAGCGAGGAGCGCACCGACGAGTTCCGCTTGGAGCTCGACCGAGCTCGGGCCACCGACGTCGAGTACCTGACCGCAGTCGAGGCATTCGAAGCCACCGGCCGCGACGATGATGCCGCGATGGAGAAGCTGGAGCGCCAGCTGCGCGACCGCCTCCGCGAAGAGCTTGGGCTGCCTCCGCGCCCCTCCCGCAGAGAGATCAACCGAGGCGACCACGCCCGCACTCTCGGCATTGACCCGAGCCTAGACCTCGATCTTTCTCGGGACATTGGGGACGGCCGCGTCCTGCAAACGCTCAAGTTCCCCGACGAGCTTGAAGCCATCCTGGAAAAAATTTCCGGCGACGCACGTCTCGCCGAGCAGGAGATGGGGCTCTCGACCCTGTTTCTCGCCTTCGGCTTCCTCGAATGGTACGACAGCGACACTTCTGACAAGAAGGCCTGCGCGCCACTCCTGCTGCTGCCGGTACAGATAAACAAGCAGAAGGTCCTCGGCAAGCCGGTCTACTCGCTCTCCGTAAGGGAAGGCGGTGCTGAGACGAATCTCAGTCTGCAGAAGCTCCTGGAGCAAGACTTCTCACGCAAGCTGCCGGATTTTGAGGCCGACGGCGAGGACGGCCTTGGATCGATCGAGGCATATGTCGACTCGGTGAAGACGGCGATCGAAGGGCTCAAGCGCTGGCAAGTCCGCCGCTGGCTCGTTCTCGGCCACTTCTCGTTCGGCCGCTTTGCCATGTACTCAGATCTCGAACCAAAGAAATGGGGGGAGCCGGCCGCTCACGCGCTCGTCGGCCCCCTTCTGCGCGGATCGGAGCATAAGGACGGCGGGGGCTCACTGCCGGGCGTGCCGGACGACTATCCGATTGACGACCCCGAGATCGAGGCGATTGCGCCCTTCCTAATTCAGGACGCCGACGCCTCCCAACATAGCGCCATCATCGACGTGATGAAGGGGTCGAACCTCGTCATCCAGGGGCCTCCCGGCACAGGCAAGAGCCAGACTATCACTAACGTCATCGCTAACGCGCTCGCAGCGGGCAAGCGTGTGCTGTTCCTGGCCGAGAAGCAGGCGGCGCTCGAAGTCGTAAAACGGCGCCTCGACCGTTCCGGGCTTGGCGACTTCTGCCTTGAACTCCATTCCTACAAGGCCTCGTCAAAGACGGTCATAGCCAGCCTCGCAACGCGCTACGACCTCGGCATAGGGCTCGACCTGCCGGTCACGCAACGGATCGACGCGACTTGGCGGCAGAACCGCGAGGTAATCACCGCGTACGTCCGGGCCCTACACGCGAGCGCATCTGACGGCGCTACTGCCTTCGACCTGATCTGGCGGTCCCTGAGGGGACGCACTACCCACGCGGATCTCGCAGACGCGTTCAAGGACGTGAATATCCCGACGGACCTCCTCCAAGACCCAGGCCGCCTGTCCGAAATTGACGGAGACGTGGATATCCTCGCAGGTATGGCGCAGACATTCGCCGGCAGCTTCGGCCATCCCGGCCGTTCGCCTTGGTCGCAGGTCATCTTCGCTGACTTCCCGACCTACGACGCGCCGCGCTTTCTCCAGGCAATCTCCGCTCTAAGACGTCCCACCCTAGCCACGCAGGAGGCAATCGCGCACCACGCAGGTCTCGGCGTCGTTGCCGCGGACGACTTGGCGACGTTGACCGACCTTGAGCGTAGGCTTGGCAACGCCCCGGAAGTCGGGGTGCTCGTCGCTGTCGTCGACCTTGACCTGGAGGATATCGAGCGGGCTCTCGCCGTCCGGTCAGAGCTGCTGCGCGTCGAGGGCGACCTGGCGGCCATGCCTAACCTCCGGCACGAGGATCCTGAGCGCCTCGCCATCGCCATCGCCATCATGCACTCGACGTTGGCCGCTGAGTTATCAGACCAGGTTCCTGCGTCCGCCTATAGGTTTGCGGACGTCGAGGCTGACTTGCTGCAGGAACTCGCCGACACCGCCGAGGCGGTACTTCCGGCGCTGGACTTACTAGGGCTTGGTCCGGCCGCCCCGGCCTGGCAGCTGCCGGCGGCCACTTCCGCGATCTACATCCTGGGCACTGCGTCCGAGCGCTACCGGCGCTGGATCGTCGAGCTGCCGCACGCGTGCGAAGCATCAGTCGCAGATGCCATGGGTCGCTGGCGTCCACTGGTCGACGCCGAGGCGTCATGGATTGCCAAGCTAAAAGGTTACCGACCGGAAGTGCGCCCCGCACCCGCCGACCTCGACGCAGCCGCAGCGGCCCTCCGCAAGGGCGGCATCGGCAAGGCCTTCGCGGTGCTCACCGGTTCCGTTCGCGCGGCGCACGAACTCTGCCATCGGATCGGTATCGATGCGTTCCCGGTTGAGATCGACGCGCTTGCGGTGCATGTCCGCGCGGTGCAGGCCTTCGAGGATGACCAAGATATCGCATCGCTGTTCGGACCAGCTTGGCGCGGTCTCAACACACCTGCCGAGAATGTGCGCGATGGCGTCAAGCTTCGTAACTTGCTGAAGGAGAGCCTGCTGCGTCTTCCCGGAGGCGACGGCGTGGTCGAGCGGGTGATGGCCCTTTCCGTCGACGCCATCGCCTCACTCGCCCCCGCTGGCCCAGCCTGCAAGCACTTCCTGGTCTTGGCACCTGAAGCCAAGGCGCGATTGGGCGACACGCCTATCGACCAATTCGTCTTGGACGCCCGCAGGCGGATCGCTGCCCTCCGTGAGTTCCTCTCGGTCGATCCGCATCGTCTCCTCGCCGACTTCAACGCCCCAATCCGTCAGATCGCGCATGCGCACACCCTGTTGGGGCGCGCCGAGAGGGTACGCTCGACGCTCGCCGGCCACGCAACTGCCGTCCAGGCGAGCGCTCTCGGGTCTAGCTACGATCGCATCACCGCCACGGCCCGGGCCATTGCCTGGACACGGTCCATCCGCACCTCGGGCATGAAGGAAGAGGCGAAGTCATTGCTCCTGTCGCACCAAGCGGGCGAGGTCCGCGAGACAATCCGCCAGGCCGCGCGGGAATGGGCGGCGATCGTGGAGAACCACAAGGCCGCCCTGGCCAGCTTGGCGGAGTTCGGGGCCGAGGCGTTAGCGGCCAAGCCACACTCCGAACTCTTGCCGCTGATCGACGACCTCTCGAAACGCGGGCTGGAGCTGTCGGAGTTCGTCGCGTTACGCCAACTGCGCCGCCGTCTCGACGCGGCTGGCCTCGAGGAGTTCCTCTCGGCCTGCGACCTTCATGCGGTGGAGCCGGGGCGTATTCCCGGCATCTTCGCGGCGGTCGTGGCGGAACGCCGGGCGGCCATGGCGCGTCGCGTTGCCGCGCTCTCACCCAACAACGGCGCCTCGCTCGAGGCGCGCCGGCGCGCCTTCGCCGAACGCGACCTCGCCAAGATCAAGGCCGACCGGGTAACCATACGCGCCCGCCTACTGAAGGTGATCCCTCCCGTCGGCTCGCAATACGGACCGCGCAAGACGTGGACCGAGATGAAGCTCCTCGCCAACGAGTTTCCAAAGGTAAAGCGCTTCACACCGGTTCGGCAGTTACTCGCCAGGGCCGGCTCCGCAATCCAGGCGCTCAAGCCCTGCTTCATGATGTCCCCGCTCTCTTTAGCGAAGTTCGTGGCCGCGCGTAGCCTCGAGTTTGATCTTCTAGTGATTGACGAGGCGTCTCAGATGCGTCCCGAAGATGCGCTCGGTGGCATGCTGCGCACGAAGCAGATCGTGGTGGTTGGGGACGCCAAGCAACTCCCGCCCACCGACTTCTTCGTCCGGGCGGAAAGCCAAGTGAAGGACGCTGGCGCGAGTGATGTCGAGGACGATGACGACATCGACGCGGAATCCATTTTGGAGGCTTGCCAGTCAACCTTCGGCGAGCGGCGGCGCCTCAAGTGGCATTACCGCAGCCGCTGCGAGAGCCTGATCGCGTTTTCGAACCGTTCCTTCTACGATAATACTCTGATCACTTTCCCTACGGCCAAGCTCGGGGCTTTCTCGGTCAATCTCGTTAGGGTCGACGGGACCTACCGCGCGCGCTGCAATCCAGCGGAGGCGGCAAGGGTCGCGGAGGAGGCGGTCGCCTTCATGCGCCACTTCGCTCATGCCCCCGAGGACAAGCTACCAACTCTCGGTATCGTCGCGGTCAACGTTGAGCAGCGCGAATTCATCGAGGAGGAGCTTCGCCGACTGTGGGCGGACGACGAACTAATCGAGCTCTATCTCGAGATGTCCAAGGCCAAGGGAGAGCCATTCTTTGTGAAGAACCTGGAGAACGTCCAGGGCGACGAGCGGGACCACATTTTCATCTCGATGACCTACGGGCGAAAGCACGGGGAGCCGACTGTCGCGCAGAATTTCGGGCCCATCAACCGCAAGCAGGGCCATCGCCGGCTCAACGTGTTATTCACCCGCGCCCGCGTGCGCATCGGCCTTTTCACGTCCTTCGGGTCGGCCGACGTGCGCCCGACCGAGGCGAGCTCGGAGGGGGTCCATGCCTTGAAGAACTACCTCGAATACGCCGAGACGCGGGGAAGAGCGATCGTGCGAGGCATCGGCGGCGAGCCGGACAGCGACTTCGAAGTCGAGGTGGCCGAGCGGCTGCACATGAAGGGCTACGCGGTCGACCTGCAGGTCGGCGTCTCCGGATTTAAGATTGACCTCGGTGTGCGCCACCCAGACCACCCTGAGCGCTTCCTGGCCGGTGTCGAGTGCGATGGCGCGGCCTATCATTCCAGCAAGAGCGCGCGCGACCGCGACCGCATCCGCGAGGAGATGCTGAACAGCCTCGGCTGGGACCTCGTTCGCGTGTGGTCCACCGACTGGTTCGATAATCCAAGCCTGGAAACGGAAAAGCTCGTGCGCAAGCTCGAGGAACTTCGCCGCAAGCCAGCGGCCCCCTTCGAGAGCTACCCTCCACTCCATGACGCCGAAACGGTCTCCCCGTTCGACGACATGCAGGAGGCCGAGGTGCGCTCCGACTTTGTCGATGCTGACCATCAGGACGACGCGTCAAGCCAGCCCGTTCGCGAAGAGGCAGACCCGTCATCCGGCCTAGAAACGAATGTGACGACCGACCCCGTCCCGCCTCCGGCGCCCCCCACTGGATCCGAACTGCTGACCGGCGACAGGCCGCTGACGCCGCAGGAGGCGACGGCCGCCCTTCAGATGTTTCGCGAGGATAATATCCGCCTGTCCATGCCGGACTGGGATGCACAACGCTCGATCCTTCGCCCCGCCATGATCGAGACCTTCGTGCAGCAGCGGATTACGGATCCTGCCGACTGGCACAACCGGATTCCGCAATACCTCCGGACCGGCACGAATCCGGCAGAGAAGAAAAATTTTCTAGATGACATCTGCGAGATCGTGGAGCGCATTGGCATTCCTAGCGCCCCTCGGCCCGGCGGTGATACCCCGACCATCGGCGGCGACTCGAGGAGCACAAACATCCACGTCGCTCCCACGGGTCCGACCGGCTACAAGTTCGCTGAACCGGCTGGGATTGGGCGTCCCGACCGCGACCGATTCTTTGACGCAGCTTATACATCGATACTTAAGTTGATGATCGCTCATGTGATCGATGTGGAAGGGCCGATCTTCGAGGACGTACTGGTTGACCGCATCGCAAGGGCGCATGGACTGCGGCGCTCTGGCAGCCAGATAAGGCACCGATTGGTCGGGCTCCTTCCTGCGGGCGTGTCGCGAGTGGCTGAGGGCGATCGTAAGGTGGTTTGGCCATTCGGCAAGAAGCCCGGCGAGATTCACGTCTACCGCAAGGATACAACTGGCGGACGCGGGCACGATGACGTCCCTATCGAGGAGCTCGCTGCGATCGCCGCGCCCTTCGTCCGGCTGCGGATGGAAGACGAGGCCGTGCTTCGCAAGATCGCTGAGGAGTTCGAGCTGGGCCGCTTGCGTGAGGCCACGCGGATACGCTTCGAGGCTGCACTGCGGATCGCTCGCCAGTCCGTGATCCGATCGTGAGGGGCAACGCAACGCTTTCATCAGCGACCGCTGGCCCGCTTCCCGTTCGATCATTTATTGCGGTCGCATGTATCGAGGGAACGTACGACGCACAAAGAAGAAACACGGAGAGTTTTCAATGACGACTGATAAAATCAACACCCCGCCTAATTTTGGCACAGTCGTTAGCTTCCTTTGGGCGATTGCTGATCTGCTTAACGGCGCTTTCAAGAAAAGCGAGTTTCAGATCATTCTTCCGTTCACGGTGCTGCGCCGTCTTGATTATGCGCTTGAGGCGACTAAAGCCAAGGTGCTCGAGACTGAGCGAACGCTGAAAGAAAAGGGTCTTGAGAACCGCCACAGATAGAGATGCCAAACGATTTAACAAATCCGAGCGGCCAAAAAGATGAGGCCGGGAATAGCGCAATGAGACAAAATTACATGACGCGGCAAATCAGCGGGCGAACTAATACTGTCTTGCCATTTCGGCCACTGAAAAAGGTGATCGAATGTCAGGACAACATGGATTTCATGCGGTCTTTGAAAAAAGGTAGCATGCACCTGATCGTTGATCTGCCCCCTTCAGAGTGGTCCATCGACTATTTTAGTGTGGACCCTGAAGGAGAAGACAAATGGGCAAGAGACACGGGCCTGAGGAGATTATCGGCAAGCTGCGTGAGGCAGAGATCTTGCTGGCGCAGGGCGGAACGACGGGGGATGCGTGTCGTCGGATCGCAGTCACCGAGCAGACCTACTATCGCTGGCGCAAGGAATATGGCGGTCTGAAGACCGACCAGGCGCGGCGGATGAAGGATCTGGAGAAGGAGAACCTGCGGCTT
>CAMDOT010000225.1 GCA_945903635.1 Rhizobium sp. Q54 | reverse complement strand
AGGCCGTGCCGCGCCTGGTGTTCGGCCTGGCGTTGCTGTGGGCCTGGCTCAACATCGGGCTCGGCCTCTACGGCACACTGTGGCTGCTGGGGCTCGCCTATTTCACCGTCATGCTGCCGCTCGGCGTGCGCACGCTGGCCGGCGTGGTGCTGCAGATCGACAAGAGCCTCGAGGAGTGCGCGCGCGTCTGCGGCGCCTCGTGGGCCTACCAGATGCGCACCGTCACCTTGCCGCTGCTCAAGCCCGGCATCCTGGCGGCGTGGCTCCTGATCTTCATGGCCTGCGTGCGCGAGCTCGGCGCCTCGGCCTTCCTGATGGGCCCGCACTCCAAAGTGATCGCGCCGTCGATCGTCAATGCCTTCGCCACCTCGGGCACCGAACTCACGGCAGCGATGGCGCTGATCCAGACCTTCACGGTGATCGTGGCGCTGGTCATCCTGTTCCGAGTGGCGCGCGGCATGACCAAGGAGCTGCAGTGAGCGTGACGCGTATCGAAGTGAAGGACCTGATCGTGCGCTACGGCGACCAGGTGGCGGTGAACGGCGTGAGCTTCACGGTTGGCCGCGGCGAGCATCTGACGCTGCTCGGCCCCTCGGGTTGCGGCAAGACCACGACCCTGCGCGCCATCGCCGGCCTCGAGCATCCGTCGGGCGGCAGGATCAGCATCGACGGCCAGACGATGTACGATTCGACCGAGCGTCGCAGCGTCCAGACCGAGCAGCGCGGCGTCTCGATGGTGTTCCAGTCCTACGCCATCTGGCCGCACATGAGCGTGTTCGACAACGTCGCCTACGGCCTCCGGGTGCGCAAGCAAAGCCAGGCCGACATCAAGACCAATGTCGAGCGTGCGCTCGACCTGGTGCAGATGCGCCACCTTGCCGACCGCGGCGCCTCCAAGCTCTCGGGCGGCCAGCAGCAGCGCGTGGCGCTGGCCCGCGCCATCGCCTTTTCGCCGACTGTCGTGCTGTTCGACGAGCCGCTCTCTAACCTCGACGCCAAGTTGCGCGCCGAGATGCGGGTCGAGCTGCGCGAATTGCAGCGCCGCCTCGGCATCACCGCGGTCTATGTCACGCACGACCAGGAGGAGGCGCTCGCCATCTCCGACCGCGTCATCGTCATGAACGTGGGCGTGATCGAGCAGATCGGCACGCCCGAGGAGATTTATAATCGGCCCCGCAGCCGCTTCGTCGCCGATTTCGTGGGCTCCGCCAACCTGATCAAAGGCAAGTGGACGGGCGACGATCTGTTCCTGGCCGAGGGTGGCGTCACGCTGAAGGTGGTGGCGTCACACAAGCCGCACGGCCGGGAGACCGAAGTGGCCGTCCGCACCGCCTATATCGAACTCGAGCCGCGCGCGGGCGACAACTTGGTGCCGGGCAAGGTGCGCCAGCGCCTGTTCCACGGCGATTTCGTCCAGTACGTCATCGACAGTGCGGTCGGCTCGCTGATCGTCCGCCGGCCGCCGATCAACCTGCTGGAGGAGGGCGCGCCGGTCACGGTGTCCTTCTCGCCCGAGCACTGCGTGTTGCTGGAAGGTTAGAAGCTGGGGGCGCGCGACTCCAGTCGCGCGATCTTTCTCCGCTGCAAGCAATGACGCGCCACTGGAGTGGCGCGCCCCCAGCAAGAAATAGGGCAAACTGGGCTTGACAGGATTTTCCTACAATATATCCTATAGTCGTGCTCTATTTATCGTTCGATCGAAATCCAGATGATCCGTGCCGGGGCTCGGAAGGCGAAAAAATGTCCCGTTTCGTTTCCCACGCCCGTCGGAAATAGTCCGGGAGATTCAACGGGTTGAGGCCGAATGTCCCGCGCAAGATAGGAAGGGTTGGCGGCCGGATCGACTCAGACAGGGGCCGTGCCGGCCACGATGACGCGGTGCATCAGTCGGCGCTCGCCCTCGGGATAGTCGGCGTTGGCCTTGTGCATGGTGCAGCGGTTGTCCCAGATCACGATGTCGCCCTGCCGCCAGACGTGGCGGTACTCGTACTTGGGCTGTGTGGCGTGGGCGATCAGCTCATCGAGCAGCCGATCGCTCTCGACGCGGTCGAGACCCACGACCTGCTCCATGCGGTTGGGGTTGAGGTAGAGCGACTTCCGACCGGTAGCGGGATGGGTGCGCACCAACGGATGGGTCGCTTCCGGCATCGCCGCCATCTCTTCGGTGGGTCGGGTCGAGATGCGGCTCAGTTTGCGGCTCGCACTGTACTTGTGAATCACTTTTAGCCCATCGATGCGCGCCTTCGTTTCGGGCGGGAGGTCAGCGTAGGCCGCATACATGTTGGTGAACTGCGTGTCGCCGCCGGTCGAGGGCACGACCACGCCGTAGAGCATAGTGAGCGAACAAGGCTCGCGCATAAAACTGTCGTCGGTGTGCCAGTTGGCACCGTTCACGATCTTCTTGCCGTCGCCCAGCTCGTCGCGATCCTCGCTCGAGATGATGTTCACCTCGGTGCATTCGGGCGTATGGGCGAGCTGCTTGCGCAGCACCGGCACGCCGAACTGCGCCATTGCGTTGCGGAACGGCACCGGCGCCAGCTTCTGGCCGCGGATGCACAGCACGAGGTTGTCGTGCAGGACGTCGAGCAGGGCCGCCCGTGTCGATGGATCGGGCAGGAGGTTGAGGTCGATCCCGCTCACGGCGGCCGCCATATGCGGGCCAAGCTTTTCGGTCTGAAAACTCATGGCGTTACTCCCGGCAAGCACGATAACGTGCGCGTCGATCCGAGCAATCACAAGAGGGAACCCCCTGATGAAAATCGCCTATTCCGCAGCCAGTCCCTACGTTCGAAAGGTCATGGCCTGCGCCATCTCCCGTGGCCTCAACGACAAGATCGAGCGCATGAAGATCGGCACCACGGATCCGGCGCTGCTGGCGTACAATCCACTGTCGAAGGTGCCGACGCTGATCATTGACGATGGCGTGTCGCTCTACGACAGCCCGGTGATCTGCGAGTATCTCGACAGCCTGGGCTCCGCGCCCAAGCTGTTTCCCCCGGTTGGACCGGCGCGCTGGAAGGCGCTGACGCAGGAGGCGCTGGGCGACGGTATCCTCGATGCCACCCAGCCGCGCCGGCGCGAGATCCCGCTGCCGCAGGACGAGGGCCGCAAGAGCTACATCGAGCTGCAGCAGGGCAAGGTTGCCCGCGCCCTCGATACGCTCGAGAAGGACGCCGACTCGCTCGGCATGCTGACCACGATCGGCGAGATCGCGATCGGCTGCGCGCTCGGCTACCTCGATTTCCGCTACGCCAACGAGCCGTGGCGACCGGGCCATCCCAAGCTCGATACCTGGTACGCCAAGGTGGTGAAGCTGCCGCCGCTGGCCGAAACCATGCCGGTTGGTTGATAGATATCTTGAGGTGATCCCATGCCGGCACGGACAGGCGAGCAGTTTCTGAAAGGCCTTCGCGGGCCGCGGGCGGTATGGGTCGACGGTGAGCGGGTGGCCGACGTCGTCGACCACCCGAAGCTGCGCGGCGCCGCCCATGCGCTGGCCGAGGTCTACGACCTCCAGCACACGCACGCCGCGACGTGCCTGATACCCGATCCGGAAACCGGCGAGCCGATCGGCACGAGCCACATGATCCCGCGCTCGCGCGACGATCTCATGCGGCGCCACAAGGCACTGCGCCAGGTCGCCGAATTCTCCGTCGGCCTGATGGGGCGCACGCCCGACTACATGAACGTCACCTACGCGGGCTTCGCCGGCCGGCCCGACGAATGGGGTGCCAACGGCAACGAGGCGGGGGCGGAACGGCTGGTCGCCTACCAGAAGTTTCTGCGTCGCGACGACATCTCGCTCACCCACACCATCGTCCAGCCGACCGTCGACAAGTCGATGGGCGACGTGCCGCGCGCCGACAACGTCCACGCGCTGCGCAAGGTCGCCGACACCGAGCACGGCATCGTGGTGCGCGGCGCGCGCGTGCTGGCCACCCTGGCACCCTTCGCCGACGAGATCGCCGTCTATCCGGCGATACCGCTGCCCGAAGGCGCCGACGCCTATGCCCTGTCGTTCTGCGTGCCGATGAGCGCGCCGGGGCTAAAATTCCTGTGCCGCGACAGCATGTCGACGCCGGACAACCGCTTCGATCATCCGCTGTCGGGCCGCTTCGACGAGCAGGACGCCTTCGTCATCTTCGACGACGTCGAGATCCCGCGCGATCGCGTCTTCATCGACGCCAACCGCGCCGCCTACAACACGGTGATGACGACGAGCTGGCCGCCCAACATCCAGCACCAGACCATGATCCGGGCCTCGACCAAGCTCGACTTCGCGTGGGGACTGGCGCTGCGCATGGCGAGCGCCATCAACGCGGTCGATCCCGAGACCATGCGCATCATCGGCGAGATCTGGGCCTATTCCGAGTTCGCGCGGGCGGCGGTGGCGACGGCGGAAGCCGAGGCCCGTGAATGGCCGGGCGGCATGTGGACGCCCGCGGTGGCGCCGCTGCACGCCCTGCGGGCGATCCTGCCGATCTGGATGCCGCGGGTGAACGAGATCCTGCGTCTGATCGGCTCGCACAATCTGCTGGCCGCGCCGATGTCGGCGCAGCTTGCCGATCCCGAGCTGCGGCCGCTGATCGACCGCTATCTGCCCGGCGCCAAGGGCATGGCGGCGGAGGAGCGGATCCGCATCTTCCGCCTCGCCTGGGACTTCGCCGGCAGCGCGCTGGCCAGCCGCAACGAGCAGTACGAGCGCTTCTACCTCGCCTCTTCGCCGCGCAACCTGGCGCGCCATCTCGTGTTCGCCGATCGCGGCCGCGCCGACCGTCTGGTCGAGCGGTTCCTGAAGGAGCCATATTAGAGGAGCCATTGGGGGAGCACGCGTCGGAGGGGCCGATGAGCGACATCGACGTCAAGCCCGAGACCATTGCCAAGCCCAAGACCAAGCAGCCGCCGCTGCACAAGGTCATCCTGCTGAACGACGACTACACGCCGCGCGAGTTCGTCGTCGTGGTGCTGCGGACGGTGTTCCACACCACCGAGGATCAGGCCTACGGCATCATGCTGACGGCCCACCAGCGCGGCGCCTGCGTCGTTGCCGTCTTCACCCGCGAGATCGCCGAGACCAAGGCGTCGGAGGCCACCGACCTCGGTCGCCGCGCCGGCCATCCGCTCACTTTCACGACGGAGCCTGAGGAGTAGGGTCTCAGCCCACGACGAGCCCCGCTGCCTCTATGCCGGCGATGCAGACGGCTTCGTCCTCGTCGCCGGTGCCGCCACTGGCGCCGGCCGCGCCCAGGACGTTGCCGTCCTTGTCCTTGATCAGCACCGCGCCGGTCTGCGGCAGGAACTTGCCCTGCGCGGTTGCGGCCAGCGCGCCGAAGAACTGGGGGTTCTCCTTGGCGCGTCCCAGCAGCGTGCGGCTCGACGCGCCCATGCCGACGGCGGCCCAGGCCTTGCCGATGGCGATGTCGTTGCGGAACATGCTGGCCGCGTCCTCGCGCTGCATCGACTTCACGTGGCCCGCGTCGTCGAGCACGGCGACCGCAAGCGGCTTGATCTTCATCACGCGCGCCTTGGCGAGTGCGGCTTCGACGATCTTGTTGGCCTGGATGAGAGTCAGTCTGGACATGTCACAACCTCATTCCGCGGCCTTGATGCCGGCACGGCTGATCGTCTCGCGGGCCCGGGCGATCTCCGCCTTGATGGTGGCATCGAGCGCCGCGGGCGTGCCGGGGCTTGCCGTCAGGCTGAGTTCGGCGAAGCGCTTCTGCAGGTCGGGCGCGGCAAGCGCCTTCTGCACCTCGGCGTTGAGGCGCTGCACGATCTCGCGCGGCGTCGCGGCGGGAGCCGTGAGACCGAACCAGGTCTCGACCTCGAAACCCGGCAGCCCCGACTCGGCGATCGTCGGCAGGTCGGCGTATCCGGGTGCGCGTTGGCGCGAGGTGACGGCGAGGCCCCGCAGCGTGCCGGATTTCAAATGGCCCGTAACTGCCGAGAGATTGGCGAACATCATCGGCAGCTGGCTGGCCAGCAGGTCGATGATCGCCGGCGCCTCGCCGCGGTAGGGGACATGCGTCATGCGGATGCCGGCGTCGAACATGAACTGCTCGGCCGCCATGTGCGGTGTGGTGCCGACGCCGCCCGAGCCGATGTTGAGGTCGCCCGGCCGGGCCTTGGCCATGTCGATCAGCTCGCGCACGGTCCTGGCGGGAAACGACGGAGGGACCACCAGCACCAGCGGCGAGGCCCCGAGCATCGCCACGCCCGTGACGTCGCGCATGGCATCGAACGTGACCGTCTTGGCGTAAAGGATGGGTGCCACCGCGTAGGTCGTCTGCGACGCCACCATCAGGGTCGTGCCGTCGGGCGAAGACTTGGCCAGCATGTCGGCGGCGATCAGGCCGCTCGCCCCGGTGCGATTGTCGACCAGCACTGGTCCGAGCGAACCTTCGGACAGTTTTTGGGCGACGATGCGGGCAACCACGTCGTTGCCGCCGCCGGCGGCGAAGCCCACCAGGATGCGGATCGGCCGGGCAGGGAAGGGCGTCGTCTGAGCGTGGGCATGCGACAGGCCGACGCCGGTTGCGGCAATGGTCGCGGCGGTTGCCTGAGCGAGCAGGTGTCGGCGGGATATTCGGTTCATCCGGACACTCTAACCCGGATTTCGACGGTACAACTTTTGCTGCATATATCTTGACAGTAAAATATCTTGATAATAGAGATATCAGCAGGTCAACCGCGGCGAGGTCCCTCATGTTGGTGGTTGTGGCCTTTGCCACCGCGCTCGCGTTGGCGGGCGTGGGCGGCGGTCTCTACGAATTCACGGTGGTCGATCCCTTCTGGCCCAAGCGTCCCGACCTGGTTCAGCCGGCGCGCGGTGGCATCTCCCGCAAGCGCTTCTGGATTTCGATCCACGTCGCCTTCGAGGTGACGCTGATTGCGGCATTGGTCGTTGCCTGGTCGCAGCCGGCGGTCCGCAATTGCCTGCTGGTGGCGCTGGCCAGCCACGCCGTCATGCGCCTGTGGTCGGGCTTCGACTTCATCCCCAAGGCGCTCGCCTTCGAGAAGGCGGATCCGGCCACGGTGAGCGAGGCCGCGGCGCGCGCCTGGACGCGCCGCAGTCGGCTGCGTCTGCCGCTCGATCTCGTTACCTGCGGCGCGCTGCTGACGGCGTTTGCCGCAGCCGCCAGGCTGGGCTGAGGCGATGGCCGCGCATACGGGAGGAGCAGCTCATTTCAGTCATGTGGGCCGTATCGGCAACATCGTCCGGCGCATGGGCGCGCAAAGCGTCATCGTCAGCCAGACCGTGGCGGCGCGCTTCGGTCTCAATACGACCGATCTCGAGGGTCTCGACCTGATCCAGCTACAAGGCCAGGTCACGGCCGGCCAGCTTGCCGCCGCGACGGGACTGACCTCGGGCGCGGTGACGGCCCTGATCGACCGCCTGGAGCGGGCGGGCTATGTCGAACGGGTCGACGATCCGGCCGACCGGCGTCGTGTTCTCGTGCGCATTCGCGACGGCTCGATCGTCGAGATCGCCAAGGTCTACGCGCCGATGCAGAAGCGCATGTTCGCCCTGTGGTCGCAGTACAGTGCGGACGAACTCAAGGTGATCGAGGACTTCCTCACCCGCAGCCTGGAACTCAGCGTCGACTGCGTTGCCGACCTGCGGGACGGGCGGTAGTGTGCAAGCCCTTCTGTTCATTGACGAATTCGACCCCGAACGTCGCTCGGGGCCGGCCCCGCGGCAGCCAAGTTGAATGGAAAATCAATGGGTTGACGGGCGGGCTTCGGGTCCGTATTTTCCGCGCGCTTTCGGAATTCACCCCGGCCCGGCCGGGGCTTTTTGTTGAGTTAGGGCCATGAAGATTCGTCATTCTCTCAAGTCGGTGAAGCTCCGTCACAAGGACTGCCGCATCGTGCGCCGCAAGGGCCGCGTCTACGTCATCAACAAGACCAACCCGCGCTTCAAGGCCCGCCAGGGCTAAAGCTGCGGTTCGCGTCTTAATGAACAAAGCGGCGGGAGCCTCGGCTTCCGCCGCTTTTTTATTTGGCGTATGAGCGAAGCATGCAGATGCCGCCGCTCGATCCCGCCATTCTCGCCCGCCGGTCCGAGATCGTGGCAGCCCTTCGAGCGATCGTGCCGGGCGAGGGCGTGATCGACGATCTGGAGGGCATGCGCCCCTACGAGTGCGATGCGCTCTCGGCCTACCGCCAGATGCCGCTGGTCGTGGTCCTGCCCGAGACGGTGGCTCAAGTCTCGACCATCCTGCGCTACTGCCAGGACAACAAGGTCAAGGTCGTGCCGCGCGGTGCCGGCACCTCGCTGTCGGGCGGTTCGATGCCGGTGGGCGACGCCATCCTGCTGGGCCTTGGCAAGTTCAACCGCGTGCTCGAGATCGACTACGCCAACCGTTGCGCCCGCGTACAGCCCGGCGTCACCAATCTCGGCATCTCCAAGGCGGTCGAGCACGAGGGCTTTTACTACGCGCCCGATCCCAGCTCGCAGATCGCCTGCTCGATCGGCGGCAATGTCGCCGAGAATTCCGGCGGCGTGCACTGTCTGAAATACGGTCTCACCACCAACAACTTGCTCGGCATCGAAATGGTGCTGATGACCGGCGAAGTCGTGCGCCTGGGCGGCAAGCATCTCGACTCCGAAGGCTACGATCTTTTGGGCGTGATGACCGGCTCGGAGGGGCTCCTGGGTGTCGTCACCGAGGTGACGGTGCGCCTGCTGCGCAAGCCCACCACCGCGCGGGCCGTGCTGCTGGGCTTTCCGACCGAAGCGGGTGCGGCCGATTGCGTGGCGGCCGTCATCGCCTCAGGCATCATTCCCGGTGGCATGGAGATGATGGACAAGGAGGCGGTGAAATGCGCCGAGGCCTATGTCGGCGCGGGCTACCCGCTCGATGCCGAGGGCCTGCTGATCGTCGAACTCGATGGCCCGCCGGTCGAAGTCGACTACCTGGTCGAGCGCGTGGCCGAGATCGCGCGCGACCGCGGCGCCACAACGGTGCGCGTCAGCAACGACGAGCAGGAGCGGGTGCTGTTCTGGGCCGGACGCAAGGCCGCCTTCCCCGCCGTCGGCCAGATCACGCCCGACTATATGTGCCTCGACGGCTCGGTGCCGCGCGGCCGCCTGGTCGAGGTGCTGGCCGAGATGCGCGAGATGTCGAAGAAGCATCGCTTGCGGGTGGTCAACGTCTTCCATGCCGGCGACGGCAATCTCCATCCGCTGATCCTGTTCGACGCCAACGATGCCGACGAACTGCACCGTGCCGAGGAATTCGGCGCCGACATCCTGCGCCTCTGCGTGCGGGTGGGCGGCGTGCTGACCGGCGAGCACGGCGTCGGAATCGAGAAGCGCGACCTGATGGGTGTGCAGTTCACCGAGATCGACCTCGACCAGCAGATGCGCCTCAAATGTGCCTTCGATCCCGATCATCTGCTCAACCCCGGCAAGGTCTTTCCCCAGCTCCGCCGCTGCGCCGAGCTGGGCCGCGTTGTGGTCCATCACAACAAGATGCCGTTTCCCGACATCCCGCGGTTCTGACGTGAATTCAAACCGGACCGCGGGCCTCCAGGCCCGCTCAGAAGAGCATGAGC
>CAMDOT010000224.1 GCA_945903635.1 Rhizobium sp. Q54 | reverse complement strand
TCTTCGACGTCTTCGGTCAGCAGCGCGATCGGCGCGCCGTTATTCTGACGGGCGCCGGCGGCAGCTTTTGCGCGGGCGCCGATATCTCCGAGTTTGCTACGGCCCGTGCCAACGCGACGATGGGCAAAGCCTATGAGGAGGCTGCCGACAGCGCCACGCGCGCGGTGCGCGATTGTCCACTGCCTACCATTGCCGCCATATCTGGCTACGCCATGGGCGGTGGTTGTGGACTTGCGCTCGCCTGCGACTTCCGTATCGGAGATGCCACGACGCAGATGGGCATTCCCGCAGCGCGCCTGGGCATCGTCTACGGTCCGTTGGATTGCGCTCTGTTGCTGCGCCAGGCCGGCCTCGCGAACGCCAAGCGCGTGCTCTATTCGGGGCGAGCCTTCGGAGTTTCCGACTGCGCACAAATGAAACTTATCGACGTCGTGGCCGAGCGAGGTAGCGCGCTCGAAGCGGCGCAGGCATTTGCTGCCGATCTGGCGGCGAACGCCCCCCTGTCGATCGCAGGCGCTAAGCTGGTGCTCGAGGCCTTGGCGTCGGGTGCGGCTGAATCGCGTGCTGAAGAGATCGAGGCCTGCATTGCGGGTGCAATGGACAGCGCAGACTACAGGGAAGGCGCGCTTGCTTTCGCCGAGAAGCGGCAACCTCAATTCCTCGGCCGCTGATTCCTTCGGAAACAATTTCGTGCGGAGGACCGAACCATGAGTTGGCTGGGCGTCGATGTGGGAGGCACTTTCACGGATCTGGTGTTCCTGGACCGGGAGAGCGGCCGGCTGCAGGTTCTGAAAACGCCATCGACCCTGAACGATCAGTCGGAGGGCATTCTCGTCGGCATCGGGCGGCTGTCTCTCGAGCCCGCGGGCATCGAGAGAATCGTGCATGGTACGACTATTGCGACCAACACGGCTCTCGAAGGCGATGGCGCACGGCTGGCCGTGCTCGCGACCGAGGGGCATCGTGACGTGCTCGTAGTCGGGCGCGGAAATCGCATGGCCATCTATAATATCAAGGCGCCGCCGAACCGGCCACTGGTGCCTCGGTCGCGCTGCTTCGAGGTGCGCGAACGTCTCCAGGTTGATGGCACCACGACCGTTCCGCTCGACGAGGAAGGCGTCGCCGCGATCGGACGGCATCTCGCCTGCGCGGGGATCGAAGCGGTAGCGGTCTGCTTCCTTCACTCCTACGCAAATCCCGATCATGAGAGGCGCGCTGCGGAAATCCTATCCAGCTTCCTGCCCGACGCCGTTGTGACGACGTCTTCCGAGGTCCTGCCGGAATATCGCGAGTACGAGCGCTTCTCCACGACGGCGCTCAATGCCTATGTAGCGCCGCGTATGCGGCGGTATCTCGGCGAACTGAACACGCGGCTGATGTCGGCCGGCATTTCCGCGCCTCTATCGATCATGACCTCGAATGGCGGCACCTTGCCTGCCCGGCGTGTCGAATCGATGCCGGTATTGTCGATGCTGTCGGGACCTGCCGCGGGCGTTATCGCCGCCAGTTTCATTGGACAGGCGGCCAACTTCCCCGATCTCATCACCTGCGACATGGGGGGTACTTCGACCGACGTGTGCCTCGTGCGTGGCGGCGAATTCGGCATGACGACGGACGGACGGGTCGCTGCCTTTCCCGTCAAGATCAGGCAGATCGACATCAATACAGTTGGCGCCGGCGGCGGCAGCATTGCAGCGATAGGTTCGGGCACGTTCCTCACCGTCGGTCCGCGCTCGGCCAAGGCTTTCCCGGGACCGGCCTGCTTCGGACGTGGCGGCGCGGAGCCCACGGTGACGGATGCTAACGTGCTGCTGGGCCGTCTCGGCACTGAGCAGCTTCTGGGCGGCGAGATTGGCCTGGACCGGGAAGCGGCTGAGGTGGCGGTCGCACAACTCGGCGAAAAAATCGGATTGTCCGCCGAGCAAATGGCCGAAGGGATTTTGCGGATCGTTGTCGTGTCGATGGCAGGGGCGATCAAGGAGATTTCGGTACTGCGCGGCATCGATCCCCGCGATTTCGCGCTTCTGTCCTATGGCGGTGCGGGCCCCTTGCAGGCGGCAGCTATTGCCGAGGAACTCGGGATGCGTACCGTCGTCATCCCACCGATGCCTGGCAATTTCTCGGCCTTCGGCCTTCTGGTGGCCGATGTGCGCCGCGATTTCGTGAGGACGAAGGTACGCACGGTGGACACGCTTTCGCCGGCTGACATCCGGGAGACGTTGTCGGGCCTGCTCGAGGAGGGAGAGGAGGAGTTGGAAGCGGCGGGCTTCCCGACCGCGCGCCGGCGCTTCGCGGCAACGCTTGACATGCGGTATTCCGGCCAGTCCTTCGAATTGTCAGTTCCCGTCGCTGCCGACGCGAACGATATGTCAAAGATCGTGAAGGATTTCGAGGCCGTCTACGAGCTGCGTTATGGCGGCACGACTGCGGCGGCAATCGAGATCGTCAGCTATCGCCTAGCCGCCTGGGGGCTTTCCGACAAGCCCAGACTGCCGGCGATCGACACGCAGGGACAGACGATTGAGGCGGCCACGATGGGCGCCAGGTCAGTCGTCTTTGACGGCGCCAGTCTCCCGACACCGATCATCGACCGCGGACGCATGCCACCGGAGAGATCGGTTGCCGGCCCTGCGATCGTCGAAGAGGCCGGATCTTCGACCGTCGTGCCGCCTGGCTGGTCCGTCAAGCTCGACCAGATCGGGTGCTTGGTACTGAGCCGTCACGGCGGAAGAGTCCAATGATCATTGACCCCATCACGCTCGAGGTCCTGACTCAGGGACTTATTTCAATCGTCCGCGAAATGCGGGCAACCGTCTGCCGTACCGCGAGCTCGGTCGCGATCTACGACGCCAAGGATTTTTCCTGCGGCCTGTTCGCCCCTGACAGCCAGGTGGTGGCGCAGTCGGAGGATATCGGCGCGCATGTCGTTCCCTTGCCGTGGTCGGTGCGCTCCGCGATGGAGAAATTTGGCGCCGATCTGAGGCCCGGCGACGTCATCCTGTCGAACGATCCCTACACCGGCGGGACCCATCTGAACGACGTTACCGTCATCTTCCCCGTTTTCCAGGATGGTCGCCTGATCTTTTTCCCTGCCGTGCGCGCGCATTGGGCGGATGTGGGCGGCATGGTTCCGGGCAGCATGTCGGGCAAGGCGACCGAGATCTATCAGGAGGGAGTTCGCATCCCGCCGGTGAAAATCCAGGAAGCAGGCCGCATCAACCAAGCGGCACTCGATATTCTGCTGTCGAATATGCGGGTACCGGAAGAGCGCCTGGGTGATCTGCAGGCAAGTCTTGCGTCCTGCCGGGTGGCAGAGAAGCGCATCCATGAGATCTGCGCGCGCTACGGGGTCGGCGTGCTCCTGGAGGCCGTTCGTCTCGACCTCGATCGGTCGGAGGCGCGGATGCGCGCCTGCATCACAGGCCTGCCGGACGGCGTCTATCGCTTCGAGGATTATCTCGAAACCTACATCGGGGGAAACTTCGAGCCGCTCCTGTTGCCGCTGGCGCTCACCGTCGCGGGAGACCGTATGATTGCCGATTTTACTGGCGCCTCGCCGCAGGTACCGTTCCCCGTCAATTCGACGGCGGCCGTTGCCGCCGCTTCGGTCTTCATCGCTGTCAAATCCATCTTTGATCCGGCGGCTCCCCTGAACCAGGGGTCGTTCCGTCCGATCGAGGTAAATGCGCCGCCTGGTTCGATCGTCAATGTGCAGCGACCGGCTCCTGCCGGCTCGCACGGCGAGATCCGCAAGAGGGTGATTGCGACCATGGTCGGCGCCCTGTCGCAGGTCGTTCCCGATCTTGTTGCGGGTGATCTTTGCCGGACGTCGTTCCACAATCTGATCGGCGGCTACGACGCCAAACGGCGGCGTGAATGGGTGCACTACGAGTGGTCGGCAGGCGGTAACGGCGCCTTTCGTGAGAACGACGGTCCAAGTGCGATGGCCACGATCGACTGGGGTGATCTCGTCACTGTCCAGTCGACGGAAGTCATCGAAACGCGCATGCCGCTTGTCGTTGAGACCTCGCGACTGGCCATCGACTCTGGAGGCGCTGGCACTACCCGGGGGGGGCTATCGATGCAGCGCTCGATGCGGGTGCTGGCTGCGGACTCGCGCTATTCTTTGCTGTCCGACGGCGCTGTCGTTCCGGCCTTCGGCGTAATGGGTGGGCTCTCGGGAGTGCAAGTCGGCGCATGGATCGAGGCGGCTGACGGCGCCATCGAAGGATTCGACACACCGGGCAAGATCGCCGGCCACCCGATGGGAGACGGCAGCGTCGTCGTCATCCGGGCGGCGGGCGGTGGAGGCTATGGCGACCCTCTGTTGCGCCCGCCGGCGTCGGTCCAGGAAGACGTCGAGGAGGGCTATGTCTCTCTGCAGGCGGCGCGTGATCTATATGGTGTGAAACTCGATGCCAAGGGTGTTGTCGATCTGGTAACGACCGAAGCGCTCCGTCGTCGACTTCGCGAAGCACGGTTCACGCTGACGACCGTCCTCGTCGACGATTCCTACGAGGCCGGGGCGGTGAGCCGGCGGCGGATCTGCCGCCTGCATCCGAGTGACGCGGCGATAGCGGGGTTGCAGGCAGATGACCTGGTTGAAATTGATGCCCGCCAAGCAGCACCTCTCAGGGCGTGGCTTCGCATTGACCCGTCGATAAAGGCCGGCACTTTGCCGATCGATCAGGTGGGTTTAACAATTTTGAAGATATTGCCGGGACAAAGGCTCGAAGTGAGGCGAATTGCAACCGTGATCTTGCCGCAAGAGCTTTTGGCCAGGGCCGCCGAATGACGGAGGGAGCTGTTCTCGTAACGGGCGTCGGTGGTTTGATCGGTGCAGCCGTTGTGCGTCAGCTCGTAGCCGACGGTGTCGCTGTCGTGGCGACGGACCAGGTGCGGCCGCCGGATCTAGACCTCGACGGATTGGCCGTTCCCTTTCTTGCTCACGATCTACCCGATCCGCACAGATGGCACGACGCGATCCAGCGCTTCGACATCCGCCGGGTCGTGCACGCCGGCGGCGTTTCGGGTCCGATGCTGCTCGGGGACAATCCGAGTCGGGTGTGCGACATCAATCTCTTGGGCCTGGCCGGTCTTCTGGAAGCCGCGCGCATCCACCGCCTCGGACGGATCGTCTGGTTTTCATCGATCATGGCCTATGGAAATCAGCCCAGCCTGTCGCCAGTCGACGAAGACACCCCCCTTCGTCCCGACACGGTGTATGGAGCCACCAAGGCTGCGGGCGAAGCGCTTATCCACGCCTATCATGCCGAGCACGGTGTCGACGCCACAGCACTTCGCGTCGCTTCTTGCTACGGTCCCGGCCGCACCACGTCTTGCATGATCCGTACGCTGGTCGAGGACGGACTGGTTGACAGAATTACCCGGATCCACCCGGCGACCGGCCGCACGCGCCAGCATATCTTCATCGACGATGTCGTAGGCGCCGTCCGAGGCGCTCTCGATGCGCCGGCGCTGCGCCAGAGAATCTATAATGTAGGTCCTGGCTACGCGCAGGACTTGTCCGAAATCGTCGAACAGGTGCGTGCCACGGTTCCGGCGGCAAACGCCGTCCTCGATCCACAGGGCCTTGCGTGGAATACGTTCGGTCTGGGGCCACTTGTCATCGACGCTGCACGGCGCGATCTAGGCTTCTCCCCTTCGACGTCAATAGCCGATGGTGCAGCCTCTACGCGTGACTGGGTGATTGAGCGGGGTACTTCGTGAGCTTTTCGCACGATTTGGATTTTACGGGACGCCGCATCCTGTTGACCGGTGCGGCAAACGGCTTCGGTGCGGCCATGGCCACACTCTTTCATGCTGCCGGTGCGCGGCTCGTCCTGGCCGATATAGAGGAGCAGCCGCTTGCCGAGGTTGCGGCGCAATGTGGCGCCGAAGCGCATGTTTTCGATCAGGCTGACCCCGATTCCGTGAAACGGCTGGCCGAGGCCGCGGGACCTGTCGACACGCTCATCAACAATGCCGGTGTGCTGGTGGCAAAGCCGCTGTTGGAAACGAGTTTCGAGGAGCTTCGTCGCGTCATCGATATCGACTTCGTTGGCGCGCTGCGGCTCATGCAGCTCGTGGGCCGGGGCATGGTCGAGCGCCGGCGGGGCGTCATCCTTTCGATCGGCTCACAGACAGCTTTCTCTGGCGGCGAGAACCGCGCCGTCTATGCCGCCGCCAAGGCCGCCATATCGCAGCTTACCAAGTCAGCTGCGGTGGAATGGGGGCCTCACGGGGTTCGCGTCGTTTGCCTGGCGCCGGGCCGGTCACTCACTCGGATGACGCAGCAGACGGCAATAGAGGGCCAGTCCGGTGATCGCGGCCTTGCACGTGTTCCGCTCGGCCGTTGGGGAAAGGTAGAGGAGATTGCAAAGATGGCGATGTTTCTCGTCTCCGACGCGGCATCTTACGTGACGGGCGCGACGGTCATTGCCGATGGCGGCTATGTCCACGGTTAGAATGGCCGCGCAACCGTCGCCGCTCACGAGAGAAGGCTTCATCCCGTCGTCCGTGATCGCGACGGAAATGGCGCGAATCTTGGCGGACCGTATCGTATTTCTGGAACTGGTGCCGGGGACGCGCATCCATGAGGAAGAAGTTGGCGCGAACTTTGGCGTCAGCCGTTCGCCTGTCCGTGAAGTCTTCCGGATGCTTGAGGCTGACGGTTTGGTTGTCCGTGCCGCGCGCAAGGGCGTCAGCGTCACGCCGATGAGCCGGCGCGATCTCAACGAAGTCTATGCCTGTCGTGTTGGTCTGGAAGGGGTGGCGGCGGCGGAGGCGGCCCGTCATCTCGACAAGCGGGCCAGGAAGGCTATTGAGGGAAACCTCAGCAGGATGAACAAAGCGTTCAAAGAGAAGGATGTGCCGACGTTCTTCAAATACAACGTTGCTTTCACGCGCGCCATTCACGCCGCCTCCCAGAACCAGACTCTTATTCGTGTCGTCGCCGGCATCGAGAAGCAGGCAATGCGCTATCGCTACCTTGCCCACCTGCAATCCTACGAGATGCTTTCAATGTCGCTCGAGGGCCACGCTGGGGTCGCCGACGCCGTTCTGGCAGGAGTTGCGAATATTGCCCGGCGTCGCGCCGAGCAACTCATGCGGCGCTCCCATGGCGTGATTGCGAAGGCTCTTGCCGAATCGGCCTATGCGTTGCCTGACGACGTCGATTCGACTTTCGAGGATCTGTAAGGAATATCCTAGAGATGCGTGATCTTGTGGGCTATGGATGGAAATATCCGAAATTCGAATGGCCGGAGGATGCCCGCGTCGTAGTCTCCCTCGTCCTTAACTATGAGGAGGGGTCGGAGCTATGCGTCGGCGATGGCGATCCAGAAGGCGAGCGGGTGGGGGAGTTCGTCTATCCATCGATGGATTCCAAGACGCGGGACCTGGGCATCGAGTCTACCTTCGAATACGGGTCGCGTGTCGGTACGTGGCGCGTCCTCGACCTTTTCGACGAATTCGATGCGAAAGCCACAATCTTTGCCTGCGGCCGTGCGCTTGAGCGTAACCCTCTCGTCGCGCGCGCGTTTACGGCGCGGGGCCACGAGGTTGCTGGCCATGGATACCGGTGGGTCGATCATTTCCGAATGGAGCCAGTTCACGAACGCGAGCAGATTCGCCTAGCTGTCGCCTCGATCGCGGAGACGACGGGTGAGCGACCCTACGGCTGGTATTGCCGCTATGCGCCAAGCGTGAACACGCGGCGTCTCTTGGTCGAAGAGGGTGGGTTTCTCTACGACTGCGACTCGTACGCCGACGAGGTGCCCTATTGGGTGAAGGTTGGCGACAAGCACCAACTCATCGTGCCGTACCAACTCGACGCCAACGATGCCAAGTTCTTTCGCGGTCCCGGGTGGTCGGGTGCAAGGGAGTTCGGCGATTATCTGCGTGACAGTGTCGACTGCCTGCTCAAGGAAGGCAGCACCGCCCCCAAGCTCTTGAGTGTCGGCCTTCACGGCCGGATCATTGGGCGTCCTGGCCGCAGCACTGCACTTGCCCGCTTCCTAGAGTATTGCCGCAATACTCCGGGAGTGAGCCTTCAAAGGCGCGTCGACATCGCGCGCTGGTGGCATGAACGCTATCGACCATAGAAAGTGATAGTTGTCCCTACCAAGAAGTACCCCTCCGCCAAGTACCGCGGTGGGAGTTCTTTACGCCGCCATTGCGTCGTGAACGGAGTTTGGCTTGCGCCAGTTTCAGGGCATCAGCTCATCGAGCTTTTGGACGGGATGGCCGATCGCGGTGGTCATCGGCACGATGGTGCCGTCCAGCGCCTGGCCGACGGCGGCGCCAAAGGCCGCGCCGTGTCGCCGGCCAGTCGCCGCTTGCCGGCCTCCAGGAACTCCTTCGACCAGACATAATACAGGCTCTGGGCAATACCCTCGCGCCGACACAGCTCGGCGATACTGTCCTCGCCACGTAAGCCGTCCAGCACGATCCTGATCTTGTCTTCGGCCGAGAAGCGCCGCCGCGTCGCCCGGCGAATGTCCTTCAATACCCGCTCGGCAGGGACTTTCGAGCCCATCGATTTTGCTCTCATCTTCGTTCCTTCGTCACTGCGATGAGACCAAAACCCTCCTCTGATCGATACCCCTATTCTGTCTCATAGGCGCTGACGCCGTACAGTCGATAGGACCGGTTACTGCAGCACGTACTCGATGGTCAATCCGTCGGACCCGGTGAAGGAGGTCTTTACCCAGCGGCCCGCGTCGTCGAACCACTGGTCCATCACCACGTCGCCTGTATAGCGGTAATGCGTTGCATCGATCGAGGCATTCGCCGTCCTTATTGTCTCCCGGCCAATAACGGAAACCTGTATGCGCGCTTCCGTGCCGGTCTGGGTATTCACAAGCGCCGACTGGCGGATCTGCCGGACGTTCCAATGTGTCGAGGGCAGGAGCTGCGGCGGCAGGGTCGTGCGAACCGCGCCGCCACGCTGTAATCCTCGATCGAGAGTCGCCGGCGATAGGACGTCGGGACGGGCGTTGCGCTCGACCGTGAGGGCCTCTCCATCGCGCCGGATCTGAATCTCATATTTCTTACCGTCGTCGTCGGTCTGCGCCGTGAGCCCCTGGAACGTCTCGCCGCTCCAGACTTCCTGTGCGCGGTGCATATAGCGGTAGACAGTGACGCCCATGAATTTCACGGCAAGGTCGATCGCGGTCGATACCGTGAGCTGCTCGCCGTTCTTCTGGAATTTTAGGCTGTGATGGCCGATCGTCTGGCCGTTGCGAACGGCTGCAAAGGAAAGCGAGGAGCCGTAAGGGAAATCGTCTGAGGCCAAAGCGGCGGTCGAACCCGTTGCTAGCAGGAACAGGGCGAAAATGAGACGAGGCATGAGTGAGCTCCCTGCAGTGATACGGCGCACGGGAGCGCGGGCATTGTCACGTTGGCAGAGTTCACCCCCAAACTCCGCCCGCTTCGCTTCATGGCGCTATAGCATTTCCAATGACTTAGCAGGCTCGGGCAGAGGCCAGAAATGGCTCACAAGCGCCAACGTGACAATGCGGCTGTCGATGTTGATCGAGGGTATAGACTGGCGTTCAC
>CAMDOT010000223.1 GCA_945903635.1 Rhizobium sp. Q54 | reverse complement strand
CATCCATGATCGCGTTCATCACGGTCGGCGTCGAGCCCACCGCGCCCGATTCGCCCACACCCTTGGCGCCCAGCGGGTTGGTCTTGGCCGGCACGCTGTCGTCGAGCTGGTTGTTGAAGGTCGGGAAGGTCTCGGCGCGTGGCATGGCGTAGTCCATGAACGACCCGGTGATGAGCTGTCCCGATTCGCGGTCGTAGACGTTCTCCTCGAGCAGCGCCTGGCCGATGCCCTGGGCGCAGCCGCCGTGGATCTGACCGAACACGATGGGACGGTGCAGCGGCCGGCCGACGTCGTCGACCGTCGTATAGCGCTTGAGTTCGACCAGGCCGGTCTCGGGATCGATCTCGACCTCGCCGACGTGGGCGCCGTTGGGCCAGGCGACGCCGTCGACCGTGTTGACGTTCTCGATGAAGATGCGCTTGTCGGGCTGCTTCGCGGCCAGCTCGCCCAGCCCGATGCCGCGATCGGTGCCGGTGATGGTGAAGCGGCCGGCGGCATAGACGATGTCGGCCGTGGCCGCCTCGAGCGCGTCGGCCGCCAGCTCCTTGCCCTTGTCGACCAGCTTCTCGCTGCCGCTCATCACCGCCGAGCCGCCGATATAGGCCGAGCGCGAGCCCATCGAGCCCACGCCGCCCACCCTGTCGGAATCGCCCATCGCGATCTCGATCTGGGAGGCATCGATGCCGAGCAGCTCCGAGGCGAGCTGGGTGAAGCTGGTCTGCAGCCCCTGCCCCATGCCTTGCGTCCCCATCCAGATCACGACCTTGCCGTCGGCCTTCACTTCGTAATGGGCCATCTCGTTCATGACCATGGCGCTGGTCCATTCGACGTAGGAGGCGAGGCCGCGGCCGTAGAGCTTGCCGCGCTTCTCGGCCTCGGCCTTGCGGGCCGGGAAGCCGTTCCAGTCGGCCGCCTCGAGCGTCTTGGTGAGGAACAGGTCGAAGTCGCCGGTGTCGTATTTCTCACCCATCGCCGTGGTGTAGGGCATCTGCGCCGGCGTCACGAAGTTGCGGCGGCGCAGCTCGGCGGGATCGATGCCGAGCTGGCGCGACGCGGTGTCCATCAGGCGCTCGAGATCGAGCAGGCATTCCGGCCGGCCGGCGCCGCGATAGGCACCGATGGTGGCTGAGTTGGTGATCACGCAGGTGATCTTGAGGTCGATGACGGGAATGTCGTAGGTGCCGGTCGAGACCTTGGGCCCGACGAACAGCGGGATGGCGATGCCAGCGCCCGACGGATAGGCGCCGACATTGGCGAAGGCTTCCATGCGCAGCGCCAGGATCCTGCCGTCCTTGTCTAGCGCCATCGCCATCTTGTGCAGCTGGTCGCGGCCGGCGGTCGCCGAGGCGAACTCCTCGCTGCGCTCGGCGCGCCACTTCACCGGACGCTTCAGCATCTTGGCCACCCACACCGCGACCGATTCGTCGGGCTGGATGCCGGTCCGCATGCCGAAGCCGCCGCCGATGTCGCGCACCAGCACGCGCACCTTGTCCTTCGGCATCTTGAGGATGACGTCGCACAGGATGTCGCGCGTCGCTGACGGATTCTGGCTGCCGATGTGCACGACCATGCGGTCGCCGTCCCACTCGGCCATGATCGCGCGCGGCTCCATCGCATTCACGATCAGCCGCTGATGCACGACATCGATCTCGACCTTGTGCGCAGCGGCCACGAAGGCCGCATCGGCCTTGGCCGAATCGCCGAAGCGGTTGAAGCCGACTCGGTTGCCCGGCGCCCCCTTCCAGACCTGCGGCGCATCAGGCTTCAGGGCATCGTCGATCTCGGTCACCGACGGCAGTTGGTCGTACTCGACCTCGACCAGTTCGGCGGCATCCTGAGCCTGCGCCCTTGTGTCGGCCACGATCGCGGCCACCGGCTCGCCGACATAGCGCACGACCTCATGTGCCAGCGGGCGGCGCGGCGTCATGTCGGGCTTCTTGCCGTCGGCATTGGGGAACATCGCAGGCAGCACGAAATAGCCGCTGCCTTCCTTCTCCATGTCGGCCCACGTGTAGACCGCTACCACGCCCGGCGCCTTGCGGGCCGCTTCGGTGTCGATCTTCACGATGCGGGCGTGCGCCTGCGGCGAACGCACCAGCACGACATGGACCTGGTTGGGACGGGTCAGATTGTCGGCAAAACCACCGGTGCCTGTCAGCAGCCGATCGTCCTCTACACGCTTGATATATTGAGCTTTACCGAACACCGCCATACGCCACTCCCGCCACGATAATCTACCCCTGGACGGGGCGGACTATAGCGGCGAGGTGGCGTCCGACAAGCCGGTGAAAGGGCCAATTCTGCTGCTATTTTGCCGCTGCAGCACCGGCCATGGCGACCTGGGCGTCCTGTTCGGACGTCACGCCCGAAACGCCGATGGCGCCGATGATCTTGCCGTCGACGACGATCGGCACGCCACCTTCCAGCGGCATGACGCCGGGCACCGCCAGCAGACGCAGGCCGCCGCCGCCCTGGGCCACGACGTCCTGCAAGGCCTTGGTCGGCCGCCGGAGGTTGTTGGCCGTCGTCGCCTTGCCGATGGCGATGTCGACGCTGCCGTGCTGGGTATTGTCCATCTTCGAGAACGCGGCGAGCTTGCTCGAACTGTCGACGATGGCGATGGCCACCGGCCAGTTGTTCTTCTTGGCTTCGGCCTCGGCGGCGGCCAGCGCCTTCTTGGCGGCTTCCATGGAAATACCGAGGCCATAGGCCGGCGGCGCGGCCGGCGCCTGGGCATTGGTTACACACGGCAACACGAGCAATGCGGCGGCCGCAGCCGCGACGACGAGTCTGTTCATGACGTTAACTCCCGGTTGTACCACCTCTACGGGTGATCCCCGGGACTATGCCCAACACGCGCGCGCCGGACAGGGCCGGCGGCGGTCACTTTCCGGTGAAAGGCGGCGAAAGGATCAGTGCCGCAGGCTGGGCATTTCCGGCAGTGGCACGACGCGGATGCCGGCGGCCTCGAGGCCCTCGCGCACCGCCTTGGACACCGCGACCGCGGTCGGGCCGTCGCCATGGACGCAGATCGAGTCGACCTGGCAGGGAACGCGCTTGCCCGACGTCGAGTAGATCGCCTGCTCGTCGACCATGCGCCGCACATTGGCCACCGCCACGGCGGCATCCTTGATCATCGAATTGGCTTCCTTGCGCGGCGTCAGCAAACCGGCATCGGTATAGGTGCGGTCGGCGAAGACTTCCTCCGCCACCCTCAGGCCATGCTTGCGCGCGGCCTTGCCCTGCTCGGTATTTGCCTGGGCGAGGAAGATCAGGTCGCGATCGACCGCCTTGGTCGCGCGCGCGATGGCCTCCGACATTTCGGGGCTCTCGGCCGACATGTTCGCCATCATGCCGTGCGGCTTCATGTGCGTGACCTTGGCGCCGTGCAGCGCCGCGATCGCCTGCAGCGCACCGATCTGGTAGGCGATGTTGGCTTCCAGTTCCTTGATCGTGAGGTTGATCACCCGGCGGCCGAAGCCCTGGAGATCGGCGAAACCGGGATGGGCGCCGATCGAGACACCGTTCTGGGCGCAGAGCTTCACCGTATCCATCATGACCACCGGGTCGCTGGCGTGGAAGCCGCAGGCCACATTGGCCGAGGTCACGATCTTCAGCACTTCGCCGTCGTTGCCCATCACCCACGGCCCGAAGCTCTCGCCGAGGTCGGAGTTGATATTGACGAAACCGGCATTGGTGGCGGCCATGCGAGACTCCCTGAATCGAAGGCGCTATCCTAGCAGATGTGAGCGTTCGGTACCTATCCTGCGGCGACACCGCCTTCACCGTCGAATTCGGCAATGAAATATCGCCCGAGATCAACGGCCGGGTGATGGCCCTCCATGCCGCCATCGGCCGCGCCAAGGACACCGGCGAGCTCGCCGGCGTCGCCGAAACGGTGCCCACCATGCGCTCGCTGATGGTGGCCTACGATCCTCTGGCCACTTCCCGCGCCGACCTGCAGCCCAGGATCGACCTGCTGATCGCGCGCGGATTGGCCGCCGGCATGGCGAGCCGCCGCGTCACCCTGCCCTGCTGCTACGACGATCCCGAGTTCGCGCCCGACCTGGCCGAGGTCGCCGAGCGCACCGGCAAGACCGTGGAGCAGGTGATCGCCGCCCATCTCGCCTCGCCGTTCAAGGTCTATGTGCTGGGCTTCATGCCGGGGCTGGCCTATGTCGCTGGCCTCGAGCAGAGCCTCTATCTGCCGCGGCGCACGCAGCCCCGCGTGCGGGTGCCGCGCTCGTCGGTCGCCATCGCCATGGACATGACCACGATCTATCCGTTCGAGAGTCCCGGCGGCTGGCACCTGATCGGCCGCACGCCGCTTTGGATGTTCGACAAGCGGCGCGAGCAGCCGGTGTTCCTCGCGCCGGGCGATTCTCTGTCGTTCCAAAGGATCGACCGCAAAACCTACGACCGCATCGCCCGCGACGTCGAGGCCGGCACGTTCGACTGGACGAAGCTGGTGAAGGCATGAGTGTTACGCAGCTCATGACCCCTCCGGCCGCTTCGCAGCCACCTCCCCATCTGAATGCAGGGCTGTCCGGGGAACGATTCACTATGCCGCGGGGTGCATGCCCGGCGCAGCAGGCAAAGCCGGCTACTTTCTGGTTGTCGAGACACAGAAAGGGCCGGGCATGCGTTACAGCGATAGCATCCTTGGAGATCTTCTCAAGCCGATCCGGCGTCGATGGTTCGACAGTGTTGTGGATCGCCATGACGGCAATGCCTACGACAAGTCGTTCGGGAGCTGGGATCATCTGGTGGCCCTGATCTATGCCCAACTGGGTGGCGCCAGCAGCCTTCGCGGGCTGGAGGCGGCATGGAACGCCAATGCCCATCATCACTATCATCTGGGGGTCGGCAAGCTGGCCCGTTCGACGCTTGCCGATGCCAACAGCCGCCGTCCGCTGGCGATCTTCAGCGAGACCTTCGCCATGCTCAGCGGTCTGGCCGATCGGCTGGTCCGGCGGGAGGGCCGCGAGATGGTCCGGCTGATCGATTCGACGCCGATCCCGCTGGGCAAGCTGGTCGATTGGGCCAAGTGCAACGGCCGCATCACCGGCCTGAAGCTGCACGTCGTCTACGATCCGATCGCCGACAACCCGACCGACATCGCCATCACCGAGGCCAACGTCAACGACATCGAGGTCGGCCGGCAGGTGCCGGGCGAGGCCGGCTGCACCTATGTCTTCGACAAAGCCTATTGCCGATACGACTGGTGGTCGGCCCTGCACGACGCTGGCGCCCGCTTCGTCACTCGCCGCAAGGTCAACAGCCGTTATCGGCGCCGGCGTTGGCGGCCCGTCACCGATCGCAGCGGCAATGGCTTCACCATTCTCAGCGATGCCGAGATCGAACCGTTCGGCAACAAGGCGTCCAGGCTGACCATGCCGATGCGCCAGGTCCGCCTGAGGCGGGACAATGGAGAAACCCTCACCCTCATCACCAACGACTTCCAACGCACCGCCTGCCAGATCGCCTCGCTCTACAGGGCGCGCTGGCAAATCGAGCTGCTGTTCCGATGGATCAAGCAGCACCTCAAGATCAAAACCTTCCTCGGGCGCTCGCCCAACGCCATCCGGCTGCAACTCGTCGCCGCCATGATTGCCTACGTCTTGCTGCGCATCGCCGCCCGTCAAAGCCAGTTGAAGATGCCGGCGCTCCGCTTCGCCGAACTCGTCGCAGGCAGGCTCTTCACCCGGACGACCATCGATCAGATCGACAAGCCAGCCGTCTGTAATCCAACAACCGCCCGACCTCGACACTCTCCCAACCAGATGGCCTTCGAATATGCTTAAACTTCCCCGGACAACCCTGCATCTGAATGGGGAGGGACACTTTCTTCTCCTCCCCATTCAGATGGGGAGGTGTCGGCGTCTTACGTCGACGGAGGGGTCATGAGCGCGTTGAAGGTCGTGCGGGCCGGCCTGTTCGATACCCTGCAGGACCTCGGGCGCCGGGGCTTCATGGCGCTTGGCATGCCGACGGCGGGCGCCATGGACCGGGTCGCTCTCACGCTGGCCAATGCGCTGGTCGGCAATCCCGCCAACACCGCCGGCCTAGAAATCGGCGTGATGGGCCCCGATCTATTGGTCGAGGCCGACAGCGTGCGCGTGGCGCTGGCCGGGCCGCTCTCCCCCACCTTGATCGAAGGCCCGGACGCGCCACCCAAGCCGCTCGAGTCGGATCGCAGCCATCTCCTGAAGCGCGGCCAGATGCTGCGGCTCGGCATGGTCGAGGGCTCGAGCACTGCCTATCTCGCCGTCGCCGGTGGCTTCGCGCTGGCGCCCTTCATGGGCAGCCTCTCGACCTATCCGCGCGCCGGTGTCGGCGGCTTCGACGGCCGCAAGCTGGCTGCAGGCGACGCCCTGCCACTCGCCCGAGACCACGCCTCGCCCGGCGACGATCGCAAGCTCGCCACTGCCTTCGACTACGGCCGCGGACCGGTTCGCATCGTCTGGGGCCCGCAGGAGGAATATTTCACCGACAAGGGCCGACGCACCTTCGTGGAGTCCGACTATCGCGTCTCCAAGGAAGCCGATCGCATGGGCATCCGCTTCGAGGGCCCGACCATCGAGCATGCCGTGAGTGTCGCCAAGGGCGGTGCCGACATCATCTCCGACGGCATCGCCCCCGGGGCGATCCAGGTCCCGGGCGCCGGCCTGCCGATCGTGCTTTTGGCCGACCGGCAGACCGTCGGCGGCTACCCCAAGATCGCCACCGTCGCCTCGGTCGATCTGCCCCGGCTCGGCCGCCTGCTGCCGGGCCAGACCGTGCGCTTCCAGGCGATCTCTGTGGAGGAAGCCGAGAAGCTTCGGCGCGAACAGGAGGCGCGCGTCACGCGCGCCATCGCGGATTTCAAGGTCGCCCGCCCACCCGGCGGCATCGACCTCGCGCGGCTCTACGAGGAGAACCTGATCGACGGCGTCGTCTTCGAACGCACGCAGGCCTAGGCGCCGGCCGGCGCTTCCCGTTTCGTCCATCGGCCCTGCTCCGCGCATCCGGCCCATTCGCAGTAGCCGGTCGTGGCTGTCATTGGTACGAGACTCGACGGATATTTCGGCACGACACCGCAACCGGACCTGGGAAACGCGAACATGAGCTGGCAACCGGAAATGGACGAGCTGCGCCGCCGCCAGGAGATGGCGCGCGAGATGGGCGGCGCCGACAAGGTGAAACGCCAGCACGATGGCGGCCGGCTTACCGCACGCGAGCGCATCGAGCGGCTGCTCGACAAGGAGTCGTTTCGCGAGATCGGCAGCGTCGCCGGCATGGCCGAGTACGACGGCAAGAACGACCTTTCCCATCTGATGCCCGGCAATCTCGTAATGGGCCGGGGCAGGATCGACGGGCGTCCCATCGCGGTCGCGGCCGACGACTTCACGGTGCGCGGCGGTTCGGCCGACGCCACCATCAAGGGCAAGTCGCTGTTCATCGAGGAGTACGCCAACCAGTTTCGCATCCCCATCGTCCGCATGATCGAGGGCTCGGGCGGCGGCGGATCGGTCAAGACCATCGAGACCACTGGCCGCGCCAACGTTCCGGGCGTCAGCGGTTGGACGACGGTGGTGCAGAACATGGGCCAGGTGCCGACTGTCGGCCTGGGTCTCGGCTCGGTCGCGGGTCTCGGCGCCGCGCGTCTTGCCGCCACGCACTACTCGGTGATGGTGAAGGAAATCTCCGCGATGTTCGTCGCCGGCCCGCCGGTGGTGAATCGCCTTAGTCCCAAGCAGTACGACAAGCAGGAGCTGGGCGGCTGGGAGATCCAGCTCCGCGCCGGCGCCATCGACGAGGCGGTCGACAGCGAGGAGGAGGCCTTTGCCGCCGCGCGCCGGTTCCTCTCCTACTTGCCTTCGTCCGTTTACGAGGCGCCGCCGCGCGGACCGCAGACCGACGATGTCGCGCGCCGCGAGGAATCACTGTTCGATGCGATCCCGCGCGACATCCGCAAACCCTATCGCATCCGTCCGATCGTCGAGAAGGTCGTCGACCAGGGCAGCTTCATGGAGATGGGCAGGCTCTATGGCCGCTCGGTCGTCACCGGCCTCGCGCGCGTCGACGGCTGGCCGGTCGCGGTGATGGCGAGCGACCCGATGTTCTATGGCGGCGGCTGGACGGCCGACGCCTGCCAGAAGGTGGTGCGCTTCGTCGACCTCGCCGAGACCTTCCATATCCCGCTCGTTTACTTCTGCGACTGCCCCGGCTTCCTGATCGGACTCGAGGCCGAGAAAAGCGGCGTCATTCGTCAGGGCGTGCGCGCCATGTCGGCGATGTTCCAGGGCACGGTGCCGTGGTTCAGCGTCATCATCCGCAATGCCTTCGGCGTCGCGGGCGCTGCCCACCAGAACGGCAACCGGCTCAACTGGCGCTATGCCTGGCCGTCAGGCCGCTGGGGCTCGCTACCGCTCGAAGGCGGTATCGAGGCCGCCTATCGCGCCGACCTCGACGCCGCGCCCGATCGCAAGGCCAAGCAGGCGGAGATCGAGGACCGGCTGAACAAGCTGCGTTCGCCCTTCCGCAGCGCCGAAACGTTCTGGATCGAGGAGATCATCGATCCGCGCGACACCCGCAAGGTCCTGTGCGAATTCGTCGAGGCAGCCGCGCCGATCCGCGGCTCGGGCCGCACCAGCCTGTGGATGCGGCCGTAGAAATCGCTCTAGTCGCGCCAGCTATAGCCGCTGAGCTTGGGTAGCAGGCCGCAGGACGGCTCGAAGGGCGGGTTGCTGAGAAAGTCCTGGTCGACGACGACATAGGCCTTGCCGGGCGTTCGGCTGATCACCGCCGTCAGCGCCGGAAACGACCAGTCCTGGAAGAACAGCTTGTTCGGCCAGTCGTACAGCGGCAGTGCTTCGGCCCGAACGATGCCGGTGCGGTCGTTGACCAGGTGGCGCAGGCCGCCGAGATAGTCCGCCCACAGCCGCGTGAGTGCCACGTCGGGCACCGCCGCGGCAAATGTCAGCGCCGTCACGAGAGCAAGCATCCGCCGCGCGACGGGCGCCTCGCGCAAGGCGGCAAGAACGGCTGGCGGATTGCGCCGCCAGGCGACGAGCATCCACATGCCGCCCAGAAGAGCCGCCAGCAGGATCCCCGCCGCCTGGCGCGCCACGTAATGGGACGGCGGGTAGAGGATCGACGGCGCGTGCACGTCGCGCCACCACGGCGACAGGGCGAGCAGAACCGCTATGACGCCGAGAACGATGGTCGGCCCCCGCTTTCGCAGCCAGGCCGGGTTGCGCAGGCCCGCCACGCCGCAGATCGCGAACCCGGCCAGCGGGATGGCGAACTGCATGTTCCGCCAGAATTGAACGCTGGTCGACCGGACCTGGAGAAAGTGCGGGTGATCCCAATAGTCGGCGATCGTGGCGACCGACACCACCGCCGCGCCGAAGAAGGCGAGCGACGCCAGGGCATAGAGCACGCGCATCGCGAAATCGGAATCGGTCGCGCGCCTCGATGTCCAGATAATTGCCGCCGCCAGCAGTGGCCCGAAATAGATCATGGCTTCATAGGAGCGCAGGCAGAGCACTCCAAGCACGCACAGGATCGCCACATCCCGCACGCTCCTGACACCTGCCGTCAGCGTCACCGCCATGGCGGCCGTTACGGCCGCGAAGGTCACGTTGTATTCGCCGACGATGAAGAACGAGGTCGGCAGGTAGACGCCGGCCACGATGGTCACGACGACGGCAAGGAGCGGCACGTCGTGGCGCACGCGCGCCAGCGCGAAGTGATAGAGGCCAA
>CAMDOT010000222.1 GCA_945903635.1 Rhizobium sp. Q54 | reverse complement strand
AGGATGCCGGCCTGAAGCCGTCGTCGCTGTCCGGGCGCGGGGTCGGCGTATTCGCTGGCGTGATGGCGACCGACTACCAGCAGAATGCCACCCAGCCCGGCGCCGTGACCAACGGGTTCTCTGCGCTTGGGACCTATGGCGCCATCCTGGCCAACCGGATCAGCCACTTCTTTCGCTGGACGGGGCCGAGCTACACGCTCGATGCCGCCTGCGCGTCGTCTCTCGTAGCCCTGCACCAGGCGCGCCGGGCGCTGCTGCATGGCGATTGCGAGCTGGCGGTGGTGGCAGCGGCCAATGCGCTGATCAATCCGTGGCGGTCGGTGTCCTTCTCGCACGCCCGCATGTTGAGCGCGGACGGCGAGTCCCGCACCTTCGATGCCGGCGCCAATGGCTATGTGCAGGGCGAAGGGGCGGTGGTCCTGCTGCTGGCGCGCCAGGGCGACGTGGCGCGGCTGGGTGTGCGGGCGCGGGCGCTGGTCCTCGGCAGCGCCGTCAACCATGTCGGCCCGGCGCGAGGCATCACCCAGCCGAGCGTCGCCTCGCAGCGCGTGGTGATCGAAGGCGCGCTGGCCGAGGCCGGCGTGCGGGCGGACACCATCTCCTATGTCGAGGCGCACGGCACCGGCACCGCGCTCGGCGACCCGATCGAGGTGGCGGCGCTGTCCGCCGCGCTGTCCGGTCGCCGCAAGTCGCCGTGCGCCATCGGTGCACTCAAGACCAATATCGGCCATCTGGAAGCCGCGGCCGGGTTGGCCGGCGTCGCCAAGGTGGTGCTGATGCTGGAGCACCGCCGGCTGCTGCCGAGCCTGAACCTGGCCGAGGTCAACCCGCTGATCGATTTCGCCGCCGGCCCGCTTCGTCCGGTGACTGCGGAGACGGACTGGGTCGGCAGCCCCCTGCGTGCCGGCGTCAGCTCGTTCGGCTTCGGCGGCGCCAACGCGCATGTCGTGCTGGAGTCGGCGCCGGAGCGCGTGGTCGGGCGTCGGCGGGCGGTGGCGGATGCACCGGCGATGCAGTCATTCGTGTTGTCAGCCGCCAGCGCCACCAGCCTGGAGACGCTGCGCCAGGAGATGCGAACGATAGCCGGCCGGACAGCGCAGGAAGACGGCCCGTCACTCGCCGCGGTCTGCCAGACGCTGATGCAGCGGCGCGATGCTCTCCCCTACCGGCTGGCCGGAACGGTCGCCGACTGGGCGGACGTCGAGGCACTTCTGTCGGGAGCGGCGATCGCGCCACCACCGCCCCGGCCGCCGCGCGTAGTGTTGCGCTTCGGCGGCATCGAGAAGTTGTGGGACGGCGTCTGGCTGCCGATGCAGCGCGATCTTCCGGCGATCGCCGAGGCCTATGACGAGGCCGAGGCTGCGGCCCGCGCTCAGGGCGCTCGCCGCTCTCCACGGCTGGTGACGATGGCCCGGCTGCACGCCATCGGATCGGTCTTGATGCGGGCCGGCATTACCCCCGATCTGCTGTATGGCGAGGGCATCGGTCTCTGGGTGACGTTGGCGCTGGCCGGCGTCGTGACGCTGGCCGACGCGGTCGCTGCGACCGGGGAGGGCCGACCCGGTCCGCTCGTCCTCAGCCGGCCGCGCCTGGCGGTCTACGATAGAGGGACGGACCGGGTGCTCGATCCGCATGCGGTCGGACCGGACTATCTCGCGGCACTGCGCCAGGGATTGGACGCTGCGCTGCCGGCCGTGACCGACTTCGCTGACTACGGTGCCAGGCTCCATCGGTCGAACCGCACGTTCCGCGCCTTCTTCGCTGAATGGGGAGCCGCGTACTCGACCCACGGCTTGGCCGCTCCTGATGCGCTGCTCGCCGCGCCCCCGGCCGATGCGATGGCAGGCCGGATGCTGACGCTCGCGGTGGCCGTGGCGCGGCGTCGGACCTGCGCCCGCTGGAGCATCCCGGAGACCGGCCCGATGCTGCCGGCGTCGGCCGACGAGCTCGCGCATCTCGTCGCCGCCGGTGCATTCCCGGTCGATGCCGCCGCGGTCTTGGCGACCGACGCCCCGGACATGACGACGCTGTCGGCCCGGCTCGACCTGTCGGCGTTGACGCCAAGGCTGGCGGCCGCCTTGCCGTGTCTGGCGACCGAGGCGGGGCGTCTCGGCGAGGTCGCCGATCCCGAGGCTTGGCTTCGCGGCTATCCTGGTCGGCCGCGAAAGCCGGCACCGATGTCGGCGGATCTGACCTTGGACATCGGCACGCTCAGCGTCGCGCCCGAAGGCCAGCACCTATTGCTTCCGCTGGGCCAGGGCTTTCATGCCGCTCTGTGCCGGGCCATGTGCGCGCACTGGCACGCCGGCGGCGACACTCAGTGGAACCTTCTCGCGCAGCAGCATGCTCAGGTCCCGTTGCCGCTGTATCCGTTCGACCGTCGTCGCCACTGGATCCCGCTGGACCATCAGGTCACCGCGGCTGGCAAGCCGGAGGCCCAGCCAGAATCCGCAAGAACACACGACCAGCGCATGGATCGAGCCGCAGCCGGTGTAACGACCTACCGTCTCGCCTGGTCGCCCCTGATGGACGTGCCCGGATCCTTGCCGATGCCGTTGGCTGTTCTCGGGGGGACCTCGGCGCTGGTTGACGGGCTGCCAGGTGCCGTCGTTGTCGATGGCGGCGACGCAGTGGCGGCGATTGCGGCGGCGGGTTGCCGCAGTCTGGTCATCGCCTGGCCGCTCGATCACGCGGACCCGACTCCCGGCCGGGCGATGGTCGAGGCGGTCGAGACCGGGTGCCTGCTGCCGCTGCTGAATCTCGCCAGGGACCTGGCGCGGCGTGCCGAGCCCTTGACCATCATCCTCGTCGGTGCCGATGTCGGCGGAGAGTCGCCGCGGTTCTCGCCGGGACTTGCGGCGGCGTCGGCGTTGTTGAAGTCGGTGGCCGCGGAGGCACCGCTGCTCACGGTCGGCGCCGTCTCCGTTCCGCTCGGGCCGGAGGCCGTTCGTGCGGCAGCACCTCTGCTCGGCGCGGCGATCGGGGCGCCGCTTGGCGAGGCTTCGGTGCGGTCGGACGGTGTGCATGTCCGACGACTCGAGCCGACGGCGCTGGAAACTTCGCCGGGCGGAAACCTAACCGGTGCATGGCTGCTTGTCGGTGGCCTCGGCGGCCTCGGCGGTGTGCTGGCCAGGCATGTTCGTGCTGTGCATGGCCGCCCCGTGGCGGTGCTCGGCCGGCGGACGGAAGAGGATGCTGCTGCTGCTCTCGCCGCCCTGGCGGACGACGGTAAGCCGCCGCTTTATCTGTCCGCCGACGTAACTGATCCGGAGGCGGTGGCGGCGGCGATCGAGCGGATCGAGGCGGCGCTCGGTCCGATCGGCACCGTGGTGCATGCCGAGATGGTGCTGGCCGACGCCGCGGTCGAGCGGATGACCGACGCTTCCTTCGCCGCGGCCTGGCGGCCAAAGGCTTACGGGCTGACGACCCTGCAGGCTGCGTTCGCGGCACGGCGGCCGGGCGACGCGTTGCCTCGCATGGTCGTGTTCGGCTCGATCCTGGGGCTGACCGGGAATGCCGGGCAGGCGAACTACGCCGCCGGCTCGGCCTATCAGTTTGCCCTGGCCGAAGGCCTGGCGGCAGCCGGTACGGATCTCCGAGCGATCGCCTGGGGCTACTGGGGCGAGGCCGGACGCGTCGCCGATGCCGGCCATCGTCGCCGTGTCGCGCGGATCGGCCTGGAGCCTATGGCGACGGCCGAGGCGCTTGCGGCCTTCGATGCCGTGCTCGCCGGCCGGCAGCCGATCGTGGTGGTCGCCCGGCTCGAGGCCGGCCGCGCCGCACTGCTGACGGCATTGCCCGAAGCGACGTCCGACATCTCCGGACTGGACGAGCTCGACACATTGGCGGCGGCGCGACTGCATGCTGCGTTTGCCGCGGCCGGCTGGATCGATCGTCTGGACGACCCGGACGCCGCCGGCGTGGCTCCGGACCAGCGGCGGCTGTTCCAGGCGGCCGGCGAGATCCTCCGCCGGAGCGTTGCGGGAGCACCGGACCCGGATCTCCTCTCGGCGGCGTTGAGCGGCAGCCGGCCCTGGCTTGCCGGCGTGACCCGGCTGATCGATAGCGCCGTGCCGCGCGTCGTCGACGTCCTTCGGGGCACCGTTCCGGGGACGCAGGTGATGTTCCCCGGCGGCGAGATGGATCTGGTGACGGGATTCTACGCCGGCAATCGGCTGGCCGACGCGGCCAACCGTCTGACCGCTGCTCGGGTTGCCGAACTCGTGGCAGAGCGTCTCGCGGCGATGCCGGCCGATGCCACGCTGCGCATCCTTGAGGTCGGCGCCGGTACCGGGGCGACGACGGCACCGGTTCTCGATGCGCTGGCGCCGCAGGGCGGCCGTATCGCCTATGTCTTCAGCGACCTGTCACCGACCTTTCTTCGTCGCGCCCGTCGGCAGTTCGGCGCCGAGCGTCCGTGGTTCGCCGCCGAGCGCTTCGACTTCGACGGCGATCCGGCAGGCTTCGAGAATCTCGGCCGGTTCGATCTGATCCTGGCCGCGAACGCCGTGCACGTGACGGCGGACATCGCCGGCATGCTGGAGCGCCTGTCGCGGCGCCTGGTGCCGGGCGGCCTGCTGGTACTGAACGAGTTGATGCGGCCGATGGATCACCTGACGCTGACATTCGGCCTGCTGCCGGGCTGGTGGCTCGCCGCCGATGCACGCGCCGGCTTCGGCCCGCTGCTGTCGCCGGACGGGTGGCGGGCGGCTCTGGCGGATCGCTTCGAGGTCAAGTACCTCGACGGCGTGAAGGACCGGGAGGGCCTGGTGCAGGGCGTGCTCGTGGCAGCCATCCGTGCCGCGGCGCCGGCATCGCATGGCGCTACCGGCGAAGACCTGACGGCGCAGGTGGCAGCCATCGTCGCGGGCGTCGTCGAGGCTTCACCCGACACCCTCGCTCCGGACACCAATTTCGCCGATCTCGGTCTGGACTCGATCCTCAGCCTCGAGCTCGTCGACCGCATCGCCGAAGCCTTTGCGGTGACGCTCGATCCCTCGACGATTACCGGGCATGCGACCGTGGCAAAGCTGGCCGCTCTCGTCGCCGCGCGCGGTGGCGCCACGGCGAAACTCGTACCGAAGCCGCCTGTCGCCGCGATGTCCGGCACCGCACCGGCGCCGGCCATCACCGCGCCGGGCGGCGGGACCCACGGCAAGGTGGCGATCGTCGGCATGGCCGGCAGGTTGCCCGGCGCCGACAACCTGGCAGCTTTCATGGCGCGACTGGCGGCCGGCGCGACCGGTATCGGTCCATTGCCGGCGGGACGCTGGAGCGTGGCGGAGACGGCTTTCTGGGGTGCCGATGCGCTGGGCGGGATGAAGGCCGGCTTCGTCGCCGATGCGGGCCGGTTCGATGCGGCGCTGTTCGGATTGTCGGCACGCGAGGCGATGCTGATGGACCCGCAGCAGCGCCTGTTGCTGGAACAGTCCTGGGCCGCCCTCGCCGATGCCGGCCGGCCGCATCTGGTCGACGGTGCCGCGGGCTCGACCGGTGTATTCGTCGGCGCCAGCGCTGGTGACTGGACGCTGAAGCTCGTGCTCGCCGGACGCGCCATGGAGGCGCAGTCGCTCTCGGCGCAGCTGCCATCCAGCATGGCAGCGCGGCTGTCGCATGTCTTCGCGCTCGGTGGGCCGGCGATGACGGTCGATCTCGCCTGCGCGTCGGGCCTGGCGGCACTTCATCTCGCGGTCGAGGCACTGGGGCGGGGCGAGTGCCGGCTGGCACTGGTCGCCGGCGTGAGCCTGATGACGACGCCGCAATTCCCCATGCTGGTGGCCCGCGCCGGCCTACTGTCGCCGTCAGGCCGTCCGCGTCCCTTCGCGCCGGACAGCGACGGCATCGTGCTCGGTGAAGGCGCGGTCGCGCTTGTCCTGAAGCCGCTCGCTCTGGCGCGCGCCGACGGTGACCGCATCCATGCCGTGATCGAAGGCACCGCGCTGAGCCAGGCCGGCGCCGCCGACGGCCTGAGCGCGCCCGATGCCGCGTCCCAGGCGCTGACCCTCGCCCGGGCGCTCGCCGCCGCCGGCATGTCGGCCGGCGACATCGCGGCGATCGAGGCGCATGGGGTGGGCACGATCGCCGGCGACGCCGCCGAGCATGCGGCGCTGTTCGAAGTGCTGGGTGCGAGTGCCGCCGCGCTGCCCTTCGACACACTGAAGCCGGCAACCGGCCACATGCTCGCCGTCTCCGGCCTTGCCGCGATCGCGCGGGCGGCCCTGGCGGCGAAGGGCAGGACGCTGGTCAGCGGCTTCTCGCTGAACGGCGCCTGCGCCGCGGTCGTCCTCGGCGCAGGGGAGGGTGGTGCGGCCCATCGGACGGCAGCCAAGCCCCAGATCATTGCCGTCGGCGCCACGCTTGAGGCGGAGCTGTATGAACGCCTCGCGGCGCTTCGTTCCTGGCTTCAAGCCAGCCGCCCGTCGCTCTCCGATATCGCCGCCGTTCTCGGCGCGCCGCGATCGACGGCACCCTGGCGCGCGATCTTCTCCGTCAGCGACCCGGCAGCGCTCGTCCGGGCAATCGACGGTGCCGTTGCCGCCCGCGGGGACGGACCGGACTGGAAACTCGGGCGCGTGGGGCAGGCGGTGTCGCTCGATCCTGCCGCGCGGCCGACACCGGCAGGGCAGCCGACGCGTCCTCACGGATATCCATTCATCGGCAGGATAGCGTGGCCTGCTTCGGGCGCGAGCCCGTTGGCGTTTCGCCTGCCGGCGAGCGAACCGAAGGCGAAGCCCGGCGGCCTGCGCGACCCGCTCGCGGTGATCGCCCGGGTGCTGGCGCTCGACGGTCCCCTCGAAGCCGACGCGGTGCTGCTCGACCTCGGCGTCGACTCGATTCTGGCGATCGAGATCCGCAATTGCCTGGCGAGCGAGGCGGGGTTGGCGGTCGGGCTCGGCGAAGTGCTGGCGCGCCGACCGGTCGGCGACATGCTGGCGGCGGCGGGATCGGCTGAAGCGGTCGAGCAGATCGCGCCCGATCCCGACAACCGCTCGCAGCCGTTCGGGTTGACCGATCTGCAACTGGCCTATCTCGTCGGCCGCAGTCCGGGGGTGCCGCTGGGCGGCACCGGCTGCCATGTCTACTGGGAGTTCCTGTCCGCCGCTCCGCTCGATGCGGGGCGGCTGGAGAGTGCGTGGAACCGGTTGGTCGAGGCGCATGACATGCTACGCGCGGTCTTCTCCGCCGATGCGAGGCAACAGGTCCAGCCCGAGGTTCCTCCGACCCGCATCGCGGTTCATGACTGGCGGGCCGCGACCGACGGCGGCGCGGTTGCGCTGGTGGCGTTGCGCGACCGCATGGCGCATGAGGTGTTCGATCCGACCCATTGGCCGCTGTTCCGGATCGAGCTGAGTCACTCGAGCCGGGGCTCGCGCCTGCATGTCTCGATCGATCTGTTGATCGTCGACGTGCTGAGCCTGTTCAGCCTGCTCAGGCAATGGGGCCGGCTCTATGCGTCACCGGACGTAGAGGTGGCGCTGCCCGCCGTCACGTTCCGCGACTATGTCGGCTACTTGGATCGCCGCCGGACGGGCGACGCGCATGCCCGGGCATTGGCCTTCTGGCGGGACGAGATGGCGCGGTTGCCGGAGGCGCCGGCGCTGCCGCGCGTGCGGCCCGACCAGGCCTTGGTCGGGGCCTGTTTCGTGCGTCGTCACGGCGAGCTCGATCCGGCGGCATGGCAGCGCCTGCAGGCCGGCGCCCGTGCGTCGGGCGCCACGCCCGCTGCCGTGCTGGCCGCCGCATTCGGTGCCGCGTTGTCGCATTGGACGCGCAGAGACTTCGCTCTCAACGTCACCGTCTACGACCGCCAGCCGGTTCACCCCGACATCGACCGGGTGATCGGCGACTTCACGTCTACGGTTCTGCTGGCGGTTGGTCCGGACTCAGGGGGCGGCTTCGCCGCGCGGGCGTCGGCGCTCTCCAACGATCTTGCACGCCGGCTCGAGCATACGTCGGTGTCCGGCGTCGAAGTGCTGCGCCGCTTCGGTCGCGGCCGCGGCGTGCCGTTCGTGTTCACCAGCATGCTGGGCTATGACCCGGTCATCGGTGCCGAGGCGGGCATCACCAGCCTCGGCCGGCTCGATCACGGGGTGACGCAGACGCCGCAGGTGCTGCTCGATGCCCAGGTTTATGAGGAGGGCGGGCGCCTGGTGTTCACCTGGGACACCGTCGAGGAGGCGTTTCCGGACGGACTTGTCGCCGAGCTGTTCCGCGCCTATGCCGCGACGATCGCACGCCTGGCGGCAGTCGGTGCCGACTGGCATGCCTCGACGACGGCCGCGATCGCCGCCGACGAGGCGTGCCGGCGTGCCGCCATCAACGCGACGGCCGCGCCGATCGCAGGCGACCTGCTGCACGAGCCGCTGCTTCGCCGTGCCCTGACCCAGCCGGAGCGGATCGCCGTGATGGCGCCAGACGCGACCTGGACCTATGGCGACCTGGTGCGCCGCGCGGCCGCCATCGCCACGGCCTTGCCGCCACCGGCTCGGGACGAGTTGGTCGCCATCGCGCTCGACAAGAGCGCCCTGCAGATCGCGGCCGTGCTGGGCGTATTGATGGCCGGTGGCGCCTATCTGCCGCTGGATCCGAGCCTGCCGGCGGCACGGTTCCGCCGCCTGGTCGAACGCGGAGAGGCGCGCACCGTCGTCACCACGGCAGCGCTGGCAGCAGGGCTGTTGGTACCGGACGGCGTCACAGTGGTCGTCGCGGACCGGTTCGAGCCGGGCGCCTTGCCGGCGGGGCTGCCGGCGCGCCGCGCCGAATGCACGGACCTCGCCTATGTGATCTTCACCTCCGGCTCGACCGGGGAGCCCAAGGGCGTGATGATCGAGCACCGCGCCGCGTTGAACACGGTGCTCGACGTCAACCGGCGCTTCGGCCTCGGTCCGGATGACCGGGTGCTCGGCCTTTCGGCGCTGGGCTTCGACCTGTCCGTCTACGACATATTCGGCCCCCTGGCCGTCGGCGGCGCCCTGGTGCTGCCCGATCCGGCTCAGATCCGCGATCCCGATGTGCTGGCGGCGCTGACCCAGACGGGCGGGGTTACCGTCTGGAATTCGGTGCCGATGTTCCTCGACCTGCTGCTGGCGGCGGAGCCTTCGGCGGCGTCGCTGTCCGGCCTGCGCTTGGCCATGCTGAGCGGCGATTGGATCCCGCTCGGCCTGCAGACGGCGCTCTCCGCCGTCGCGCCGCATGTCGCGCTGGTCAGCCTGGGCGGCGCCACCGAAGCGGCGATCTGGTCGATCTGCCATGAGGTCGGCGCGCTCGATCCGGCCTGGCGCAGCGTGCCTTACGGACGGCCGATGGCAAACCAGTCCTTCCACGTGCTGGATGCCGACATGCGGCCATGTCCGGACGGTGTCGAAGGCGAGCTCTACATCGGCGGCCTCGGCGTCGCGCGCGGCTACTGGCGCGATGACGAGCGCACGGCGGCCGCGTTCGTGTCGGATCCGGGGACCGGCGAGCGGTTCTACCGGACCGGCGACATGGGCCGCTGGCGCGGCGGCGTGATCGAGTTCCTCGGCCGGCGTGACGGCCAAGTCAAGATCGGCGGCCACCGGGTCGAGCTGGGCGAAGTCGAAGCGGTGGCCCTTGGTCATGCGGGGGTCGGGCATGCGGTCGCGCTCGCCACCCCGGGCGAGGCGGGGCGTCGGCAATTGCTGCTCTTCGTCACCGGCGGCGGCGGTGCCGAGCCGGATCCGGCGGCATTGCGTCGGCACCTGGCCGCAGGCTTGCCCGCCTACATGGTGCCGCAGCGC
>CAMDOT010000221.1 GCA_945903635.1 Rhizobium sp. Q54 | reverse complement strand
GCTAGAGCCTGTACGGTATAGCCCGAGGACCTGCCATGAACATGATCGTCAAGAAAAGCGACCTGGCCGCCGGCAACGATGGCGAACGTCCGTCGCGCGACGCGGCGGAACAGGCCGTGCGCACATTGATCCGCTGGGCAGGCGACGATCCCGACCGCGAAGGCCTCGTCGGCACACCCGATCGCGTGGTGCGGTCCTACGAGGAATTCTTCGCCGGCTACGATGAGGACCCGCGGGAAATCCTGCAACGGACCTTCGAGGAAACCGAGGGTTACGACGAGATGGTCATCCTGCGCGATATCCGGCTCGAGTCCCATTGCGAGCATCACATGGTGCCGATCATCGGCCGGGCGCACGTCGCCTATCTGCCCGACAGGCGCGTCGTCGGCATCAGCAAGATGGCACGGGTGGTCGAGATCTATGCCCGGCGGCTGCAGATCCAGGAGAAGATGACGGCGCAGATCGCCAACACGATCGAGGAGGTCCTGCGGCCGCGGGGCGTGGCCGTGGTGGTCGAAGCCGCGCATCAATGCATGACGACGCGCGGCGTGCACAAGGCCGGTGTCACGATGGTGACGAGCCGCATGATCGGTGCTTTCCGCGACGGCGGCGAAACGCGGCGAGAATTCCTCAGCATGATCGGCCGGCCTTCGGCCTGAGGCTTTACGACAGCGGCGTGATCGCCGTCGCCTTCAGGCACGGCCGGCCGGCCTCGGCTGTAGGAGCCGACGACGTGTCGGCCGAGCGGACTTATCGGCAGGGAGAAGTACAGCGCGATTCCGAGATGCGACTCGACGATGCCCAGCATCTGCTTGGCGTATCCTCGGCGCCGGAACGCCGGAGCGACAAACAGGTACTCTATCTCGCCCGATGGATCGTAGCGGCAATAGGCGATCGTGGTGTTCGCGTCCGTGATCGCGACGATGCCGTCGGTATGGCTCACTCGGATCTTCACCCTCGTGGCCCCCGCACTTCCCTGGACAAGGCCATCGCCTGCAGACGAGGACGAAGCTTCAGAAAGATGCCGTAGACCTGGTCGAGCGACCAGGCGAAGGGCTGGACGTCGAAAAGCTTAGCCAGCCATCGGAATCGCGGAAGCTGTTTCCAGATAAGAGTGAATGCTCTGCCGCCCGACACGAGACTTCCGTCGGCATCCCGCACGGTGAATCGGGCGAGTGCGTCTTCCCGGGCCAGATCCGGCGCGACATCCACGATGCCGATGCCGCTGATATCGACCCAGCAAATCCGGTCGGCGCCGTTCTGGCGCCGATAGAAGCCGATCTCGCGCGCGCACAGAGGGCAGGCACCATCATAATACGCGGTAGGTGTGTCATGCCCGGACATGGTTTCCCGACAGCGTCGCCGCTTTGGCTTCGATTCTAGCCACCCCAGACGTCGTCATAGCGGGCGGTGCCATCCTTCAGGGGATAATGGCGATAGGTGCGATAGGCGGCCACTTTGGACGCCCGCCTGAAGACCAGGCCCGTGACCACGATGCCGGCCACGACCAGCACATGGAAAACGATGAGCTCGCCATACCAGATCCACGCGCCGGCGCTCAGGCAGAAGATGTTGGTCCACATGACGCTGAGAAACAGCATGAGCTGGAACCGCTGGGCCGGGGGGAAGCTGCGCAGGGGATTGACGTTCGAATCCATGATGGACCGGTAGAGGGAAATCATTCTCTTCTCCTGGTGGACACTGAATTGATTACGCCTCGCGTGCGGCGGTGGATCATGACGCGTGAGTGCGACACAGCATCACCCTGCGCTCCAGAGGACTTGTTGGAGAAAAGCCGCGACACCAGTTCAAAGGTGTCGACCCGCACGTCGACATGGAGCCGTCGATGACCCTTGCAAATATTCTCTTCGTTCTCGTTCTTGTCTCCGGACTGGCGACGCTGGTGATCCTGTTCGTGGGCGTCCTTTCGATGGGCCGCGATCAGGCGGAAGAGACGGTCGGCGCGAGCCGCAGCAATCGTCTGATGGTGTGGCGCGTGCGCCTTCAGTTGATCACCGTCCTGCTGATGCCTCTGTGGTATCTCGCCAGCCGCGCCTGATACGGGTCCGTGGTACGCGGACAACAAAAAGACGCCTGGGAGGGCGTCTTGGTCGTCAGTTTCCGCCACGTCGGCCTGCCGATGACCGATGAACGGGAGACCGGACCTTCCTCGGTCCGGCCCCATTGCTCTAGTCAGAAAAGCAATCTTGGATTGTGGTCAGTCTCCGCGCCGACACGGGCAACTGTACGCCGTGTCGCGCGGTGACTGTCCCCTGACCGGGTTACTTCGGGATCAGGACGGTGTCGATCACGTGGATGACGCCGTTGTCGGCCGCAACGTCGGCGGTCACGACCTTGGCGCCGTTGACGGTCACGCCGCCCATCGTGGCATCGACCATGACCATCTCGCCCTGGACCGTCTTGGCATCGGTCTTCTTCCCGGCGAGGGCCGAGCTCATGACTTTTCCGGACACCACGTGATAGGTCAGGATCTTGACCAGCTGGGCCTTGTTCTCAGGCTTCAGCAGGTTTTCGACCGTTCCGGGGGGAAGCTTCTTGAAGGCTTCGTCGGTCGGCGCGAAGACCGTGAAAGGACCGGGGCCCTTCAGCACGACGACGAGATCACCCGCTGTCAGGGCGGCGGCCAGCGTGTTGAACTGACCGGCCTTCACCGCCGTATCGACGATATCCGCCGCATGGACGTTGACGGACGCGAGCGAGACGAGTGCGCCGGCGGCGAAGCCGACAAAAGTCTTACGTAGCATTGCATGGACCTCCAGATGGTTGACGTGCCGTTGATACACGCGTCGTCGTCGTCTGGATCACCGCGAGGCCGGAGATTCTACGCAACCTCTGGATGTCGTGCCGCGATGCAGGTCGAGGGCCCGCATCGACGCCTCTTGTTTGCTCCCGGTTGATGCACATCTGTAATTCGAAAGTTCGTCGGTGAGATGCCGGCCGTCCTCTGAGGGAGCGTCCACATGGCCCGTGTGGTGATCATCGGCGCCAGCAAGGGCATCGGGCTCGAAACGACACGCCAGGCGCTCGATGCCGGGCATCGGGTGCGCGCGTTCTCGCGCTCGGCACTTGGGAGTGCATTGTCCAACCCGAGCCTGGAGAAAGTCCGCGGCGACGCGCTGGACGGCCGCGACATCGCCGCGGCGCTCGACGGCATCGACGTCGTCATCCAGGCTCTGGGCGTCTCTTCCCTGGGAGATCTTTTCCGGCCGGTCAGTCTCTTCTCCGACGCGACCCGCCTCCTGGTCAGCGCCATGGAAGGCCAGGCCCTGACGCGGCTGATCTCAGTTACCGGCTTTGGCGCCGGCGACAGCCGCGCCAGCATCGGTTGCCTGCAACGCCTGCCGTTCCTGATGGTGTTCGGCCGCGCCTATGCCGACAAGTCCGTGCAGGAACAACTGATCAAGGACAGTTTGCTCGATTGGACGATTGCCCGGCCGGGAGTTCTGACGAACGGCCGACGAACCGGGCGCTACAGGATCCTGGACGAACCTTCGGCGTGGCGTAACGGGATCATATCCCGCGCAGATGTCGCCGACTTCCTGGTTCGGCAGATCGAGGACCGGACATACCTGCGCAAGGCGCCCGTGCTGGTCAACTGACGGCCACGGTGTCGGGAAGCTTCGGCCCAGATTATTGTCTGCGGCATGCACAGCTTGCCGGGGTAGACTTTCCTAATGCTGTCCGCCGACGAGGCCGCCGATCTGATCGAAGCCATCGCGTCGCGGCAGGACCGTGCGGCTTTCGCCAACCTGTTCCGCCATTTCGCGCCCCGGGTGAAGGCTTTCATCATGCGCGGCGGCACGGATGCAGAGGCCGCGCAGGAAGTCTCCCAGGAAGCCCTGATCATGGTGTGGCGGAAGGCCGCCAGCTTCGACCGGAGCCGGGCGTCCGCCGCCACCTGGATCTACACCATTGCCCGCAACAAGCGGATCGACCTGCTGCGCCGCGGCGCCCGGCCGATCGACACCGAGGACTGGCTGGTCGTCTATGCGCCCGAAGAAGAGGACGCCGGCAAATCCATCCTCGTGGGACAGTCGTATACCCGCGTGAAGGAGCTGCTGGAGGGCCTGCCGAAAGATCAATTGGTGGTGATCCAGAAGGCGTTTTTCGAGGACAAGACGCACACGGTCATCGCCGACGAAATGAAGCTGCCTCTGGGTACAGTAAAATCGCGCATTCGCCTGGCTCTTCGGCGCTTGCGGCAAGAGCTGGAGAAAGATGAGTCGTGAGCCGCCATCCCGCCCCCGAAGAACTGTTGTTGGATTACGCAGCGGGTGCATTGTCCGATGGGCCGGCTTTGGCCTTGGCGCTGCATGTGGCCCTGGACCCGGAGTCCCGGCAAACGGTCGACCAGCTGAATGCGGTTGGCGGTGCACTGATCGAGGGCGAGCCCGAGGCCCTTCTTGACGATGCCGCCCTGGAGCGGGCCCTCGCTCGGGTCAGCAAGGTCATGGTTGAGCCGAGAGCGGTACCGTCCGCGCGGCGCCTTGGCTTCGAGTGGGCACCGCCGCCGCTGGTGCCCCATCTCCGGCCCGGCATGGGCTGGCGGCGCATCCTAGGCCAATTTGATGAAATCCGGCTCGACGTGCCGGGCGACGCCTATCGGGTGTCGCTGCTGCGGCTCGAGCCAGGGCGCGGCCTGCCCGAGCACAAGCATGCCGGCTACGAGTACACGGTCTGCCTGCAGGGCGGTTATACCGACGCGACCGGCAGCTACAGCGTGGGCGATTTCGCCGTCGGCCCGGGCGGCGAGCGGCACGAACCGATCGCCGATCCGGGCGAGCCCTGCATCGCGCTGATCGTGGTCGAGAAGCCGATCGTGCTCACCGGGCCGTGGGGCCGTTGGCTGAACCCGCTGGTGAGCCGCGGCATTATCGGACGCGGCGATGTGCCGGCGTTGAACGTCTGACCATATCGAAATGCCTGCTGGAGAATGAGCGGGTGAAGCCCGGCCAGTGTTTCCAAGGGCTACGTCATACATTAGGAGCTGCCCTCTATGTTGTCTGTCCCTATCTCAATACGGCAGATCGAGTGAGCCACAATGGAGCTTTCGGCCTAAGTCCGTCCGGCCCAACAGGAACAGCGATGACAACGACACCCAACAGCTTCCGCACCGGCCCGGACGAGCGCGGTCATTTCGGCATTTTCGGCGGCCGCTACGTCGCCGAAACGCTGATGCCGCTGATCCTTGAGCTGGAGCATGCTTATAACGCGGCCAAGGCCGATCCGGCTTTCCAGGACGAGCTCGATTACCTGCTGGAGCACTACGCCGGCCGACCGAGCCCGCTCTATTTCGCCAAGCGCCTGACCGAGCATCTGGGCGGCGCCAAGGTCTATCTCAAGCGCGACGAGCTGAACCACACCGGCAGTCACAAGATCAACAATGTGCTGGGCCAGGTCCTGATGGCCAAGCGCATGGGCAAGACGCGCGTCATCGCCGAAACCGGCGCTGGCCAGCACGGCGTGGCGACGGCAACGGCCTGCGCGCTGTTCGACATTCCCTGTGTCGTGTTCATGGGTTCGGTCGATGTCGAGCGCCAGGCGCCCAACGTCTTTCGCATGAAGATGCTGGGCGCCGAGGTGCGGCCGGTGACGGCGGGCTCCTCGACGCTGAAGGATGCGATGAACGAAGCGCTGCGCGACTGGGTCGCGACCTGTGAGAACACCTTCTACTGCATCGGGACGGTGGCTGGCCCGCATCCCTATCCGGCAATGGTGCGCGACTTCCAGTGCGTCATCGGCAACGAGACGCGCGTCCAGATGATGAAGGCCGAAGGCCGACTGCCCGACACGCTGGTCGCCTGCATTGGTGGCGGCTCGAACGCCATGGGCCTGTTCCATCCCTTCCTCGACGACAAGGGCATCCGCATCGTGGGCGTCGAGGCGGCGGGCCATGGTATCGAGACCGGCGAGCATGCAGCCTCGCTGAGCGGCGGCCGTCCCGGCGTGCTGCACGGCAATCGCACCTATCTTTTGCAGGACCCGGAAGGCCAGATCACCGAGGCGCACTCGATCTCGGCCGGCCTCGACTATCCCGGCATCGGCCCCGAGCATTCCTGGCTGAAGGAAATGGGCCGCGTCGAATACGCCTCGGCAACCGACATTGAAGCGCTAGAGGCGTTCCAGCTGCTGTGCAGGTTCGAAGGCATTATCCCCGCACTCGAGCCGGCGCATGCGCTGGGCCATGTGACGAAACTTGCACCCACGTTGCCCAAGGACAACCTCCTGGTGATGAATCTATGCGGCCGCGGCGACAAGGATGTCTTTGCCGTCGCCGAGCGTCTTGGGATGAAAATCTAATGGTGAGCCGCATCGAAAAGCATTTCATTGCCGTGCCACACCGACCGAGCTCTTACCCTTCTTCGCAAAGCCGGTGTCGTCGACGATCCAGGCCTCGATCGGGCCGTGAGGTTGCGTCGCCCGGGTCGATACAAAGCGGTCGATCGGCGCGGGTTCAACAAGCGTGGGGTATAGTAGCAGACGGGCGTGTAGCGACAGACAAGGGGCAGGATCTTTGAGCCGGTAGTCGAAGCGAAAGCCTTTGCGGCTGGAATGAGCTTGGCCGGACTTCAGGATCGCCGTCGTCTGGACGTTCTTACGTCTGAAGTGGTGGTCCAGATCGACTTTTGGAAATGATCCGCGCGGTCACGCGCGCCGTAACATCGGCAGGGAGTTCGCTCATGCATCGTCTCATTCTCGCCATACTGCTTCTGGCTACAAGTCCAACCGCCGCTTCTGCCACGGAAGATTTCCCCTACGGCTCCTCGCTTTCCTTTGCAGCCGTTCGCAATGGCCAGACGATCGGCAATCGCATCCTCACATTCCAGAAGAATGGCACGCTGCTCAAGGTATCGACCGCGATCGACCTTGCCGTGAAATTCATGGGCGTCACCGCCTATCGTTATACGCACCGCGCGGAGGAAGTCTGGAGCGGCGACACGTTCCAAGGGCTCTCGGCGCAGACCGACGACAACGGCAAGAAATATGCGATCCGGATCCAGCGCGACGGAGCGGCCCTCGCGGTCGAGCGCAACGCTCGTCCCGACGCTCTTTCGCCGGCGACCTTCGATCGCGGCCTGCAGCGGGACGACGCGGCTCGCACGACCCTGCCGCCGCAGCTCCTGCCCTCGACCCATTGGAACGTGCGGCAGGTCCGCCAGTCGGCGCTGGTAAATACCCAGACTGGCGCGGAAGCCCGCGTCCAGGTTTCCGTTCTCGGCCGCGAGACGATCAGGACGGCGAATGCCTCGATCGATGCAACGCGTTACCGCTACACGGGGGACCTGGTGATGGACCAGTGGTTCGACGACGCGGGCCGCTGGGTAAAGACCTCCTTCACCGCGTCCGACGGATCGACCATCGAGTATGTGCTGAAGTAACCGTGGCTGCCGGCTGTTTGAGTGGCGTCGTTCACGGTGAGATCGGATCCTCCAAGATGTGGCAAGCAATCTCCTACTACAGCGTGCTGGCGCTTAATTCGGTGCTCGGAGTGGTCGGCATCCGCCTCTATGAGGAACCGCGCTTCGAAATTGTCGGCAGCTTGGAAAACGGCATCGAGATCCGTCGCTACGGTCCGCGTCTCGCGGCAGAGGTCGAACTTGGTGAGGTCGGCGATGCGAGACACGACGAAGCTTTCGGCCTCCTCTTCGCTTACATCGCAGGTACCAACAGAACGTCCGCCTTGGAGAACCAACGGGTCGCCATGACTGTTCCCGTCGAAGTGCGTGTCGGGGAACGAGTAGCGATGACCGTTCCGGTCCAAGTCCTTGACCCAGACGCCGCCGCCGCCATGCGGTTCTATTTGCCCGCGAAGTTCACACGCGATACCGCGCCAACGCCGACGGATGCTCGGGTGAGGCTGGTCACAAGTCCGACCGAAACAATCGCGGTCTCGCGATATTCCGGTTCCGGCGCAGACGGCATGCAGCGCCGCCGCGAACTGGTCGCGGGTCTTGCAGGATCGCCATGGCAACCCGTTGGGGAACCCTATACTCTGAGCTACGACGCCCCTTTCACTTTGCCTTTTGTGCGCCGGAACGAGGCCGCAGTCTCCGTCATCGCCCGCTGATCGCTCCGAAGCGCGTCACGTTCCAAGATGTATTCGTCGTGGAGCCCTCGAACAGCACGGGCAGGTAGGTACGCTGATCGCCGGCATCGAAGGGTCCGCTACTGGCCCTAAGCGGACATACCGAGAAGCCTGCTGCATGTCTGCTATCGGGCGGCAAGCGGACCTTGGTCGCCAGGTTTGCTGCGCGTGGGCAGCGCGCCAAAGGAGAGGCGAACTAGCGCCTGCCCTTGCCGGGTGTGATCCCGTTTTTCGCCAGGGTGTCGCACCAGGTGCTAAGTACCTGATGCCTTTGACAGAATAAAAGTGGTTGGTGCCCCGAGACGGGCTGCTGGAATCCTTCCAAATCAACCCCTTAGTGCCAAGTGCGACAACAGATCGACGCACCCTTTTGCAGGGTTTTGCAGATCTGTCTGTCGCACCTTTCCACGGCCGAGGAAAAAGAGGCGCTGAGCGACACGTCAGTAGGACCTCCCGCCACGGCAAGGGAGTGCTGTCCGCCTTCCGGGGGGCGAACATTTCCTCGTCGCGCATTCCTCGCGCCTCCAGCTTGCCGCTGTCGCCAGATCGGGCCTACTGTCCGGTCGAACTGCAAGGACCTCCTCGATGCCTCACAACCGCTTGCGCGCACGGCTCAACGCCGGTGAGCCTCTGATCAGCACTCACCTTCTGGCGGGCACAGCCGGACAATGACCGACCAACGGATCGACCTTCTGTTCGGCAAGGGCCATCTCGCGGTCACGGTCCCGGCCGGCGTCCGTCCCACGATCATCCGCAAGGGCGCGATGCAGAAGCTCCCGGACCCGAGCGGCGCCATCGCGGATGCGCTCGCCAGGCCGATCGGCGCGCCCGCCCTGGCGGCGCTGGCACAAGGCAAGAAGAGCGCCTGCATCCTCATCTGCGACATCACGCGCCCGGTGCCGAACCGGCTGTTCCTGCGCCCGATGGTGCAGACCATGGTGTCCGCCGGCATCCCCCTCGGCGCCATCACGATCCTGGTCGCCACCGGCCTGCATCGCCCGAACGAGGGCGAGGAACTCGCCGAGCTGGTGGGCGATCCCTGGGTGATGGCCAACGTGCGGGTCGAGAACCATTTCGCACGCGACGAGGCGATGCATGTCGATCTGGGGCGCACCAAGACGCGCGGCACGCCGATCGGGCTCGACCGCCGTTTCGTGGAGGCGGAGCTGCGCATCGCCACCGGCCTGGTCGAGCCGCACTTCATGGCCGGCTGGTCCGGCGGCCGCAAGGTGATCGCCCCGGGCGTGGCGCATCACGCGACGATCCGCACCTTCCATTCCGCGCGGTTCATGGAGGATCCGCTCGCCGTGCAGTGCAACCTCGTCGGCAATCCGCTGCACGAGGAGCAACTCGAGATCGTGCGCGGACTCGGACCCTGCTACGCACTGAACACGGTGATCGACGAGGACCGCGACCTCGTGCACGTGACGTTCGGCGAGGTCATCGAAAGCCACATGGCGGCCGTCGATTTCGTCACCGCGTCGTGCAAGATCGGCATGGACCGGCGCTACAAGACGATCGTCACCTCCTCCGCCGGCTACCCGCTGGACAAGACCTACTACCAGACGGTGAAGGGCATGGTGACGCCGCTCGACATCCTGGAGCCCGGCGGCACGCTGATCATCGCCTCCTCCTGCTCCGAAGGTTTCGGATC
>CAMDOT010000220.1 GCA_945903635.1 Rhizobium sp. Q54 | reverse complement strand
GTTCTCTATCAGCGCAGCTCGCGGCTGTTCGCCGCCCTGGCGCTGGCTCGCGGTGATGGCCGATATGCCCGGCTGATGCGCCAACTCACCCGCGTCGATCTGCTGATCCTGGACGACTGGGGGCCCGAACCGCTGACCGCCGAGCAACGCCGCGACCTGCTGGAGATCGTCGACGACCGCTACGATCGTGGCTCGCTGATCATCACCAGCCAGGTGCCGATCGAACGCTGGTACGAGACCGTGGGCGATCCCACGCTGGCCGACGCCATCCTCGACCGCCTCGTCCACAGCGCCTACCGCATCGAACTGAAAGGCGAAAGCTTGCGCAAGCAGCGTGCTGCCGCTTGACCCCAGGCACATTGCCGTGACATCACCAAAACCGACCTGACGAGACGGCGTCACCTGGCCGCGATGAGATTGGAACGGTGGCCGCGATCAAGTTGGAATGTGTGGCCGACATAACTTCGGGATACCCGGCCGGCTTCGTTGGAATATGCATTGTGGAGGGTCTTAACCCTTCTTTGCTCATCAATTGTGCCGCCGATACCGACGTCGAAGGCGCCGAAGCCGCGCCTGAGCGCGCGTTTGCGGTTAACGCGACGCTGGCAGGCGTGTTGGCGCGCGCGGCGACCGAAGCTGGCGCGACGATGCTGCATTTCTCCAGTACCGGTTGCTATGGAGACTGGAAGACGACACCTTACGTAGAAGACGACGAGTTGCGGCCAACCACCGTGCGTCATCGTTCCAAGGCGGCAGGCGAGACGCTCGTTCGGGCCGCCAACCCTGCGGCGCTGATCCTGCGGCTGGGCTGGGTGTTCGGCGGTACGGCGAAACAGCGCAAGAACTTCGTATGGCAGCGACTTCTCGGAGTTCGCGGCAAACGCGAAGTCGGGGCCGACGGAACGCAGATCGGCTGTCCGACTTCGGCTTCCGATGTGGTGATGCAGTCGCTCGCCCTTCTGCGGGCGCGGGGATCGGGCGTATTCAACTGCGTCGGTGCCGGCGGGCCGGCAAGCCGACTGGAGTATGTCGCGGCGATCCTGGAAGCGGCGGGCAGCGAAGCTCGTGTAGTCCCCGCCGTGTTCCCCCGCCGGGCGCCGGTCTCGGCAAACGAGGCCGCCATTAATGCCCGTCTGACACACGCCGGCCTGAATCATGCCGCTCTGGCGAGGCTCGCTTCTACGGTTCGTGCAATCCTTGTCTGCCGTGTCGCCTGCGGGCTGACGCCGATCCGAATACCGCCGGTAAAGCCCCCTCGCTTCAGCCGATGGATGGCCATGAATAGGGAACATCGGGGGAATCTGCTAGCTTGCGGTCGGACTCGGCCGGGTCGTTCGGCAGGTCCGAGCAGTTCGCGACGATGGATACGCCCGGCGCGACGCCCTGAATCCCGTACCAGAGGAATGGCGGTATGGTGAGGAGGGCGTAGTCGTCCTGGGATTCGCCGAGCAGATGCTCGTCGAGATGGCCGAGTGTAGGGCTGCCTGCGCGATCGTCATGAATGACAACGCGAACCCTGCCCACGGGTACGGCAAAGTTGAGGGTCTTCTCGCGATGACGGTACCAACCCTTGACCTTGCCGAACTGGACGCCGGAGAAATAGACTTCGCCAAACGCGCGGAAGTGCGGATCGTCGCGGCGCAGCATGTGCATGGTACGGCCGCGGTCGTCCACGAATTGCTTCAGGGGATGGCGGGCAACACCCTCAATCACGGCCGGCAGCGACCCAGGCGCGGCTGTACTTGTCGATCTGAGCGTCGGTCAGTGCGGCAATGTCGGCGCCATCCTGATACTGGCGATACCAATGAACTGTCTCGCCGATCGAATCGGGGTAGTTCCAGGTCGGGCTCCAGGCCAGGTACTGGTGGGCCCGGTCGCAGTTGAGCTGCAGCCAATGGTCTTCGTGCGGCGCATTGGGGTCGCGCTCGACCACGACCTTGCCGCTGCCCCACAGCCGGATCACGTCCCCGACCACATCGCCCACGTTCTTGTTCGCGCTGTTGTTGGGGCCGAAATTCCAGCCCTTGCAGAAGTCGGTGCCTTTGGGGCCACCCAAGTGGCGTCCCAGGTGCAGATAGCCGCCGAGCGGTTCGAGCACATGCTGCCAGGGGCGAGTGGAGTCGGGATGGTGAATCTCGATGGTTTCCTTCTTGCGGAGTGCGCGGATGCAGTCGGGGATCAGGCGATCCTTTGCCCAGTCGCCGCCGCCAATGACATTGCCAGCCCGCGTGGAGGCGGCGTTGACACGTCTCGTCTTGGAAAGGAACGAGGTCCAGTAGGCAGCGAACACAAGTTCGGCGCAGCCCTTGGAGGCGCTGTACGGATCGCGTCCTCCCAGTGTGTCGGTCTCGCGGTAGCCCCACTCCCAATCGACGTTGCGGTAGCACTTGTCGGATGTGATGAAGACCAGCGTACGCACGCTGTCGGCCTGCATGACGGCTTCGCAGACATTCACGCCGCCCATGACGTTGGTGTCGAACGTCGCGGCCGGGTCACGGTAGGCCTCACGTACGATCGCCTGGGCGGCGAGGTGAAACACGATGTCGGGCTTTACCTCCTTCATGGCGCCGACGAGGCGGTCGCGGTCGCGCACGTCAGCCTCGATGTGCCGCATCTTGCCGGCGAGGCCGAGGAGCTCGAAGTGGCTCTCCTCGTAGAGAGGCGGCAAGGCATACCCGGTGACTTTGGCGCCGAGCTTCAGAAGCCAGGCCGACAGCCACGAGCCCTTGAAGCCAGTGTGGCCGGTCACGAACACATTTTTGTCTTGGTAGAAGTTTGCGAACATGGCGATGCCTCTAGCCGTGAATGATGTGACGGTTGCTAAGTCGAAGCGGGACGGCAATCAGGACTTTGCTCCAAGACGCCAGGGTGCCGCGTTGCTGTCCCACATCTTGTTGAGGTCCATCACATCCTTCTTCATGTCCATGCATTTCCAGAAGCCCTCATGGTGATAGGCCATGAGCTGCCCATCCTTGGCAGCCCTTTCCAGCGGCTCGCGCTCGAGAACCGTGGTGTCGTCCGCGATATAGTCCAGGAAGCCCGGCTCCATGACGAAGAAGCCGGAGTTCACCCAACCTTCGCTGTCGGCGGGCTTTTCACGAAAGGCCTTCACGGCGTTGTTCTCGGCCGTTTCGACCACGCCGAATCTCGCAGAGGGCCGTGCGAGGGTCATGGTGACCAGCTTGCCGTGGCTGTGATGGAATTCGATCAGCTTGGTGATGTCGATATCGCTGACGCCGTCGCCGTACGTACACATGAAGGTCTCGTACTTCAGCAGCGGCTTGAGCCGCTTCAGGCGACCGCCGGTCATCGTGTTCAGGCCGGTATCCATCAGGGTGACCTTCCAGTCGATGATCGAGCGGTTGATCGTAGACTTTTCGCCGGTCGCCATGTCGATCGAGAAGTCGGAATGGAGTGTGTAGTAGTTGAGAAAGTAGGACTTCACGTAGTCGGCCTTGTAGCCGAGCGCCAGTACGAAGTCCTTCTGGCCGTAGTGCGCGTAGATGCCCATGATGTGCGACAGCATCGGAATGCCGCCCACAGGCACCATCGGCTTGGGGATGTCATCGGTGTATTCCGACAGCCGCGTCCCGAATCCGCCAGCGAGTATCACAGTCTTCATTTGGACCGCCCTGGTTGTGAGGTGGATTCTCTTGAACTCTGGAAGCTGAACAGGAGCCAACTCGCCGTCATGAGGACAAGCGATGTGACAATCGGCGCGCCCCCGCTGAGGCCCTCCATCGCGCCGCCCGAAAAGGAAATGACCCCGAAGGAAAGGGAGTTGATGGCGGCGGTGATGCCCATGACCTCGCCTTTCGTGCCCTCGGTGGCGGTGTCGGTAAATAGGATGATCAACGCCCCGTAGCTCACGGCGACGGCCACGGAGATTGGCAGGATCAGTATCCATTCCACGAGCATCGACGGGGCCAAGGCGCTTCCGCCAATGAGTCCCGCCGCAATGCACAGGCTCCACCGGGTGATGCTGCTGGTCGAAAAGTACTTAGTGCAGAGCGGCATGGCGACGGCGAAGCTCAGGCAGAACCCGACGCCCATGACCGACATGAACAGACTCGCCTCCTGGCCGGTCGCCGCGAAGCGATGAAGCAAAAACACGGGAATGAAGTAGAAATAGGCACCCCATGCCAGTTCCTGCAGCAGAAATACCCAGGAGACGTCGCGCAATGCGCCCGGCTGGGCGAAGGCTGCGGCGAAGCTGCGAAATCCGCTGGACAATGACAGCGCGGTTGTCGCCGCCGTCGGAGGAGCGACCGGCCGGGGATCATGAAACAGCCAGGCGAGAAGAGCCAGATTCGCGCCGGCCAGCAGAGCAGTGGCGTATAGCGGCACGAGGATGGTGAACCACGGTACGATATGCGGGTCCGACAAGAGCCCACTGAGGGCGGGCCCGATCACGAAACCCAGCGAAGACGACAGCAAGCCCATGCTGAGCCAGAAGTCCTTCTTCTCGGGCTTGCAGACATCGACCAGCGATGCCAGGGAAACCGCCTGGCTGGCGGCCGTCAAACCACCGACTATTCTTCCTGCCATCAGGAGCCAGATCGATCCCCACGCGAAGGCAGCGCAGATCGCGATGTAGCTCACCGCGATGCCACCTGCACACACCAGCAGAATGATCTTCCGGCCGACACGATCGGAAAGTCGGCCCAGGACCGGTGCGGCGAAGAACGTCATGAGCGGGTAGAGGCCCGTGGCAAATCCGTAGACGAGATGACGGGCGTTGATGGAAAGACCATCCTGGATGGCTGCCTCCGAACCCGGCGCTAATGCCGCCGCCAGAAGTGGCGTCAACATCGCAAAGCCGATCGCATCGATCAGTATGAGAAGCAGGAGCGGAGCGACCGCGGCCCCTGTGGAAGCCCTCGTCATCGCCGGTTCCCCGGACAACCTCGACCCTCGCGCCGACAGCGCCCATGATGGGCGCACGCACGTGTCGGGCGGCGCTGAGAGGAGGGGGACGACGTCAATATTTCTTCCCGCCCCGGTCCTGCCAGTCGCTTAGCTTCTCGGGCTCAGCCGAGGCGACATCGGTGCCGTAAAGGCCTTCCCTGTACTTGAGGTTGCACGTGCGGGTATCGCCGTCCGTCGTGTGGATTGGGGCGGATTTCTTGTCCTTGAAGTCGTCGGACGAGCGATGAATGATGCCCAGCTTCTCATGCGGTAGAAACGGCTCGACGAACGCCGCGAGTTTCTTGTCGAACATCGGCAAGCTCTGGTGGCACAGCCAGTTGCAGACAGCCGGCAGGAACTGGATGTTCCGCTTGTCCGAGGTGGCGAAGTGGAAAAGGTCGGGGTGGTCGAAGACGGCAAGATTCAGGGCCGCCTGCTCGATGCAGTGATGATGGCTTTTAGCGAGAGAGACGCGAATGTTCTCTGCCCAAAGCCCCCAGATCGGCGACTCCTTGGGCATCGCGAACACGCCGGCGTTGAGAATGGGGTAGTAGCAGTATTTCTTGGCGTAATCCTCTCCCCAGGTTCCGGCATAGAGCTCGACGATGAAATCGTGAAACTCGCCGCTGCTGGTGTAGTTGGCGAGATAGGCACGGTTAATCTCCGGGGTTATCGCGAGGGCCGCCTTGCTCGCACCCTCGAGATAGGCCTCTACCGCGGACCAGTCCTGGACCCAAGCGTCGGCGTCCAGATGCATGTATATGTCGTAGCCTGGAAAGTACTTGGGCAGCAGAGGCTTGGCCAGGATGGCGCGGAACGGGTCGCGCATGCCGTCCGAGGCGGTGAGACCATACTCCCATTCGGGTTTGACGATGTTGTTGACGTGACTGCCCAGCCACGCCAAGTGCTCCGGAGTCATGCCGAGATCGTAGAGGGAGATGTGAATATCCCTGCTTTGGGGCTTGTCTCTCACGGACAGGACCATTCCCTGGAGGAAATGGAAATATTCCGCGGATGACGCGCTTGCGATGGTAATCTTCTTCTTCACGTCAGCCCTCTCAATGTTGCTGTAGCAACCGCCGCACCAAAGCGACGCTTGTCGCGATTCGCGCTCTCGACGGCCACTGTCATAGCAATCCAACCAGCCACCGGGCTTTCATCCGCGGAAGCGAGGCGACCGCAATGGGAAGCACCGACGGCATGCTGGTGCTTACTTGCGGCGGACGACGACCGTGGTTGTGACATGGGTTTCGCGGCGTAAAAGCACGAAAGCGCGGCCGGAATTGAGGTGCTCCTCGATGGCTTCGAGCGAGTGGCCTGTCGTTTCCGGGACCCGCGTCAGCGTGAAGATGATGCCGCCCAGGCAGATGACCGCGAACAGAGTGAACGTGAAGGCGAGGCCGGGCCCTGCGAGCATCAGCGGGAAGGTGAAGACGACCACGAAGTTGAAGCCCCAGTTGCTGATCGAGGCCATGCTCATGCCCGGCCCGCGAGCGCGCAACGGGAAGATCTCCGACATCAGGACATGCGGCAGCGGTCCGATGCTGATGGCAAACGATGCGATGTAGAGCATCAGCGCCACGATGATGACCCATGCGGGTACCAGCGTCGGGTTGACGACCGCGACCGCGATCGTGAGCATGGTGACGGCGGTGCCGAGGAAGCCCAACACCAGCAGGGGACGTCGGCCGATCTTGTCGATGAGGTACATCGCCAGGATCGTGGTCACCACGTTGACCGTTCCGATACCGATGGTCGCCAGTATCTGCGTGCCGGTGCTGTCGAAACCCGCGTGATTGAAGATTTCCGGCGCGTAGTAGATCACGGCATTGATGCCGCTCAACTGCTGGAGGAAGAACAGGCCGGCGCCGACGATCACCGCCGGCCGGATCGCCGGCTCGAGCAGAGCCCTGTAGCCCGACTTCTTGCCGGCTTCGGCCCTTGCGGTGGTTGTGATCTCCTCGAATTCGCGGTCGATCGGCGCCGCCGGGCCGCGAAGACGCTGCAGGCTGGTACGGGCAGCGGGGGCAAGACCCTTCAGGATCAGCCAGCGGGGTGATTCCGGCAGGACGGCCAGACCGGCAAGGAACAGCACGCCCGGCAACGCTCCGAGGGCAAACATGAGTCGCCACATGCCGTCGTCGTTCAACAGACCGTCGCCTTCGACGTCGATCGCCAAGCCTGTCAGGTAGGAAGCCAGGATGCCGACGGTGATCGCCAGCTGGTAGGTGGACACCAGCGCGCCGCGTATACGCAACGGAGCGGTCTCGGAAATGTAGAGGGGCGCCGTGACCGCGGCGAGGCCGATCGCCAAGCCCAGGATGAGGCGCGCGACGATCAGCATCCAGATCGCGGTGATGCTGGCGGCCAGCAACGATCCCGCCGTGAACAGGACGGCAGCGGCCATCAGTGACCGGCGCCGGCCGAACCGGTCAGTGATGCGTCCCGCGATGCTGGCCGCGACGAGGGCGCCGAGAGGTACTGCCGCCGTCATGAAGCCGCCGACCAACGGATCCATGGGAAAGTCCTTGTCGAGCAATGGCCGGGCGACCGCGATAATTCCCTCATCATAGCCGAAGAGAAAGCCGGCGATGGCGGCAACGGAGGCGAGGAAGTAGATCATGGGGCGGTCATCTCAAGGTTCGGTCGTCCGACTGGAGGACCACCGTCGCGCCCGTCTTCGGCGGCAGCTTGGGTGACCTCAACACAAAGCTCAAAGCTTGGCGGCGGGATTATGCCACCGACGGTCAAACTTAACACTGTATCTGATTGATTGGCGCATCCCATTGAGGTTGCAGACCCATTGCTATGTTCTCCGCTGGGACGCGGAAGGCACCAACGTAGCAGTGCCCAGTGCCGTCCTGTTGCGCGCTCTGGCAAAGGATCATTCCGTATTCCTGTGTCGCTCGTCAATCTCTCTTTATTTACAAGGCTGTAATTGTGCCGTGTGAATTTGGCAGACATACAACCCCTCATATGATAAGTTGCTAAGTCGACACCGACGACGCGGGGCGATGATTTCAGGGAAATTGCAGGGGCGCTCTAGATGCCGCGTGCGCTAGCAATGATCGGAGTGGTACTGGCGTTCGTGCTCGCCAGTGGCGCCGGTCAAGCCGAGGAGCCGGATCCGTCGCACGGGCCATGGCTTACGGGAAACTGGGGAGGGCTGCGCAGCCGTCTCTTCGAGCAAGGCCTCGACTTCCAGTTCGTCTTCACGAGCGAGATTGCCTACAACCCCGCGGGAGGCCTGCGGCCTGGGATAGCCTATGCCGGGCAAGGCACCTTCGGATTGACGTTCGATCTGCAGCGCCTGATCGGCCTGCAAGATGCGCGATTTCAGCTGACCTACACGTCGCGCACAGGGCAGGATCTGGTGGCGAACGCCGGGCTCGGTACGCTCCAGCTCGTCCAGGAAGTTTATGGGCGCGGACAGACCGTCCGGTTGACTCAATTCTGGTTTCAGCAGAAATATCTGAACGGTCTCCTCGACTGGAAGGTGGGCCGCACGTCCATGGGCGAGGACTTCGCCGCCTTCTCATGCGATTTCCAGAACCTGACTTTCTGTGGATCCAATCCGGGCAACATCGTCGGCGGCTATGTCTACAATTGGCCGATCAGCCAGTGGGGGACCCGACTGAAGGTCGCACTGGATGGTTTCGGCTACTTTCAGGCCGGCGTGTATGACCAGAATGAGCAGTATCTCGGCTACGCCGACAAGCTGCTCCCGGTATTCTATCCGAGGTCGACCGGAGTGCTCGTGCCGGCTGAAGTGGCCTGGCTCCCCAAGTTCGGCGAAAACAATCTGGCAGGCAGCTACAAGCTCGGCGGCTGGTACTCGAACACGATGGCAAATGATGTCCTGGTCGACATCAACGGCAATGCGATCTCGATCAGCGGCCTGCCAGCGGCTCAGCGCCGCGGCCGCTACGGCGCCTATCTGAATTTTGAGCAGCAGCTGACTAAGACCGCCACGGAAAATCCGAAGGGCGGCCTGAAGATGTTCTTGAATGCGGTTCAGGCGGACACCGAGACCTCGGTGCTCGACCGTCAGATTGCCGTGGGCATGGTGTATACGGGACCATTCAAATCGCGTCCCAACGACAGCGTTGCTTTTGCCGTCGGAACCACCCACGTGAACCATCGTGTTGCTCAGGGTCAGGCGCTGCTGAATTCGGTGGGGCTCGGCCCCGTGCCGGTCCAGAATTCGGAGTACGTTTTCGAGCTGTACTACACCGTTGTCCCGGTCAGTGGCGTTTATCTGCGCCCCAACATTCAGTATGTACATTCGCCGGGCGCGTCGACCCAACATCCCGACATCCTGATCCTCGGCCTCAAATCCCAGATATTCTTCTAGCACGTCAGCAACTGAAGCTCGTGGCAACGCCATCGACGCCGACGTTGCTAAAGGAACTCTTGTCCATACCGAAAACTCGTGTGGTCAAAAAACTGAAACGGCCGAGAAACCAGTGATTTGGGCGGCGTCGGTAGTAGTTCCTGAGGCGGCTGAGTACAATTTCGCGGACGGCCCGTGACGCCGTCGCCGGGGGCATGACACGGCAGGGGACCGGGTATGGATTGGGCGCGCATCCTGGCCTACGTGACGGGGACGGTTGAGCAAGAGGTGCTGGGGCGGAACGAGTATTTGGCCGCCGAGAAGCGCATCCTCAAGGCGCAACTGAAGGGTCGGCCGGTTCTCTCGGACGCCGAGCGAGGCGCGCTGGGCTCGCAGCCTCCCGCAGCACCCCGCAGCGCCCCGCACCTCTACGCAGAGAGAGTTTGCTGGCAGGTCCTTTCCCTCCGCCATTACCTCGTTGCAAACTCTCGCTGGCGTCGATGGAGTGCCCGAAATCCTTTTGTATTCAAAGGGGTTTAGCGAAGTCGACCAAACCACGGAGACTGAACAGACACCGATTTTCGGTCTCTGAAGGCGTCCTGT
>CAMDOT010000219.1 GCA_945903635.1 Rhizobium sp. Q54 | reverse complement strand
TCCTGATCGACGCCGACGAGCCGCTGCTGTTCCACTACGGCCAGCGCGCGCTGTTCCCGCTGATCTCCGACGCGGTGAAGCGCGTGATCCCGCTCGACAAGCTGCGCTGGACCACGTGCAGCCACGTCGAATCGGACGAGGCCGGCGCGCTCAACCAGTGGCTGGCCGCCGCCCCCAACGCCACGCCGGCGCACGGAATGATCGGCTGCAACATCTGGCTCACCGACATGGCCGACCGCGCGCCCAAGCCGCTCAAGAACGACGAGACCATCGATCTCGGCGGCAAGCGCGTGCGCTGGCTCGACACGCCGCACATCCCGCACAACTGGGACGCGGGCCTGCTCTACGAGGAGACGACCGGCACGCTGTTCTCCAGCGACCTCTTCACCCAGATGGGCCCGGCCGACGCCACGACCGAAAGCGACATCGTGGCGCCCGCCATCGACACCGCGGCCAAGGTGCCCTTTATGCCCTGGACGCCGCTCGCCGAACCGACGCTGCGGCGGCTGGCGGGCCTCGCGCCCACGACCATCGCGCTGATGCACGGGCCGACGTTCAAGGGCGACGGCGCGGCAGCGTTGAACGGGCTGGCGGATCATTACACCAAGGCGCCGTAGGCGGCTGGCGGCGCGGGCAAACTCCCTGCCCGCGTCGCGCCTCAAGTCCCACATGCTTTTTCACGGCCTGCGAGGCCGTCCGATGCCGTGTTTGCACGGCTTTCTCGCATTATTTGTGGACGCCTGAATGTAACGCGTTCTGTCCGGAAACCTGTCCGGGGAAGCGTCACAAACCGGTCGCCCGGGCCGACGTTCGCCGTCGGCATTGTTTGCTGTTTGGTCTCGTTCGTTGTCGAAGGCATGGTCAGGACCATGCCGAGGCGCAGCGCTCTCTGAAGAGCTTTTAGGGCACGCCGGGGGGAGACCCGGTGGCACGGACGCCTCGTGGAATTTCAAAAGAAGCTGCGGCGAGGAAGACCCTCACCTGGGGAAGTGGACGACCTCCAGCTTCAGCCCGTCGGGATCGGTCCCGGACACGGCGGCGTCGCCGGCGCCGTATTGCGGATAGTCGGCGGGCGCGTCGAGGAGGGCGGCGCGCTTCTCCTTCATGAGCGGTGCCTTCCTCACCGCCTCCTTCATCACGGCATGGGCGCGGTCGACGTCGGCGCGCCTCGGTCGAGAGGGGCGGCGGCGCGGAACGCCAGGTGATGCAGCCCGGCGCTGGTGCGATCGTGCGACCGCGCCGAGTGCGCCGCCCGAAGTGCCACGCCGCCCAGCAGCCGGCCGCCCTCGACCAGATCCCAGACCTGCAGCGCCGCCTCGTGCTTGGCGCGCGTATACCCCAGGAACCCCAGCAGCGCCTCGTAGAAGGGCGTGGACGCCGCGAGATCGCGCACGGTGAGGTCGATGTGATGCACGGCGCCGCGCAGGCGCGCGCCCTGGTCGACAGGAACAGCCATCGGAGTCTCCGGTTTCCGTGTGGTTCAAAGGCCTGGGGCGCCGGAAGTTCCGGCGGCCGGGAGGCCCGATTTCGGGGGTGTGGGGCTGCGACACACTCGGCCCAACTTACAGAAAAATCCTATCAGAACCTGCTGAACCTGTCAATTTCTCTTCAAAAATTCTTTGGTGCAGGCATTTTGCTAGCACACCTCTAGTAGGAAGAGCCACGGATAGTAGCCGGGGATCACCTCGCCTACCTTCACTCTCCCGATAATCCTCGGGCCTGTAGCGCGTCGACCCATGAAATATCAAAACAAGCTCCGGAAGGCCTTCCTCGGTCGAGAGACAACCCTCGACTGGCAGCTCAGCCTTCAGCAATCGATCGACGAGGCGCAGCGGCGTCTCGACTGGAAGGCCGCGACCGGCGCGCGGGTCGTCGATGAGAACAAGCGCGACGTCTGGCGCAGCGCGCCAGGGAGCCGGCGGCAAAGCCTGTGGCTGTGGGGCCAAGCTGCCGTCGCCGCCCTCGGCCTTGCCGGCCTCGTTGTTGTCGAGCTGCTCGAAGGGGCGTGACTTTGACGGCGGTCGTTTTCGGCTGAAGCTGTCACAACAAGAGGAAGTCAGTATTGACCGGCTCTATGCCGATATTGATCGTTATCGCATCGGCACCGCCGTTGCCGTCCTCAACGGCGAGAGTAAAGCTATCGCTTCCGACAAACCCGGAATCCGGAGTGTAAGTATACGCCCCCGTGTCGGCGTCGATTGCCACAAATCCATGCGCCGGCGCGCCAGTGCCCGCGCCTGGCACCAGAAAATGCAGGGTGTCGCCGTCGATATCTGCCGCGGCTACAGTGCCCGAGACGGCAGTATCCTCGGCAGTCGAGAGGGAAATTGTTACAGGCTCACTGACGACAGACAGCACGCGCACCAGTTGTTCATTGGTGGCGCTGCTCGTGGCGGCGGTGAATCCGAAATAGGTCTGGCCCGATGGCAATGTGCCGGGATCAAAAGCCTGCGAAACGACGGAACCCCGGAAATCATAGGAGAGTGTCGCCGTTGCCGCGTCCCACGAGATGACGAGGCCAAGCGGCGAGGCGAAGGCAGTGTCAAGCGCGAGCATGATTATGGGGGTTGACCCTTCAGCCGATTGCGAAATGCCAAGTGCGTCGTTCTGAAAGAATGAGACCGAATTGATGTCGAAATTCTGAAGAGGCGGCGGCAGCGGCGGCAATTTGGTATCGATAAGAATGCCGAACGCACCGTGCAGGCCGTGAACGCCCGAGCCGCTGCCGATGCCGAGAGTATCTCCCGCGTGGTTGCCGGGATCGGTCGCGTCGAGAACGGCAAGCGCGCTCTCGCCCTCGCTCTGGATCACGAAGGCGAGGCCATCGCCGCCGGCCGCCCCATTGGTTCCGAGCGTGATTTCCGTCGTCCAGGTCCAGTTCTGTGCCAGATCCACCTCGTCCCAGATCGCCCCCGCGACATCGGGGGAATCGGGCGTCAGTCGCCAAAGGCCGCCGCCGAGATCGATTGGAGCCGCCGCCGCGGCGCCATTCTCTCCGATGCCTTCGGCAACGAAGCTCTGCAACACCTCACCGCCGAAGACGGGCGCGTCGTTCACCGGCGCGACGTTGAAGGTCACGACCTGCGATGTCGGGTCTCCCAATCCGTCGGAGAGGAGCACCGTCGCCGAATCGACGCCGTTGAAATCGGCATCCGGTACGTAACGAAGCAGTCCCGTCTCGAAATCGGTCCCGATCTGGCCGTGCTCCGGGCCGACGTCGATGCCCGCGACGAACACCGCCTCGCTGTCGGCGCTGGTCGCGCCATTGTTGTCGGCAGGAAGCGCCACGAAGCCGTCCTCGTCGACGGCGAGTGTGTAGGGCGCGGCCTCGAACGGATCATCCACGGCATTGACCAGGATCGCCACCGTCGCGGCGTTCCCGCTTTCAAGAATCCCGTCGCTGGCACGATAGGTGAAGCTGTCGGCGCCGAAGAAATCGGCGTCAGGCGTGTAGACGAACGATCCGTCCGGGTCGAACGCAACGCTGCCGTGAGCGGGGCCGGTCACAAGCACCGCTGTAATGAGATCAAAATCCGGATCGGCGTCATTGGCCAGAACGCCATCGGCGGCACCGACCGCGAGCGCGCCGTCCTCGTCCAGAACGTAAGAGTCCCCGAATTCGCGATCGTCGCGGGCGACCGGGGCCTCGTTTCCCAGGGGATCGAACTGTCTCAGGAAGCCCGATTCCCCGTCGGCGAAGCGGATCCGCTCGATGCCCTCCAGCGTATCCGTACCGTCGGGGGCCCCGGCACGAAGATCGGCGACGATCCCGCGTCCCTCGACATCGAGCACCAGGGAATAGTCGGCACGATTGCCGGAGTAGACGGCGACGTCGCGCGCGCCGGCGCCGCCATCGAGCCGATCATCGCCACCTTCGCCCTGGAGCGTGTCATCGCCGTCGAAACCGAACAGGCTGTCGTTGCCGGCGCCGGCCGACATGATATCGGTAAAGGCGATACCCTTGAGCTCCTGCGCGCCGGCATCCGATACCTGGGTCAAGGTCAGGGTGTCGATGTCCCAGGACCAGACTGCATCGTCTTCGGTCCCGTAGAGGAATTGCGCCGCCTGGATGTCGAACGGCCCGAGGTGGGTCAGGTTGGCGCCCTCCGTATAGCTCATCACCGTGAAGTTGGTGTTGTCGAATATCTCGCTTACCGCCGGCGACTCGAACGAATGCTTGAGGCCGAGCGTATGGCCGATCTCGTGCAGCCATGTCAGCATGTCGAAGCCCGCCAGATCGTCATCGAGAACGATGGTTCCCGGGTTCCGCGGGAAGAATGCAAAGCCGAATATGTCCGACGGGAGATCGGCGACACCGACATGGACGAGGCCGAGCCCGCCCGGCGCTTCGATGAAATTCAAGCCCGAGGAGTCCGTCCATTGCTGGAATGCGTCCCGCGCGACGCTTTTCTGAACCTCGTCGAGCTCGCGCAGATTCGGTGCGCTATCGAGCACCAGCGAACGATCGAAGATCGAATCGAAGGAATAGGTGACGAAATCGGACGGCCAGAGGTTGCCGGAAAGGATCCCGGTGAATTCGTCCGCATCCGGCTGGATCGCCTGCACCAGAAAAGTCCGTTCAAAATCGGCGCCACTGCCGATCCCGGGGTCGTCGACACTGAACGTCACGCTGAGCGGGGCATCGGCCGCATGAAGCGTCACGCCGGCATTGAGCATGAGCTGATAGCTGACAAACGGGCCAGACGCAGTGTCGATCAACGTGAACAGCGCAGCATCCGGTCCACTCAGGGTGACGTCATGTGACCCGAGCGCATCGTCCTTGACGGAAACGAAGGCCACCATCGTGGGCCTGGCGATCGTGGTTCCGTCAGCGAATTCCCTGACGAACTGTACGTCGACGCTGGGCGCGTCGCGGACGTCGGTGATCGAAATGGAAGTGAATACGCTCGAAAGCGGAGCGGAGGACCGTTCCGTTTCGAACATGTCGATGCTGAGCAGAAGCCCCGGACCGGTTTCAAAATCAAGCGGCGCACCGGCCTTGAGGAAGACCTCGGTGCCGTCGACCTCGAAAAACCCAGCATGAGGGCCGGTCGGCACGAAGGTCTCGGTGCCCTGCGCATCGTCCTGGTAGGTGATGTCCGCGACCTTGACCCGTGAGCCTGCAGCCGCGTCCTCCGGGAGGCTCTCCAGGACATTGCCCAGGGCAAATCCAGTGGGCGCCGTGTTGATACCGGCGATTGAAAGCTTGAAGTCGTCGAATGCGGTCGCGGCTGAGCCGTCCGTCGCCGTCACACGCACGTCGATTTCGCCGACATCGCCATCAAGCGGCGTGCCGGAGAACTCCCCGGTCGCCGGATTGAAGGTGAGCCAGTCTGGCAGCGGGGCGTCGTTCACGAGCTTCGCCGATAGCGCGAATGTGTCGCCCAGATCGACATCCGCAAACGTGCCGGCAGCAAGGGTGAACGAGAAGGGTGCATCCTCCGTCGCGTTCTGATCCGCGATCGCATTCGCCAGGATCGGCGCGTCATTGGACCCGGTGACGTCGATGGTCAGCGTCGACGAGGAGACAGCACCTGCGGTGTCCCGCATCGTGTAGTTGAAGACGTCCTGGACGACGGCGCCCTGTGCCAGCGAATTGCTGTCGGCGTCGGCATCGTCGAGCGCATATGTCCAGACGCCGTTGGCGGCAAGCGTCAACGTACCATAGATGCCGGTAACGACGGCGCCCACGTTGGCGGCCACGCCGTTGACCGCGGAGACGACCTTGGTATCGCCCGCGTCCGTGTCGGTGTCGTTGACGAGGACGTTACCGGTTGCTGAGGAGTCGCCCGGACCGACCCCGGCCTCGATCACTGCGTCGCCGCCGTTGCTGTCGGAAATCGCCACGGGGGCATGATTGGTCTGGGTGTTCAGATCGACTTCGATGCCGTCGACGAACACGCGAAGCGCCTCGAAATGCCTTGCGTCCAAGTCGAACGCCGTGAATTTGAAGCCCGACTCCAGGCCGTCGGTTTGATTTTGATTGGCGAGGAAGGTGGCAAAGCGCGTGACGTCGGCCTTGACCGCTGCTCCCGCCCATTCGGCAGCCGTGAACTCGAGCCTCAAAGTATCGGTGCCCGCTCCACCGTCGTACTTATCGTGCGCACCGGCGTTCTCGCCATACCTATAGATCGCGACGTCATCGCCAGCGCCGAGTTTCAACTTATCCGAACCCGAACCGCCATCTGCGACGTCGTTGCCGGTGCCGCCATTGATATCGTCGTTGCCAGCGAGCCCGAGCAGCTGATCGTTTCCGCGCTTGCCGGATAGATTGTCGTTTTTGATCCCGCCGATCAGGATGTCGTCAAGATTGCTACCTTTAGGCCGCTGGTCCTTGCGACTTTTCGCCATTGCGAATTCCTATCCGATCGTTGAGGGCCTAAATCGCTTCGGCCGCGACTGCATCGCCGAACAGACAGAAAGCTCCGGGCTGCGTTTCCGTTTTAAGCAAAAATCCCGCGCGGACCCCGTATTCCGCGCTGATGGTAGCATGACCGTCGTTCGCGGCGTCCATCAAACTGTGTACACGGGCCCTTGCCGGCCCTCCGGCCGGCCTTAAAGTGAAGGCGGGCGAGAGAGAACTGATGAACCAGGACGAATTGCTCGGTCTGATCGATCGAATCTATCAGGCCGACAAGCCGGACCCGAGCTGGAGACTCGCCAACCGGGAACTTTGACAAAGGATGATCATAAAAGACACGTATGACGTCCTCATCGTCGGTGGCGGCGCCGCTGGCGTCGGCGCCGCCGTCGGTGCTGCCAGGACAGGCGCCCGCGTCGGGCTGATAGAAGCCGCCGGCTGCCTGGGCGGCGCCGGCACGATGCGCAACGTGCTGACCTATTGCGGCCTCTACACCTTGGGCGACGCGCCGCGTCAGGCCGTCTCGGGCGTGGCCGACGAGGTCCTGGCCAAGCTCCGCCGCTGGGGCGCCGTGACGCCGCCGCGGCGCCATCGCGGCGTCTTCGTGGTGTTCGATCCGGAGGCGGCCAAGCGCGCGCTGGACGAAGTCTGTGCCGAGGCGGGGGTCGAGGTGCTGCTGCATGCGTTCGTCATGGGCGCGGACCGCGAAGACAACGCGGTCGCGCGCGTGCGCTTCGCCGATCATGCCGGCGTTCACCAGGTCGAGGCCAAGGCCTTCGTCGATGCGAGCGGCGACGGCGACCTCGCCTTCTTCGCCGGCGCTTCGACGCGCTACGGCAACAACGGCGCGCTGAACCTCGGCACGCTGGGAACAAGGTTCGGCGGCGTGGCGCCCGGGGCGGATGTGTCGGCGGCGACGGTCACGGAGGCGATCCGGAAGGCGAAGGCGCGCGGCGTCGCTCCGATCAGCAAGGACAGGAGCGTCATGGTGCGCATGCCGCTGTCGGGCGATGTCGTGACCTATCTCGCGAGCGAGGATTACGACCCGCGCGACGTCCGCAGCCTTTCGCGCGCCGAGAGCGCCGGGCGGGCGCAGGCCTGGACCTACCTGGAGATTTTGCGCGAGCTGCCGGGGTGGGAGCACGCCTGGCTCGCGTCATCAGGGCCGGACTTCGGCACGCGCGAGAGCCGGCATATCGACAGTGTCGAGCAGCTTACGTGGCAGCACGTGACGGAGGGCCGCCGCGCTGCGGATTGCGTGGTGCTGGGCGCGTGGGGCGTGGAGTGGCACGACCGCGACACGTTCGAGAGCAGCTTCGTCTATCCACCGGATGGCGGCACCTACGACATTCCGCTCGGGTGTCTGCGGAGCGTCGATACGCCCAACCTGTTTGCGGCGGGCCGCACCGCCGATGGCGACCGCCAGGCCGGCGCGTCGCTCCGGGTGATGGGGACGGCCTTCGCGACAGGCCAGGCGGCCGGCGTGGCGGCGGCGTGTTTCGCGCGCGGCGGGAATGTCGATGCGGCGGAGGTGCGGAAGATCCTTGTTGGGCAGGGGGCGCTGCTCGATCCGGCGGATATGCCGCCGCCGGTCGATGTGATCAGGGTCTGAGCCCCTGCGTTTGTGACCCATTTGTAGCGGGCGCAAAACGAGAACGACCCTCTCGATATTGAAAAGTGCCTCGGCGGCCGCGCCATCGGCAACGAATGGATCGTCCGGCTGTTGAATCCCCATGGTCGATGAACAGCTCACCACCGCGGAACTGGAGGCGGCCGCCCAGGCGGCCCGGGACGCGCACGCGCGGCTGGCGGGCGTGCCCGAGCAGTCGGGCGATTACCAGAAGGCGTTGAATGCCTACCTGCAATCGATCATCCGCTACATGTCGATCGTGAACGTGTTCCAGGCGCGGCAGCACGAGCTGCTGACGGAGGAAGTGGCCGAGCTCAAGGCCAAGGTCGAGGCGGTGATGCCGGACCGGGTGGTGCATTGAGGGGCACGTCTCTCGCCTTGCATGAAGCAGTTCCCGGTATTACCTTTCCCTACTCATGGCTACCAAGCGCTCCTCCGCTGTTCCTGCCACGCCTGTTTCGGTGAAACTCGACGGTGGAGAGCGGGCGCGCCTCGCCTCCCTCGCCACGCTGCGCAAGCGGTCGTCGCATTACCTCATGCGCGAGGCCGTGCGCGAATACCTGACGCGCGAGGAGGCCCGGCAGTCGTTCCGTGACGAAGCCGCGGTTGCCTGGCGCGACTACGAGGAGACCGGACGCCACGCGACGCAGGCCGAGCTCGACGGCTGGATCGATTCGCTCGGTACGCGCCGGCCCAAGCGCGCGCCGAAATGGCCCAGGTAGTCTATTCGCCGAACGCGATCACCAATCTCGAAGGCCTGCATCGCTTCCTGGCGGAGAAGAATCCCGAGGCCGCGACTCGGGCGCTCCGGACGATTCGCGACCGGATGCGGATGCTGGCCAGGTTCCCGAGGCTGGGGCCGGTCGATCCCGAGCAGCCGGACTACCGGCAGCTCTTCATCCCGTTCGGCGCCACAGGCTACGTCGCGCGCTATCGCGTCGAGGGCCGGCTCGTTGTCGTCCTGGCGATCCGCCATATGCGGGAAGCGGGGTACGACGCCGAACGGTGAGGCTCCACTCCGTCTCTTGACGACCATACCAACTAGTTGGTATGTAATCCTCATGACGCCGCAAGCCCTCCACCAATCGCGCCTAAAACTGCTCGAAGCGGCGACCGATGTCGTGCGCACCAAGGGTTATGCCGCCACGACGGTCGACGATCTCTGCGCGGCGGCAGGCGTCACCAAGGGCAGCTTCTTCCACCATTTCAAAAGCAAGGAAGAGATGGTGCTGCAGGCCGTCGCGCACTGGGGCGCCTGGACCGACGGGATCTTTGCCGCGGCGCCCTATGCCGCCGCCGCCGATCCTCGCGCGCGGGTGTTCGGCTATCTCGATTTCCGCCGCGACCTGCTCGACCACACCGTGCCGCAGTTCACTTGCCTGATGGGCACGCTGGTGCAGGAGACCTACGAGACGCATCCGGCGGTGCGCGCGGCCTGCGACCGCGGCATGTCCACCCATGTGGCCAACCTCACGCGCGACATCGAGGCGGCGCGGCTGCTCCATGCGCCCGACGCGGCGTGGACGGCGGAGAGCGTCGGCTACTTCATCCAGGCCGTGCTGCAGGGCTCGTTCATCTTCGCCAAGGCCAAGCAGGACGCCAACGTCGCGCGCGGGAACCTGGCGCATTTGCGTCGATACCTCGAAAGCCTTTTGGGAAAGTGAGCTGCCCCCGGATTTTTTGGACACCGATTTGTCCAACCGGAGGCATTCATGATGAAGTCGAGCATGAACCAACTCGAAACCAACGATGTGAATGATGATCCTGAGGTCAGCAGGGTCGAGCGCAGTTCGTCCAGGCAGTCTCCTGGCCATGTGTTCCCTGGCCAGGGAACGACGCGCCAGGCACCGCTCGCACCTGGCCAGCGCTGGAGCGTGGCACGCAA
>CAMDOT010000218.1 GCA_945903635.1 Rhizobium sp. Q54 | reverse complement strand
CTGTCGCGCAGCCATCCGCAGTTCATGGCCAAGCTGTTCATGCAGGAAGTGCCGGAAATCTACGACAACATCATCGAGATCAAGGCCGTGGCCCGCGATCCCGGCAGCCGCGCCAAGATCGCGGTGCTGAGCCACGACAGCTCGATCGACCCGATCGGCGCCTGTGTCGGCATGCGCGGCAGCCGCGTCCAGGCCGTGGTGCAGGAGCTGCAGGGCGAGAAGGTCGACATCATCCCGTGGTCGTCCGACACCGCCAACTTCATCGTGAACGCATTGGCGCCGGCCGAGGTCAGCAAGGTGCTGATGGACGAGGAGAAGAACAAGACCGAGGTCGTCGTTCCCGACGACCAGCTCAGCCTCGCGATCGGCCGCCGCGGCCAGAACGTCAAGCTCGCCTCCCAGCTTACCGGCTGGGAAATCGACATCATGACCGAAGCCGAGGAGAGCGAGCGGCGCCAGAAGGAAACCCGCGAGCGCACCGAGCTGTTCAAGGAGGCCCTCGACGTCGACGACGTGATCGCCCATCTGCTGGTCGCCGAGGGCTACGGCTCGGTCGAGGACGTCTCCGATACGCCGGTGGAGGATCTCGCCACCGTCGAAGGCTTCGACGAGGAGATCGCCACCGAGCTGCAGCGCCGTGCCCGCGAGTTCATCGAAAAGCGCGATGCCGAACTGGCGACGCGTCTCGAGGCGCTGGGCATCAGCGAGGAAGTGCGCAACGCCGAGGGCCTGACCGTGGCGATGATCGTGGCGCTGGGCGACAAGGGCGTGAAGTCGCTCGACGACCTCGCCGACCTCGCTTCCGACGAGCTGCGTGAAATCGTCGGCGAAAGCGCCATGGATAACGATACCGCCAACGCCATCATCATGAAGGCGCGCGAGCACTGGTTCGCTGACGAGGCCGCCCCGGCCGCGGAAGCGGCCAAGGCCTGAACGGAGAGCACTGCCCTTGGTCCCTGCCATCGCCATGACCCAATCTGACCTTACGGTGCCTGCCGCGCCGGGGCCGATGCGCACCTGCATCGCCACCGGCACGGAAGACACGCCGGAGCGGATGATCCGCTTCGTCGTGGGCCCGGAAGGTGAGGTCGTGCCCGATCTGGCGCGACGGCTGCCGGGTCGCGGCATGTGGGTGCGGGCGGAGCGGGCGGCGCTCGAGCGTGCCGTGGAGAAGAAGCTCTTTGCCAAAGCCGCGCGGGCGGCCGTGCGGGCGCCGGCCGACCTGCCCGAGCGGGTCGAACGGCTCTTGCTGGAGCGTCCGCTGGCCGATCTCGGCCGGGCGCGCCGGGCCGGCCGGGCTGTCGCGGGCTTTGTGAAGGTCGAGCAGATGATCGGCCAGCGCCGGGTAGGGCTGCTGGTGGTGGCGGACGAGGCCGACGGCGACGGGCTGGGCAAGCTCACCGCCACCGGCCTGCCGCTCGTGCGGCTGGGCGATTCGATGGCGCTCGGCGGCCTCTTTGGCCGTGAGCAGGCAGTCTATGTAGCGGTTGCCCGCGATGACGCGGGCGGCGAGTTCATTCAACGAATTGCGGTCGGCGCGGCGCGGTGGCGCGGCTATCGACTGAATAGCGCCGGTTGACGGGCCGGAGCGGACCAAGGACAACACCCGACATGACGGACCAGAACGAACAGACCAAGCCGACCAAGCCCCTGACCCTCTCGACGGCGACACGCGCCGGCGCGGCGGCCAAGAGCGATGCGACCCAGGTGCGCCAGAAGTTTTCGCATGGGCGCACGCGCGCGGTGACGGTCGAGGTCAAGAAGCCGGTCAAGCGCGTCGGTGGTCCCGCGACTCCGGCGGCGGCCGCTGCGGCGCCGGCCCCGGCCTCCACCCCCGCCCCCGAAGCATCGCCTCCGGCGCCGACCGGCCGCACCCTGAAGCTGGGTGGCAGCGCACCGGCCGCACCTGTACGCGTCGCTCCGCCCCTGCGCCCGACGGGCAGCCAGGGCGGCCGCGGCATCGTGCTGAAGACTCTCACTGAAGAAGAAAAGGAAGCGCGGACCCGCGCCCTGGTCGATGCCAATCGCGACGCCGAGGCGGCGCGCCAGCGCGCGGCCGTGGATGCCGCCCGCCGCGCCATCGAGGACGAAGCGCGCAAGAAGTCCGACGAGGAGCACCGCAAGCGCCTTGCCGAGGAAGAGGTGCGCAAGAAGACCGAGGACGAGATCAAGCGCAAGGCCGATGTCCTGGTGCAGAAGCGTCTCGACCAGGCGGCCACCGCCTCGCCGCAGACGACGATCGCCCGCCAGGCGCAGGAGATCGAGTCCGGCGCGCAAAGCGCTGCGGCGCCCGCTGCCCCCGCCATACGCCGCCCGCCCGGCGCACCGGGCGCCACGCCGGCAACAACCTCGACGCTGCTGCGCCGACCGCCGCTGCGGCCGGTCATCAACAAGCGCCTGCCGCAGCCGCCGGGTGCCCGCCGCGAGGTGCCGAAGCGCCGTTCCGACAAGATCGACGTCGGCCGCGCGGTCGAGGGCGAGAACGATTTCCGCAGCCGTTCGGCCGCCCAGATGCGGCGCCGGCTGGAGCGCGAGCGCCGCCAGCAGAATGCCGACGACGGCCAGCAGAAGGTCTACCGCGAGGTCACGATTCCCGAAACCATCACGGTGCAGGATCTCGCTGCCCGCATGACCGAACGCGGCGCCGACGTCATCAAGACGTTGATGCGCATGGGCGTGATGGCGACCATCAACCAGGCGATCGACGCCGACACCGCCGAGCTGGTGGTGACGGAGATGGGCCACAAGTTCAAGCGCGTGGCCGAAGGCGACGTCGAGACCGGCCTCGCCGAGACCGTCGACGCGGACGAGACGCTCGAGCCGCGTCCGCCCGTGGTCACGATCATGGGCCACGTCGACCACGGCAAGACCTCGCTGCTCGACGCGCTCCGCGCCACCGACGTGGCGGCGCACGAGGCCGGCGGCATCACCCAGCACATCGGCGCCTACCAGGTGACCCTGGCCTCGGGCCAGAAGATCACCTTCCTCGACACGCCGGGCCATGAGGCGTTCACCGCCATGCGCGCCCGCGGCGCCAAGGTGACGGACATCGTCGTGCTGGTGGTGGCCGGCGACGACGGCGTCATGCCGCAGACCAAGGAAGCGATTGCTCACGCCAAGGCCGCGGGCGTGCCGCTGATCGTGGCCATCAACAAGATGGACAAGCCGGGTTCTGATGCGAGCCGCGTTCAGAACGAACTGCTGCGCGAGGAGATCCAGGTCGAGGCGCTGGGCGGCGACGTCCAGGCGATCGAGGTTTCGGCGACCAAGAAGATGAACCTCGACAAGCTCGAGGAAGCGATCCTCCTGCAGGCCGAAGTGCTCGAGCTCAAGGCCAATCCGGGCCGGATGGCCGACGGCGTCGTGATCGAAGCCAAGCTCGATCCGGGCCGCGGTTCGGTGGCGACGGTGCTGGTCCAGCGCGGCACCCTCAAGGTCGGTGACGTTCTCGTCGCCGGCGCCGTGTGGGGTCGCGTGCGCCGCTTGGTCGACGATCACGGCGTTGGCGTGCAGAGCGCCGCTCCGTCGGTTCCGGTCGAGATCCTGGGTCTCGACGGCACGCCGCAGGCAGGTGACGAGTTTCACGTGGTCGAGAGCGAGGCGCGCGCGCGCGAGATCGCCGACTTCCGCGTGCGGCGCGATCGCCAGGCCCAGCTTGCCAAGGTCGCGGGCGGCCGCGGCACGCTGGAAGAAATGATGAAAGGCATCCGCGAGGGTACCGCCAAGGACCTGCCGGTCCTGATCAAGGCCGACGTGCAGGGTTCTGCCGAGGCACTGGCGGGCGCGATCTCGCGGCTTTCCACCGAAAAGGTGGCGGCCCGCGTGGTCTACAGCGGTGTCGGCGGCATCAGCGAGGCCGACATCACGCTGGCCAAGGCATCGGGTGCGTTGCTCATCGGCTTCAATGTGCGCGCCAATCCGCAGGCGCGTGAGATCGCCAAGCGCGACAAGATCGACATCCGTTACTACAGCATCATCTACAAGGTCACCGAGGACATGCAGGCCCTGATGCTCGGCCTGCTCGACCCGACCTACAAGGAAACCCTCATCGGCAACGCGCAGATCCGCGAGGTCTTCCGCATCACCAAGGCAGGCAACGTCGCCGGCTGTATGGTCACGGACGGCATGGTCAAGCGCGGCGCCAAGGTCCGTCTGCTGCGCGACAACGTGGTGATCCACGAGGGCACGCTGAAGACGCTGCGCCGCTTCAAGGACGAAGTCCGCGAAGTCCAGCACGGCTTCGAATGCGGTATGGCGTTCGAGAACTACGAAGACATGAAGGTCGGCGACGTGATCGAATGCTTCGACATCGAGGAAGTTAAGCCGTCGTTGTAAGGTCATTCTCCTCCCCTTCGCGGAGTCCGCGAAGGGGAGGTGTCACCGTCTTACGGTGACGGAGGGGTCGTGACCCCCTCCGGCCCTACGGGCCACCTCCCCCGGTGACGGGGGAGGAGAGCTGGAGAAGGAACACGCCATGCCGCGGCGTCGCTCATCCGAACGTGAAAAGAATCGCGCCCCCGGGCAGCGTCAACTGCGGGTGGGAGAGGAACTGCGGCATCTGCTCGCCCAGCTGCTCGAGCGCGGCAACATGCACGATCACGATCTGCGCGATGCCTCGATCACGGTGACGTCGGTCGACGTCAGTCCCGACCTGCGCAACGCCACCGCCTTCGTCGTGCCGCTGGGCGGCAAGGACGAGGAGCGGCTGCTGGCGGCGCTCCGTCGGGCAGCCCCCTGGTTTCGCGCCCGGGTCAGCGAGAAGGCGGGCCTGCGCAGTGCGCCGGACATCCGCTTCGAGATCGACCGCACGTTCGACGAGGCCCAGCGTATCGATGCCCTGTTGCGTCGGCCCGACGTCGCCCGCGATCTCAAGGATCCTGACCTCGAGGATCCCGGCATCAAGGACGACTGACCCGTCAGCGATTGCGGTAGTACTCGTCGCGCGGAAAGAAGTCGGTGTTGGGCGAGGCCGCCGGCACCACCTTGCCGTCGTTCAGCACCTCGACCTTCTTGTCCTCGAACCATTTCCTAAGATCGCCGCGGTCGATCCGCGCCGCCGTCAGATGCAGGTCGATGTCGGGACGCTGCAGCAGGTCGAGGATCTTGTCGCGGGCGTAGGGACTCGGCCGGTCGCTGCCGATCATCGCCGGATGCACCATCGTGACGTAGGGGAAGACCGAGCGGAACGTCTGGATCGAGCGTTCGGTCGGCGCCCACTGGACATAGAACCCGCCCGGCGCCAGCTTCGCCCGCACCTGGCGGAAGAACTCCTGCGAGTTGAGCAGGCCGGAAAGCGCCGACTTGGGCAGGATGGCATCGGCCTCGATCACGTCATAGCGCGTCGTATCGAGGGCAAGCGCGTGGCGGCCGTCGGCGACCACGATCTCGAACTTGGGGTTGGCGAGAAGGTTCTCGACACCTGATTTTCCGCCCTGGCCGACGTAGGTCCGCAGCGTATCGATCACCGGCGCCACGATCTCTATCACCCGCACCTTCTCCGTCGCGGGATGAATGCCGGCGGCGTAGGGCGTGCCGCCGGTGCCGGAGCCGATCACCAGGACGCGGCGCGGCGCTGCGTGCGTCAGCGGACCGATGGCGCCCAGGAAGACGTGCACGGTGTCGAATGGCAACCGGCTCTGGGTATGGCCTTGGATGTAGAGCTTGCCGTTCTGCGTGTCGGCGAGCTTCAGCACGCTCAAACCGGTCTTGTCCTCGGCCAGGATCGCCTTCTCGGTCGTGAGGCCGTGCAGGCGCCGCCAGAAGGCATCGTTGCCGGGAAAGAAGACCAGGCCCGCCGTCAGCAGTGCCGCCGGCAGATAGGCCCAGCGCGTCGAGCGCGCGCCGAAGAGCTGCAGGGCCGCAAACGCGAGGCCAATCGCCACCAGCAGTTTTAGCGCACCGGCGGTGCCGATCAGGTCGAGCAGCAGCAGGCCCGCCACCAGACTGCCGGCGCTGTTGCCCACGATGTTGGCGAGCTGGACCACGCCGACACGGCTGCCCAGCCGGTCGATGTCGCGCTGCACCGCCTTCTGAACGACCGGAAAGGAGAACCCCATGATGAACGAGGCCGGCAGCACGACCACGGCCAGCAGCAGCACGATCAGCATCACATCGGCCGGCGCGCCGGTGACGATGTCGCGATCCACGAAGGTCGAGGGCAGGAGTCCGGCGCCGATCGCGAGATAGACGAACCCGGCGCCGCACAGCGCCAGCGTGGTGGCCGTGCCCTGCATCAGGAAGAAGAAGCGCCGCGGATCGGCGATGCGGTCGATGGTCCGCGCGCCGACCAGAAGCCCCGCCGCATCGCCCAGCAGGAAGACGGCGAGAACCAGCGAGAAGCTGTAACCGTTGGATTGCAGCAGCACGCCGATCAGCCGGAACCAGACGATCTGCAGGGCGACGATGAGAAAGCCGCTGATGAACACCAGCAAAGACCAGCGCCACACCACGCCATCGACCGGGTCCGCGAGCGCGGCGGCTTTCGGACGCGGTGCTGTTTCGGCCATGTCGAGTCCTCGCGCCAGTAACAGGCCACCGGCCGCGACGACGAGGTTGAGGGCCGCGCCGACATAGATCGCCTTGTCGAAGCCGAAGGTGCCGATCAGGTACCAGCCGCCGACGAACGCGCCGACGCCGGCGCCCAGCGTGTTCAAGCCATAGAGCCAGCCGATCAATTTGGCCGAGCCCGCGATCTGGCTCACCACCGCCTTGGAGAGAAAGGGCAGCGAGCAACCCATCAGAAATGTCGGCCACAGCAAGCCGGCGAAGACCACCGCGAAGATGACGCCGCGCGAGGACGCGAGCGGCAGGAACTTCAGGTAGATGACGTCGTAGTAGAGCCATGGGCTCAGCACCGCGAAGAGCGCGATGCCCACTTCGCAGAGCGCAAAGGCGATCAGCGCCGCGCGTCGCGACAGCCGGTCGGCATAGAGCCCGGCGGCCAGGCTGCCGATGCCGAGTCCCAGCAGGAAGGCGCCGACCACGAGGGCCGCGGCGATGGTGTCGGCGCCGGCGAACAGGCCGAGCAGGCGATGCCAGGCCGTCTGGTAGATCAGGGCTGCAGCGCCGGAGAGAAAGAACAGCCCGAAAAGCGTCGATAGCCGGACGCGATCCGACTGCAGTCCCTGTGTCATGGCCGGAGCCTGCCTGAAGGGACGGCTGGCGCGCAATGAATTGTCGGCCTAAACGGGCGCCATGGGACGCATGAAGGGCGAGATCACTCAGGCGACCTCATGGTCATGCGGACCGCGGGCCTCTGGCCCGCCTCATGATCATGAGCGGGCCAGAGGCCCGCGGTCCGGAAGAACAAGAACGCTCCGATGAGTCGCAGGAAGAAGGGCGACAAGATCGACGGCTGGGTGGTGCTCGACAAGCCGTTGGGGCTGGGCTCGACGCCGGCCGTCAGCCGCGTGCGCCGCCTGTTTGGCGCCCAGAAGGCGGGCCACGGCGGCACCCTCGATCCGCTGGCCACCGGCGTGCTCCCGATCGCGCTGGGGGAAGCCACCAAGACTGTCCCGTTCGTCATGGATGGCCGCAAGGAATACCGCTTTACGCTCAAGTTCGGCGAGGCACGCTCGACCGAGGACGCGGAGGGCGACGTCACCGCCACCAGCGATGCAAGGCCGGCCGACGAGGCGATCCGCGGCGCCCTGGCGGCGTTCCTGGGTGAGATCGACCAGAGGCCGCCCGCCTTCTCGGCGCTCAAAATCGACGGCCAGCGGGCCTACGACCTCGCCCGGGCTGGCGAAACGGTCGAATTGAAGCTGCGCCGGGTCCAGATCGACCGGCTGGAGTTCCTGGCCCGTCCCGACGCGGACCATGCAGATTTTGTGGTTGGCTGCGGAAAAGGCACCTATATCCGGTCGCTGGGCCGGGACCTGGCGCTCGCCCTGGGCACCGTCGGACACCTGTCGGCGCTGCGTCGGACGGCCGCCGGTCCGTTCCGGGAAGAGGCGGCCATTTCGCTTCCCAAGCTGGAGGCCCTCGGGCATATTCCCGCGCTCTTCGGGGCCTTGGTTCCCGTTGTGACCGCGCTGGACGACATCCCGGCGCTGGCCCTGACGGAAGCCCAAGCGGACCAGCTGCGCCACGGCCAGCCTGTCTTCTTGACCCGGGACGCACCACCGTCCGGCGCACTGGTTCGCGCCGAGTCTGGTGAAAAGCTGGTGGCGCTGGTCCGTTCGGACGGCGTTTCCCTCCAGCCGGTGCGCGTTTTCAACCTTTAAGTCATGGAGACAACCGATGTCGATTACAGCCGCCCACAAGGCGGAGCTGATCAAGTCGTATGCCCAGGCCGAAACGGACACCGGTTCGCCGGAAGTCCAGGTCGCCATCCTGAGCGCACGCATTTCTAACCTTACCGAGCACTTCAAGGGCCACGCGAAGGATCACCATTCGCGCCGCGGCCTGCTGAAGATGGTTGGCCAACGCCGCCGTCTGCTCGACTACCTCAAGTCCAAGGACAGCAAGCGCTACGACTCGTTGATCGAGCGTCTGGGCCTGCGTCGTTAACTACCGGCCCCGTCTTGATGACGGGGCCTTTTCGCGTCGCGTCGTCCGGTCCCCGTGAATTCGGCCGGCTGACGCGACATCGCAGTAACCGGGAAGGCAGGGGCGAGAGCAAAGGCCTGACCCGGTCCTGCTGGCGCAAGGGCGCCAGTGGGCGGTTGTCGCCAAACGGGGGCGGACGACCGTGATGGAAAGGATGAATGAGATGTTTGAAGTTTTTCGCAAGGAAGTCGAGTGGGCCGGGCGCAAGCTCGTGCTCGAGACCGGCAAGGTCGCGCGTCAGGCTGACGGCGCGGTGATGGCCACCTACGGCGGCACCACGGTGCTGGCCGCCGTCGTGTTCGAGAAGCAGCCGAAGCCCGGCCTCGACTTCTTCCCGCTGACCGTGAACTACCAGGAGAAGACCTTCGCCGCGGGCAAGATCCCGGGCGGCTTCTTCAAGCGTGAAGGCCGGCCGAGCGAGAAGGAAGTGCTGACCTCGCGCCTGATCGATCGTCCGATCCGGCCGCTGTTCCACGAGACCTATCGCAACGAGACGCTGGTCGTCGTGACCGTGCTCGCGCACGATCTCGAGAACGATCCCGACATCGTCGCCATGGTGGCAACGTCCGCCGCGCTCACCATCAGCGGCGTGCCGTTCATGGGCCCGATCGCCGGCGCCCGCGTCGGCTACATCGACGGCAAGTTCGTCGTCAACCCGACGCGTGACCAGCTCGTCACCAGCTCCCTCGACCTCGTTGTCGCCGGCACCAAGGAAGGCGTGCTGATGGTCGAGTCCCAGGCCAAGGAATTGTCCGAGGACGTGATGCTGAGCGCCGTCATGGAGGGCCATCGCTCCTTCCAGCCGGTGATCGACGCCATCATCCAGCTGGCCGAGCATTGCGCCAAGGAGCCGTTGCCGCTCACCGATCCGTCGGAAGCGTCGAAGACCGTGGCCGCCAAGCTGCAGGCCGAGACCCGCGCCAAGCTCGCCACGGCCTACGGCGAGACCGCCAAGCAGCTGCGGCAGACCAACGTCCGCGCCGTCAAGTCGGAAGCCAAGAAGCTGTTCGAAGGCGATGACGCCGCCTTGGCCGCCTTCGGCGAGCAGTTCGGCAATCTCGAGGCCGACGTCGTCCGCAACGCCGTGCTCGACACCGGCAAGCGCATCGACGGCCGCGACACCAAGACCGTCCGTCCGATCGTGGCCGAGGTCGGCATCCTGCCGCGCGCCCACGGTTCGGCGCTGTTCACCCGCGGCGAGACCCAGGCGCTGGTCGTGGTCACGCTCGGCACCGGCCAGGACGAGCAGATCATCGACGCGCTCGAGGGCGAGTACCGCGAGCACTTCATGCTGCACTACAACTTCCCTCCCTACTCGGTGGGTGA
>CAMDOT010000217.1 GCA_945903635.1 Rhizobium sp. Q54 | reverse complement strand
CAGCCCGACCATGATGAGCGCGGCAATGATGCCCGCGTATATCGGCGCGGTGACACTTCTATTCTATCGTGGTGTACAAATTCTACTCGCATCACTGCACCGCACCCGCGCTATCGACGGGGCTTCAGCTTCAATCGTGCGCCCTATCTACCGGGATAGATACGGCCAGCAGCGGCCTGCGACGATAACGCGTCGGGGGGCAGCGCCAATCTCAGCGGATGGCATTGGCGCTCCGAAGCGGGTCAGCCACTAGCCGTAGTGGATTGACTTCCTATCGGTATGTTCTCTATTTGTTCACGTATGGGATTTATCCATCTGACCCCGGCCAGCGGGCCGAACACCCAACGGGAGCCCCCATGTCAGTGATCGCAATTGCCAGCGCTACACCCGCAGATTTTCTAGACGGCGAAGTGCAGGAAGCCCTTCAGATTTGCGGCGGCGACCCGATGAAAGCTCTTCGCATCACGCTCATCGCCAACGCATTTCTCGAAGCTGAACTTGATCGGTTGTCGGGCGCGGTGCCCGTCGGTGACATCGCCAGCCGCAGAACTCGAAAGCCAGCGAACAGGCGTGGGGCTCGCGCCTGATGTGGGCCCTCCTATTTGCCACCGTCGCCGTGCTGTCACTCGGTCTCAGCCTCACAGCCATTGCCATGCAGGCCAACGATGGGGCGATCGAGTGAAGGAGGCGTGCCGTGCGCCGACCGACGCAGATCGAGTGCCTGTATCTCGACTTCGACGGCTTCTTTGCCTCGGTGGAGCAGACAGCGCGGCCAGAGTTGCGCGGCCTGCCGGTTGGCGTGGTGCCGTTCGCCAACGCAGAGCGCAGTTGCGTCATCGCCTGCTCTCGCGAGGCCAAGCTGCTGGGCGTCAAGAATGTCATGCCGATCCACGAAGCGAAGGCGATCTGTCCCGGCATCGTGCTGGTGCCGCAATCGCCCGACCTCTATCGCCGCGCACACAACGCGCTGCTCTCTGAAATCTCCGCTGTTCTGCCAATCGACGCCGTGAAGTCGATTGATGAGCTGACGTGCCGGGTAGAGCCGTCGCATCGCTCCGACCCGCAGCAGCTTGGCCGCAGGATCAAGGACCGCATCGCGGCTGGCGTCGGTCCCACCATCACCTGTTCAATCGGGTTTGCCGCCAACCGGCAGCTGGCAAAAATGTCCTGCAAGGCTGGCAAGAGATCGGAAGGCCACTACGGTGACGGCAACAACGTCTGGCATCCGGACGCCATGCCGGCGCCGCTGCTCAGTCTTTCGCTGGAGGATATTCCCGGCGTCGGCGCACGGATGATGAAGCGACTGGCGGACGCCGGGATCGCCACGATGGCGGCCTTACTGGCCACCCAGCCGAAGCATTTGCGGGCGCTGTGGGGCAACGTGAACGGCGAGCGGCTGTGGTACGCGCTGCATGGCTATCAGGTGCACGCGCCGCCGTCGTCCCGTGGCATGTACGGACATGGGCGCGTCTTGCCGCCGGATCATCGAGAGCCCGCGCAGGCCCGTGTTGCATCAAGGCTACTGCTGGTTAAAGCGGCAAGGCGCATGCGCCGCGACGGCTGGAATGCGGGCCGACTATCGCTCTGGCTATCGCTCTACGGCAAGGACTGGGCGCATGACGTGCGGCTGCCAGCCGTTCACGACGACCAGGCCGTTCTGTCCGCGCTTGGGGCGCTATGGAAATTGACGGCGCTCTCGCGGTCATCCCGCATCGTCCAGGTCGGCGTCACCCTGTCCGACCTCACTCGTGCCAACGAGCGTCAGCTCGACATCTTACTCAACGACGACGTGCCCCGGCGCAAGTGGGAGACCACCACAGCCGCCATCGACGGGCTCAACAGAAAATACGGGCGCACGCTGGTCAGCGTTGGCCCGTGGGTCTCGCAGCCGGATGGCTATGCCGGCGGCAAGATCAGCTATACGCGCATTCCGCGCGCGGAGGACTTCTGGTGAACTGGAAGACGGACCTGAAGCTGTCAGACCTCGACGGCACAGCGGCTGTAGAGATCACCTGTCGTCGCTGCGGACAGACGCGCACCGAGACTGCAGCGGCGCTCGCACGACGACCGGAGATGGCGCAGGTCTATCTCGACGAGCTGGAGCGTGCGCTGAAATGCACTGGTCGTTCCTGCCACGGCGCGGTGCGGATTGCGCTCATTCATGAGGGCAAGACGGAAGGGTTTGTGGGCGGGATGGCATAGAATGAAGCGAGCGCGGTGACCACTCATGATCAAAGCTGTTGTGGCATTCCTACACGCAGCCCTGCGGCGGCTGGTCGCTTGCGGCGTAATCAGCGCGGATAATATCTAGCCGCTGCTGACTGACGGTTCCCTCGCTTGGCAGCCCGCGCCAGGGGGGCAGGTATCCCCCAGGATGTTGCCGCCTGGCGCACCTTCTAGTGAACCCTGATTGGTCGCAGCACAGGAAAGACGGCGCAGTATTACAGCTCGCTCGTCGCGCCTGGAGTGCCGCCCGCAGTACCGGAGTTTTGTAGCCACTTTTGCAGTGACTGCAGGTCGCCCCAGGTCGGTCCGACCTTGGGCTCGACTAGGTTCAGGGTCGGCGCGGCGGGGAATACCTCCAGAAAGGCGGCGATCATTTCCTGCTGCGCAATGGCCCCGATGCGTTCCACCGACGCCGGGTCATCTGGCACCAGGAGCACCGCCTCGTCGTGCACGGTCGCGATGATCTGGGCACGCTCGCCGCGCAGTGCCCTGTCGAGACGGGTCAAGGCGATTTGCATCACCTCGGCGCTTGAGCCTTGTACCGGGTGGTTGACGGCGTACGCGCCGTTGAACCCACTGATCGTATCGTCGTAGAAGGGTTCGTCTTCGTCGACATCCTCTGGGTTCTGCGCCCGCCATTCCCAGCGCCACCGTCGGCCCGCGACAGTCTGCGTGTAGCCTTGCTCGCGTGTGTGGCGCGCATATTCATTCTGCCAGCGCGCCATGTCGGGGTAACAGGCGAAGAACCGAGCCCTTAACTCACAGGCCTTTTCAAAGGTGATGTCCGAGACGAAGTCGGCGCGTAGATAATGGTAGAAGGTTGTATTTCCCATCCTGTAGATCAGCCCGAAATTGCAAGGCTTGGCCAGCTGGCGCTCATCATCGGTGACATCCTCCAGCCTATTCTTGCCCATCATGGACTTCGCGGTGGCCGTGTGGACATCGAGGCCAGCCGCGAACGACCGACGCAAGATGCTGTCGGTGCCAATCCAGTCGCTGATCAGCTCAGCCACGGCGCGCAGTTCGATCTGGCTGTAGTCCAGCGCCATCACGAGCTGCCCCTCAGGCGCGGCGAATATCTTTCGGAAGCCTGCCTGACGACGCTTCGGCATCTGCTGAAGGTTCTTCTCGCGGGCGGCGAAGCGGCCAGTGCGAGCACCGGCGATGAGGAAGCTGGTGTGTAGCCGTTCGGTCACGGGATTTATGGCATCGATCAGACTGTCGCCGAATGAGTTGATCAGCTTCTGCAACGCACGGACGCGCAGCAGCTCGGCGAGTGCCGGAAGGTGATTGTTGATTGCCATTTGCTGACGGCGGGTCGTCAATAGGCCGCTATTTGTGCGGGGCCAGGTGGAAAGCGTCTCTGCATCGAGTACGTCGTATAGGTGCGCCTGCAACGCGGCGGCCTTTCGCAGATCGCGTAGCGGCGATGCCGTGCGCAGCGCGTTCTGGGCGGCTTCCAGCTCGGTGTGCCAGTGTGCGATCTGCACCCGATGCGCAGCAACATCGACGGGCATGCCGTGTAGCTCCATGCGCGCCACCGCCGGGATGGCTGCATCAGCCACCTCCTGGCACTGCTTATCGATGTCGTCGAAGACCTCATTCTGCTGTGTGTCCCAGAGGAGGCGGCACAGCACCGCATCCAGTGCGGCATAATCGAGCTGTTCGGGTGTGAGAGCTTCGGCGGACCAATCGGAAGCGCCCAATGCCTTGGGAATATCGAAGCCGTAGTTGATGCGGCCGGCCTCTGCGAGTGATGGACGGCAGCCATTCGTCAGCCAGACTGCGGTCATGACATCATAGACGCGGCCAGTCGGTTCGATGTGGGCCTCGTGGATCAGCCGCTTGACCTCGAACACCGCGTTGAAGATGGCGAGCGGCATATCAAACAGTGGCGCGATGTCGGCCCATGCAACCATCCGCATGTCGAAAACGAAGCAGTGCTCGCCGCCCGCCCAAGCTTGGACGAGCCGAACCTTGGAACGATAGGGATCGAGCGCCGCACCAGCTGCACCATCGCGAGGCTGTCTGGCGGCAAGACTGCCGCCCTTGGTGAACTTGATGGTGATCGGCTGGCGATAAGCGGGCAGCACCTCGGTCTCGAAATCCAATCCGACGACGTCGGGATTGCTGGCGCAGATTTCGGTCACGACCCTGCGCGCCTCAGACGGTGAGGTGATGGTGGCGACGCTCGCACCTGCGTCCGTCAGCAGGCTTCGGACGAACGCGGCTTCGTCGGCACGGACCGCGGGCACCACATACTGGGCCAGCTGTCCGGCATGCGCGCGCACGGCATCGGCTAACCCCGTGGGGCCATCAATAAGGACGTCGCTGCCGTCGCGTGCCACGCGTCCGCCGGCATCCAGCAGATCGCGCAGTGGCTTGCGCAGGTGCCTTGGAAGTTCGGTGCTCGTCATCGACTGGGGGCGTCCTTGGGCGCTGGTTCAGTGTTTCAGGCTGTTTCAAACCGGGGTGAAATCGGCAAGTATTTGATGTTGCAAGACAAGTTCCTGTCCGTTTCGCCGTTTCACGGTTTCTGGGAAGGGCCGGCGCGTATTTTGCGCAGGGCACTGGGCTTGATTGGAATTGCGTGGAGGGCACCTCCCCAGAATGATGAAACGGTGAAACAGCGGGCATTTTCTCCTTGTTATTCAGTGCCCTGGCTGTTGCAGGCTGATTTGAAACAGGTTGAAACAGTGAAACAGCGCCCAGAGCGCGGCTGGGATCATGACGCACCACCTTCCTCGTTGATCGTCGTCGGATCGGGGAGCAGCGATGCGCCGGCGTCATCAACGCTGCGTTGCAGCACGAGCCGGAGCGACTTCCCGCGCTGCGTCTCATTGTTGATCAGGAAACCCAGGTCGAGGGCGGCTCTGACGGCTCTCCAAGCAGCCATTTTGCCGAGGCCCGTTGCGGTGCCGATCTGCTCGCTTGAGATGACGACTTCGGAACCGGGGCCCGCCGCTGCGGGGCGCTGAAACCTCCCCTTGGTCCCCTTTGTGGCTGCCGGAGCGGCGCGCTCGGCAATCAGCTTTACAACCGCGCGCACGTTGTCAGGGACGTCTTTGCCGGACGACTGCGCCATCACCTTGGAGAAGATCGGATAGGCCAGAGCGTAATCTTCAACGGTGGCCACCACCCGGCCCTCGGCATCCACCTGCCGCTGGGCTTGATGAAGGAGCGCAGACGCCTTGATGAAGGTGAATAACGAGCCGACATCACGGCGGAAGCGGACCATGAGCGGCGGTATCTTGTCCGTAATCTGTCGGGCGAAGGGGACTACGGCGTCGTTTGGGCCAAGCGCGATCCAGCGTTGAATGTCGTGCCATACGGCATGGTCCGCCGGCGCGGCGACTTCCCCTGAGGCGCGGGCAGCAAGGCCGTCCATGACGGCGGTCGTTTGTTCATGACCCTCGCTGACCGGCCAGGACAGCGTGCGGGTCTCATTCTCGGCGTGAAGCTCGCCTGTGGTGGTGAGAAAGAGCGATATCGGGCCTTCGCGCTCAATGCGTTCGACACGCCGACCTTTTGGCGAGTCTGGGTCTTCAACCGTGGTCTGGTGGACGATCCGGCCTTCGCTGATAAGGCTGCGGACAAGCATGGCGTACGTGCTATTCTCGTCGGCCTGCAGCTGGTTCGCTTCATTGATGAACAGGACGGTGTGCGCGAGCGGACGGTCGTCGTAAACCAAGGAAAGCGCGCTGCTGCTTGTCAGATGGTTCACGAAGTCGGCGCCGATCAGCTCCAGCGTTCGTGTGATGGTGAACGATTTTCCGCTGCTGCTGGCACCCTTTGCCACGATGTTCACCGGCTTATCCAGCACGCGACTCGTAGCGGCGACGTAGGTCAGCACGATTAGCTCGCGCTCGTTCACGACACCCGTGGCCTGCACCTGCCGGAGCATTCGCTCGATCAGGTCCGGCGCTTCCGCGAGGCCGCGCACCGCCGGCCACAGCGCAGCTCGCAGCTTGGCCTTCTCGGCGGCGGTCAGCGGCGCTTGTGTGGGCCCGCGTTGGTTATCTCGTGCAGCTTTTATGCGCTCCTGGGCATCCTGCTTGGCGAGTTGGTTCCACGTGCTCTGCAGCGTACGCTTTCCGCCCATTTGATCGTCGTAGGCAGCAATGATGGCGGCCACGATCTGGTCGCGGGCCATGGCGCTCGCACCCTCACAGATCGCGGCGTGGAACAACTCCTGCACCTGCGTCAGGCCGGGCGGCGTGTCCGCGCCCTGCCACGCTTCAATTGTCTCTTTTGCGCAACGGACCAGCTCGTCGTCATCGCGGTCACCGGGGTGGTGGTCGGCGACAGGGATCACGTCGAGCGCGCCAGCCTGTGGCGTGGCGCTGTCAGGATCAAGCACGCTGTCGGCTTCCGAATTAGCGATGAGCGGCATCGCCCCCTCCTGCTGATGTCGTGAATGGCATGCTGGATTGCCGGCGCGCGGCGCATGCGCGCTCGATCATGGCGGCGACCTGGGCTTCGGAAGCACCGGCCCATCCGTGGAAATGCCGCTCGAATAACCCCCAGACGACGGCGTCGGGAATGCCGCGTCCGGCTGCGGACGAGACCACGGCCCACGCGGTTTCGTTCCGGCTGCCTTCGACAGCATCACGGAGCACGATGGCTGCGGCGCGCTTCCAGCTGCCGTGCAGGGTGGACAACATGCTCAGCCGCTCACCGATGGTGCTGGTGGTGCCCGACGACCGGCCCTGTCTGTTCGGCAGCAGGCGGCGCGGCACGATCTTGAACAGTTCGGTAGCGAAGTGATCGAGCTGCGCTCGCGTCACCTGCGGGATAGCGCCGCTGTCGGCGTCGGTATCGAGCGGCGAACGCTCCAACCAGGTGTACGGACGGCCTGCCTTATGATGCCAGCCATAGGCGACGATCTGCCCGCTCCCCGAGAAGATTTCGAGCGGATGGAGCTTGCGCGACCGTGCGGCGTCGCCGCTGCGGTAGAGGCGAACCTGCTTGGGCGCGAACCCGATCCGGACCAGCGGAGTTCTGCCGAGAATGTCGTTGGCCAGCCTGTCGGCGCTGGCCGCGTGCCCCGCATCGAGAATGTCGAGATCGATGGCGGTGATTTCTCGCTGCACTGCGAGGCAACAGCAGTAGTCATCGGCTGGGTGATATCCGGCAACGGTGGCCGCGAGATCAGCCGCATCCCAGTCCGCGCCGTTGAGGCCGGACCAGCCCGCCATCGCGGGGATTTTGGTGGCCTGCTGGCCTGGGAAGGGCCGCCAGCCCCGCTCAGCAAGAGGCTGAGCGACGGCGGCGAAAGTGATCGGTGCGTCCGTCACGGCGCACCTTCGGCGTAGATGGCCGCGATGGTGTTGAAGGTGCGCCTGTCGCGGCGATCTGTGGCGAGAACCAAGCGCGCATCAAACTCCAGCCCCGTCAGCTTCGGGATCAGCTCATTAAGTTTCCCCGCTGTCGGCAGACCAGCAAGGGCCAGGAGCTGTGCGAGCAGGTGCTGGTTCTCCGCAGCGAGATGACCCGCACCGGCGTTCGGGCCGTCAACCCACAGGGGACGGTTGGCGACGCGACGGCCATCATCCGCCAGGACGAGTTCTAGAGCCACGAGCACGTTCGGGCCGCTGTGAACGACACGTGCGGCTTCGATGCGCAGCCGGTAGTCGTCCGGCTCGAGAACGTGGGCGACCTTCGCGGCTGCAGCTCCGAGATCAAGATTGATGTTGGCGATCGGCGCGTTGGCGGACTGCTGGCGTGTGAACTTTTTCATGATGGTCCTCTAGGATCGGATTACGCGATGGAGCGATGCCTTCGGCGCCCGGTCACTCTCGACAGCCGGGAGCTGTTGGACCCAGGACCGAAGGTCTTCAGCGAGTATGATTGTGCGGCGACCGCGCTTGACGGCACGGAGCGCGCCGGAGCTGATCGCCTCATAGAGAGAGGTTCGTCCAGCGCATGCGACAGCGCACGCCTGAGAGACGGTGTAGGCAAGAGGTGTAGTCATTGATCCCTCGTCACGTTGGCCGGGATAACCCCAGCGAGTTCGCCCACCCTGGGGCGAACATTGTGACGAGTAGAAAATTACGCCCTTGTTCGGCGGATCTTATAAATCGATTTGTTTTTTCTTATGTGATCCGACGCGCTCTATTAATTGCGACCGTTAACGCGGTGGTAGAATGCGTTGAACGGCGAAACCTTTCCGGAATACAATGTTGTAACTCGCAAACGAACGCGACGAACGGCGAAGGTCTGCCTGTCGTGTTTTTGTCGTCATCTTGACGGGCCTGGTGCGGCTACTTACCCTCGCGCGCAATTTCAGTTAGCTTCCTAATCCACAAATTCCACATCTCTCCGCTACGCCACCCATGGCTCTCTGGATTTCTAATTTCCTTTAGTGCGCAATCGCAAGCCTTGATGTAGGCAGTCAGATCCGCGTGAAAACGTGTATGCCTTTTCTGGATCTCGAAGTTTTCCGCAACCAACTGCGCGCTTCCGTCCTCGGAGTTTAAATTCAGTAGATACAGATCTAAGAATTCCTGTCCCGCTTTCCGGACACCCGCTAAATTGTCGACCGCCGCGCTCACGGCCTCTGCGTTAGCTTCACTAGGCGCGAAGCTCATGAACCACCACGTCGTTGCGTAAATCTCGTTCCTGAGCGCAGGCGAAAGCTTCTGTTTGTAGGCCGTCTCAATCCGAGCCCAGTCCTGCGCCGTTATGTTGAGCGCCATGGCATGCTGAAGGTCATCTACCGCGGAGTTGAGCTTGGCTTTCCTTCTTACCATGATCATAGCCCCTGGAAAATTAGCCTCTCAACCTTGCGACACGGCGATGGACCGCCACACTGAAAACCCGGCGCGACGCACACTCGCGAATAATAGCGGGCACCCCCGGTCGCTGTAGGAAACTACCACGCCTCACTGCGAGTGCACACCACCGCTGGTGTTTCGTCTTGGACCGTAATTTGGTAATCTAGACTGCAAATCAAATGCGTCTCTCGGCTCAAAGCCCCCCGCACCGCCGCATCAAACGCGTCGCGCGCTGAGAGCGGAGAGAGCGCCGCCCAAGCGGAGTAATTCAGCGCAGCGGCACCTGGTCTATGGACGCCAGCCGCGGTCCTGGTTCTCCTCGGCTCTTTAGGAAAAGTACCAATGCCACGAGGCGGAGCACGACCCGGCGGCGGACGTCCAAAGGGTGTTCCGAATAGAGCGTCGATTGTGCGACAGGCGCGCATCGCATCGACCGGCGTCACCCCGCTTGAGACAATGATCCGCAAGATGCGCTGGTGGGCTGCGAAGGCGGATCGCGAGCTGGCGAAACCGGAGCCTGACGACGCGCTCATCGAGGTGGCGCTCGACAACGCCTGTGATGCCGCATGCGCGGCAGCGCCCTATGTTCATCCGAAGCTCGCTGCGGTCGCGCATGTGAACACGACGCAGCATGTTGACGTGCGGAAGTTGACCGACGCGGAGTTAATGGCTTACCTCGTGGCGGACGAGCCTCAATCCGACCGAGATCGAGGCGGGGCAGACATTATCGATCTGGCTGTCAGCCGGGGTGCTTCGCCTTAAAGGGCAGCACGTTGCCGGCGGCCAATGCGTCCAGGTGGTCGGCCCAGTGGTTCATCATCGCGCGCCGTTCACCGAGATACTCGGCGCGGTTATAGGCGGCGCGCACCGCGTTCTGCTCT
>CAMDOT010000216.1 GCA_945903635.1 Rhizobium sp. Q54 | reverse complement strand
GCCATCCTGATCGGCACCAAGGAATTCGGCGAGAAGGCCGGCCTCAAGGCGCGTGCGCGCATCCGCTCCTTCGCCTCGATCGGCTCGGAGCCGGCGATCATGCTGACCGGCCCGGCGCCGTCGTCGGAGAAGGCGCTGAAGCGCGCCGGCATGAGCGTGAAGGACATCGACCTCTGGGAGCTGAACGAGGCCTTCGCGGCCGTCGTGCTGCGCTACCTGCAGGTCCTCAAGATGCCGCACGACCAGATCAACGTGAACGGCGGCGCCATCGCCATGGGCCATCCGCTGGGCGCCACCGGCGCCATGATCCTGGGCACGCTCCTCGACGAGCTGGAGCGCCGCAACCTCTCGACCGGCCTCGCGACGCTCTGCGTCGGCGCCGGCATGGGCACCGCCACCATCATCGAGCGAGTCTGATCATGATCAACTACAACGTCGACGGCGACGGCATCGCCACCATCACCTGGGACATGCCGAACCGCAGCATGAACGTGCTGAACGAAGCGTCCATGACGGCCTACGCCGGCGCGCTCGAGACCGCGATGAAGGATGCCAAGGTCAAGGGCATCATCATCACCTCGGCCAAGGAGGCGTTCATCGCCGGCGCCGATTTGGAAATGATCCTGGGCCTCGACACGTCCGACGCGTCGAAGCTGATGGAGCAGTTCAGCCAACTGCAGAAGCTGTTCCGCAGCCAGGAGACCGGCGGCAAGCCTGTCGTGGCTGCGATCAACGGCACGGCGCTGGGCGGCGGCTTCGAGATGTGCCTCGCCAGCCACTACCGGATCGCGGCGGCCAATCCCAAGACCAGGGTCGGCCAGCCCGAGGTCAAGATCGGCCTGCTGCCGGGCGGCGGCGGCACACAGCGCATTCCGCGCCTGATCGGGGTGCAGAACGCCGCACCCATCCTGCTCGAGGGCAAGGACCTCACGGTCGACGCCGCCAAGAGTCTCGGCCTCATCCACGAGGTCGTGCCGGCAGGCGAGCTGCTGGCCAAGGCCAAGGCGTGGCTGATGGCGCCGGCGACCGAGCAGGTCGTGCCGGAATTCGGCGGCAAGGGAGCGAAGGCCATCGACGGCCGCGCCGTGCAGCCGTGGGACCGCAAGGGCTTCAAGGTGCCGGGCTTCCCCGGCGGCCAGGTTTGGAGCCCGCCGGGCGTCATGACCTTCATCGGCGGCAGCGCCATGATCCGCGGCAAGACCAACGGCGTCTATCCGGCGCCCAAGGCGATCATGAGCTGCGTCTTCGAAGGTCTGCAGCTGCCGTTCGACTCAGGCCTGCGCGTCGAGACCCGCTACTTCGTCTCGCTGCTGCGTGATCCCGTGGCCAAGAGCATGATCCGCACGTTGTTCTTCGGCCTGCAGGAAGCCAACAAGCTCGCCCGCCGGCCCAAGGGCGTGGCCAAGCAGGTCTACACCAAGATCGGCGTGCTGGGCGCCGGCCTGATGGGCGCCGGCATCGCCACCGTCTCGGTGCAGGCCGGCCTCGACATCGTGCTGGTCGATCGCGACCAGGCCGCAGCCGACAAGGGCAAGGCCCACATCGCGGCCGAACTCGACAAGCTGGTGAAGCGCAACCGTCTCACTCAGGACAAGCGCGACGCCATGCTGGCTAAGATCAACGCGACACCCGATTTCGGTGCGCTGAAGGATTGCCAGATGGTGATCGAGGCGGTGTTCGAGAACCGCGAGGTCAAGGCCGAAGCCACGAAGAAGGCCGAGGCATCGCTGCCGGCCGATGCGGTGTTCGCCTCCAACACCTCGACGCTCCCGATCACCGGCCTGGCCGAAGCCTCGTCCCGGCCGGCCAACTTCATCGGCCTGCATTTCTTCTCGCCGGTCGAGAAGATGCCGCTGGTCGAGATCATCGTCGGCAAGAAGACCTCGCCGGAGACGCTCGCCCGCGCCATGGACCTGGTGCAGAAGATCCGCAAGACGCCGATCGTCGTGAACGACAGCCGCGGCTTCTTCACGTCGCGCGTCTGCGGCGCCTTCATCAGCGAAGGCCACCGCATGCTGAAGGAGGGCATCCCGGCCGCCATGATCGAGAACTGCGCGCGCTACGCCGGCATGCCGGTGGGCCCGCTGTCGCTCAACGACGAGGTCGCGATCGATCTTTCGTGGAAGATCATGGACCAGGCGCGCAAGGATGCCGCGGCGTCAGACCACAAGTACGAGAGCAGCGGCACCGAGGACGTGCTCGAGCTGATGCACACCAAGCTCGAGCGCTACGGTCGCAAGAACGGCAAGGGCTTCTACGAATATCCGGCTGACGGCAAGAAGCGCCTGTGGCCGGAACTCACCAAGTACTTCCCGGCCGATCCCAAGCTGCTCTATGGCGAGGGTGAGGAGAAGCGCGCCAAGGAAGACGAGATCAAGAAGCGCCTTCTCTACGTGCAGTCCGTCGACACGGCGCGCTGCCTGGAAACCAACGTGCTGACCGACCCGCAGGACGGCGACGTCGGCTCGATCATGGGCCTGGGCTTTGCGCCGCAGACCGGTGGGGCGATCAGCCTGATCGACCAGGTCGGGATCAAGACGTTCGTGGCCGAGTGCGACGACTTCGCCAAGAAGTACGGCAACCAGTTCGAGGTGCCGAAGCTCCTGCGCGACATGGCCGCCAAGGGCGAAAGCTTCTACGGCAAGTACCATCCGGCGAAGGCGGCATAACCGAAACGCGCTTGAAGTCCATCGTCATCACGGGCGTTTCGACGGGCATCGGCCACGGCACGGCAGCCGAGCTGTGCCGTCGGGGTTATAGGGTCTTCGGCAGCGTCCGCACAGAAGACCAGGCGGCAAAACTCCAGCGCGAATTCGGCAGCTCCTTCACGCCGCTGCTGTTCGACGTCACCGATGCCGATGCCGTCGGCAGGGCCGCCGCGCGCGTGAAGGAGGAGATCGGCGACGGCGGGCTGTTCGGCCTGATCAACAACGCCGGGATTTCCAATCCCGGTCCCTTGACCTCGCTGTCGCCCGATGTCCTGCGGCAGCATTTCGAGGTGAATGTCGTGGGCGTGCTGCACATGGTGCAGGCCTTCCTGCCGTTGTTGCGCGCCTCGAAAGCTCACCCGCGCGGCCGGATCGTCAATATCAGTTCCGTCAGCGGGCGGATCGCCTATCCGTTCATGGGACCCTACGCCGCCTCGAAGCATGCCCTGGAGGCGCTGTCGGATTCGCTGCGGCGCGAATTGCTGATCTACGACGTGGACGTGATCGTGATCCAGCCGGGCGCCATCGACACGCCGATCTGGGACAAGGCCGCGCATATTCGCACGAGCTTCGACGGCACGGATTATCATCCGGTGCTGCGCGGCATGAACTTGTCCGGCGAGCGGCGGAGCGCGCTGCCCGTTTCGGCGGTGACGCGCCGGATCATCGACGCTCTCGTCCTCAGGCGGCCAAAAACGCGCTACGTCGTCCCCGATCGCCTGTTTCGCTTCTGGCTGCTGCCGCGCTGGCTGCCGGATCGCTGGCTCGACCGCGCGATCGACCGGCTGCTGAAGTTCCAGAAGATCCGCGATGACATCGATCGACGCTGATACGAGCCATGGGGCCGGGGAAATTCTGCAACATTGACTTTAATTTAGTTTCGCTATTTCGCGTGTTGATACATGATCATCATGGGAAAATGTGCAGGAAGGCCGTCAGCAGGCCGTCCTGACCAATAAGGAGTTCACATGCCAAATGTGACGGTTGCGCTGACGGCGAATATGGTGACGCAGCTCGGTATGGCCAACGTCAAAGGCTATGCCGTCTACTTCAATGCGAACGGCACCGCGCCAACTTGGGCGGCCCTCGACAGTACCAATTGGACTCCGACTCCGACCGGCGGCGGCGCCACGGTGACGCTGAGGCCCGGTTTCGAGAAGGGTCTGAAGGTCTACTTCATCCTGCAAAGCACCGACCAGGCCGGCGATTCCGTACAGACCCAGATCACGACCGAAAGCCAGATCGTCCCGACGGGCACCACGACCAGCGCCCAGACGCTGAACTATCGCTACGACAGCTTCGAGGTGACCTTCACGCCTGCCGCTGCCGACGCGGGTAATCTCACGGACATCAATGGCTTCGGCATCCCGATGGCCATCGAAGTCGAATACGGCACTGCCGCCCAGATCAGTGCCGGCTCGCCCACGTCCAGCGCTTCGCGCGGCTACAACCTGAGCGGCGGCACTGTCAGCGGCGGCGGCATCTGGGAGGCACTTGCCAGTGCTGGCGGCAGCGGCAGCATTCAATACTTCACGTCCGTCGGTTCGGGCGGCTACGCGACCACGCAGCCGCGCATGGCGATCTCGCCCGCGACGGCGATCGGCGAAGGAATTGCCGGCACCAACTATTCGGTTGCCAACTGGAACCCCTACATTTCAGCGGTTGCCTCGAGTGGTGCCGCGACGTCGGGAAGTGCCAACCAGATTCAGCTCGCCGGCTATTTCAACGGCGCGCCCGATGCCAACGGCATCTGGCACAATGCCGGCTTCTACGCCTACAACGTCACCTACAGCGGCACCAACTTCATCCTGACGCCTGGCACCACCAGCCAGATCAAGGGCACCATCACGATCGGCGCGGCCGACCTCGCCAACAGCATCTACATGACGCTGGGCAATGCGACCATCAGCGGCCTCTCGACCGGCGACGGTACGGGCGGCACCACGACGCTGACCATGAACACGGGCGCCAATAACGAGTGGGGCACGGTGCTGCGGGACTTCCTCGCAGGGTTCACGGCCGGCTATTGGGATGGAGCGGCCACGTCGCTCAACCCCAACGTCTCGGGCTCCATTGTCCTGAACAAGGAGTGGTATCAGGATCCCACCTACGCCTTTGGCGGAGCGGTTTCCTCCGGGTCGGGGTCGGTGACGCATTCCGGCACCGTCGCCTATGACGAGTATGCCAAGGTCTTCTTCAACTCGACCAATTCCTACGGCAACGGCTACTCGGACTTCCTGACCCGGGCCTACGATGTCGGCCCCCTCATCAATGTGTCCGACGGAACCGGTACCCCCACGGATTCCAGCCATATCACCGTGACCCTGTTCGCCGACAACGATACGACGTCGGGCTACACGACTCCTGTCATCCACAACTACGTGCCTGCCAGCAGTGGCGGCTATCTGGTGCCGTCGGGCTACAGCAGCAGCGGCATCCAGACGCAGCTCGATTTCAATGTCGGGACGATGAGCCTCGCCCCCGGCACGCCCGTCACGATTGTGCTCAAGGGAGCCACCTCCGCCGCGGACGTGGCGCTGCCGACGATATCCGCGTTCGGCAACTACTCTCTCGTCAGCGGCAGCGGCGGCAGCGGCTATGTGATGTCGAATACCGGTGGCACTGTGGTTACCGGCATCATCAACATCCATGACCTGCCCGTCACTGCAGCTTCGTCCGGCACGGGCGTGAATTGGTACCAGATCGTGGTCGGAGCGGGCGCCGCCCAGAAAACCTTCAACCTCTATGAGACGGTCGACTCTGCGGGCCGCATCCTCAATCCCGCCTATGCGGGACAAGGCGGCGTCATCGCGATTGACGGGCTTGCGACCGTCGCAGGGAACGGTAGCGGGCAGTTCATTGCCGATACGAGCGGCCAGGTAGGGATCAACTTCCAGAACGGCGGCACCAACAGCCTCGATCCGTCCCTGATGGCGGCTGTGCCTCTGTCCGCGGCATCGCTGCCGAACGCCGCCTATCCGGCGCCGATGGCGCCCCTCGTGGGCATGCGTCCGGGCTATCTCGCGGGCCTGGGGGGCCAGTTCCTGGAATCGTATCAGGTGTGGACGGTGCAAACGCCCTCCATATCGGGAAATCTTCCGACGACGACGCCGCAAACGGTCTATAACGGCGGCCTCGTCTTCGGCTGGAACGGCGCCGCCAGCGCGGCCGTGCAGCAACGAGCCGCCATCAACAGCAGCTTCGTCAGCGCCTATACCAACAAGATCGGCGGCGGCAGCGTCGCCAAGCTCACCTTTACCGGCCCCGCCCTGCCGTCCGAAATCGTGTCGAACGGCGGTTATCTCGTGGCGACCGCGGATGCCGATGGAAATTGGGCGACGGCCGCGCCGGTTTCGTTCGGCAATGGCTCGTACACCGTCGAGATGCAGGAGTTCGCGACACTCGCCAACGCGCAGGGCAACGTCAGCGCGCTGAACAGTGCCAGCATCGTGCAGAGCTTTACCGTGTCCCAGGGCGCGGTCATCAGCAATTACAATCTTTCCGTCGATTCGGGTCAGACCAGCGCCGGCCTCACCCTCGTCTCCAGCGGTGCCTCCAGCGGCCGCGTGACCGTCAACTCGGGCGGAACGGCGAGCGCCACGATGATCAGTGCCGGCGGCATCATGTACATGGCCGCTGGAAGCGGTGATACCGGATCGATCGTCCTGGGCGAGCACCAGGTATGGGCCGGCGCGACAGCCAGCAACACGACGGTCGCCCGCGGCGGCTATGACTCTGTCTACGGCACGACTTCCGCTGCATCGGTCAACGGCGGCGGCACCCAGGTCATCGGCGGCGCCGGCGCCGCCACCAACGCCATCGCAAGCGGCACGACGCTCAACTCTGGAAGCCATCAGCACGTCAAGAGCGCGGGCTCGGCCGTGAACACGACCGTGCTGAGCGGCGGCATCCAGGCCATCGACAGCGCTGGACTCGCCTTGAACACCTCGGTGTATTCCGGCGGCCTCCTGCACGTGTCGTCCGGCGGCCTCGCCAGCGGCGGGACGGTGGCCGGTGGGACGGTCGATATCTTTGCCAGCGGCGTGACCTCGAACCTGCTGCTCCAGGGCGGTGGGGGTCTGGTAAATGTTTCGTCCGGGGGCATAACGTCTTTTACGACTCTGCAGTCCGGCAACACTATCAATGTCTTCTCGGGCGGCTCTGCGGCGCACGCCACGGTTCAGAACGGCGCCAATCTCAACGTCTATGCCGGCGGCTTCTCGATGTTTGCCACGGTCCAGTCCGGAGGTGTCGAAGACGTCATAGGAAGCGGGGCGATCGCGACGAATGCGACGGTTCAGATCGGAGGCTACGAGTGGGTCAATAGTGGCGCCAGCGCGGTGAGCGCCAATCTGCAGTTCGGCGGGCAGCAGTGGGTCTGGGGTGCAGACGCATCGGCGACCAGCACGACCATCGGCAACGGCGCACGGCAGCACGTCTATGCGGGCGCCCACGCCGAAGGTACCACGGTCCAGTCCGGCGGCGCGCTGTGGGCCTGGAATTCGGGCACGGTCGTGAGCAGCACGACCATCCAGAGCGGCGGCACCATGGTTGTCCACGGTGGTGGCTTCGCCACCGACGTTGCCTTGAATGGCGGCACTGTGGACATGAACATTGGCGGCGCGGGTTCCGTCACCATCAACTCGTCGGGCAGTATCGTGAAGGTGTACGACGGGGCCGGCGCCGTCTCCATCTCGGGTCTCACACCGACGGCAGGCACGATCGACTTCGTCGACGTTGCCTATACGACCGGGACGGTGGCGTCGTGGACGTCGACGGGCGTCAACACTGGCACGCTGGCATTGTTTACCAGCGGCCAGCTCGAGGCGTCGGTCCAGCTGTTCGGAAGCTACCACGCCAGCAGCTTCAATCTGGCGAGCGACGGCGCGCACGGAACATTCGTCACCGATCCGGCGGTCGGCAACGACTCGCAGAACCTGCTCGCCCTGCCGCACGGCTGAGCGGGCAGCTGCGCTCCCGGCAAACATGCGCCGATCTAGTCGAGCGTCAGCGTGTTCTTGATATTGTCGATCGCCCAGCCGTTCAGGCGGCGAAGGACGCTTTGCCCCAGCAGGATTCGAGTGTTGGGCGCGCTGATCGTGGCCACGACGTTGTCCATGACCTTGTCGCCGATCTTGAGGCGCCTCAACCGGAACACCTTGTCCACAACGCCTCTTCCGTCGGCCAGGATGTAGCGTCGCTGTCCCAGGCCGTCTGCATCCGTGAGCGAGCCGTTGCGCCGAAGTTCGTCGGCGACTTCCTGCGGGATCTGGACGTTCGACGCCCCCGAATCGAGAATGGCATATTGATTGACGCTGTCGTTCAGCGTGATGGGAATGACGAAGACGCCACCGGCTCTGTGCATCTGGACGGTGGAGAGGCGCAATGAATTGTTGGTCAGCAATTGCGGCGGCGCGCTGGCGCCGGGACAGGGCTTCCACGCGGTGGATTTGTCGTCCTGGCAGTAGTTGAGCTGCATCAGGCGCTTCGCCATCGTATCGCGCTGCTCGCAGGCGGCGACGGTCGCAAGTGCTGCGGCCGTCTGGCTTCGACACGTCTCGTCGTTCGACCGCCAGGAGGCCACGATGCCGGTCGCTTCGCCCGTTGCGTCTTGTGCCTGTCCGGCGACGATGGTGAGACAGCACAGGCAAATGGCGAGAAGCGCACGAAGGACAGGCATGTACGGTTGCTTTCGTGCTGTGCGCCCCGGGACTTCCTGCCCACGATAGACGCCGCCAGCCGCAACGCAAAGGCGCCGTTGAGCATGAGCTTTGAACCGGCGCCGTGGCGAAGTACAAAAGTGCCAACGCTTGATGAACCAACGCTTGATTCAGGGGAGAACCGCCGTGGACGCCAAGGAAATCGCCGCACTCGCCGAGAAGATCGCCGCCGGCCGGCGCTTGAAGCAGCCGATGGACATCATCGCGGCGACCGCCAACCTCTCGGAGGTTGACGCCTACAAGGTGCAGTTCGCCATCCATGATCTCTTCGCCGCCGCGGGCGACAAATTCTCCGGCTGGAAGGTGGCGCTGACGCTGCCGCAGCAATACGAGCCGCTGAAGCTGTCGGGTCCTGTTTTTGCCGGCATCTACCAGAGCGGCCTGCGCGAGAGCGGGGCGGTGTTCGAGAAGGGATGGCCGCTCAAGCCCGGCATCGAGCCCGAGCTTGTTGCGCGCATTTCGAAGGACGCGCCGGCAGGCGGCGCGCCCTATACCGCCGACTCCATCCGCGCCCACGTCGGCAACCTCTATTGCGGCATGGAGCTGGTCGACAATCGTTACGTCGACGTCACCAAGATGACCGGCCCCGCGCGCATCGCCGACAACGTGCTGCAGGCGGCGCTGGTGGTCGGCACCGAGATCAAGGACTGGCAGAAGCTCGATTTCCCGCATCTGAAAGGTCGCTCGACGCTCGACGGCAAGGAACTGGCCCACGGACTCGGCAGCGCCGTCATGGGCAGCGCGCTGATCTCGCTCGCCTGGCTTGCCAATCGCCTCAACGGCCTCGGCCGGCATCTCAAGGCGGGCGACCTGGTGCTCACCGGATCGGTTCATCCGCCGGCGTTCCTGCCGGGAACCGGCGTCGCCCGGACGGAGTTCGAGGGCCATGGCGCCACGGAGATCACGATCAAATAGGGCGGATGGATCCGCTTCACATACCCGTCCACCTTCCCTAGATTTGGCCGCACGAGATATCCCGATGGCCAATCCAGTCCTTTTCGCCGACCACCCCAACCCTTGGCCGATCGCCGGCAGGAACAATCGCAGATGACTCCAGATGTTGGCTTGGTGGTCTGTCTTCTCAGCGGCGCGATCCTGGGGCCGCCCCTCGTAATGGCTGGGGCGTACCTGTATTGGACGCTCTGGTTTCGCTACGGCAGCCGCTAGATGGAAGACACCCTCTACTATCTCGGTATCGGCGCGATTGGGGGATGCCTTGGCTCCCTCCTTACCTTTCTCGGCGCGAGCATCTACGACGAGTTCAAGCGCCGGAAAGAAGTGACCCGTCTCGAACGGGAACGGAACCCGGGCGCTTATTAGGCCGCGATCGTCGCCGCTGGCGTCCCCATTGCCACGCCCGACCTGGAAACGGCCGCCGAAAGCGCTGAGACGCTGCGCGAGCAGGCACTGAATAAGTGGCATCGTCGGCTTTCAGCTAGAGCGTATCTCGATTGGATAGACGATATCCGTCGTTTGCGAAGTAGTTTGCGCACTCGCTGGGGCAATAGCGTTGGAGGAGTTTGCCGACGGCGTCCCACAGAGCGCCGACGGTTCGAGCGGCTTCTTTGCGCAGCAGGGCTTTG
>CAMDOT010000215.1 GCA_945903635.1 Rhizobium sp. Q54 | reverse complement strand
TTCAGTCGCCGCCAATTTGAATGGCAAAACCGTCTGCAAGGACCCCATCGCACCCTCAAGGTGAGCGATTTGACAAATTAATGAGTCGTATCATCCTCACAAACAACGGCTTTTTTGAGTCTCCCTTTTTTCAATCGCGGATGTTGGGTGATCATTCAAAGTGTCACCGCGAGCGATCCCAGCGGCCTGTTCGGATCGGGCGGCGCGATCAACCAGGAATCCGACATCAACTGGAACAATGCGGACACCCACGACTTCCGTTACGACAGCTTCGAGGTCTCCCTGCTGGGCGCCGCCGGCGACGCGGGCAACCTGACCGACGTCAACGTCTTCGGCATCCCGATGTCGGTCGACATCTCCTACCCCAACGGCGCCACGACTCAGACACGCGGTTACGCAGTCAACGGCACCAGCATCTTCAACGATATCGTCGGCATCAACAGCGGCGCCCTAGTTCATAACTACGCCGAGGGTCCGCTCCAGGGCGCGCCTCGCCTGGCGGCCGCACCGGCTACGGCGCTGGCGTCAGGCGGACCAGGCGGCGCTTCGGCCGCCAACTGGACACCCTATGTCGAGTCGCTGGGCGCCGCGGTAAACGCCGGTACCGTCGACGTCAATATCGCCGGCTTCTTCAACGGGGCCTTCTCCGTCGACTACATAAACATCGGCACCACCATCACCCCGATTAACGTTCAATACCAGGAATACCACAACTATGGATTGTATGATTACACGGTGTCCTATACGCCCGGCGTCGACAACGCCGGAACCTACGTCCTGACGCCGACGTCGAAGAGCCAGATCAAGGGTACCATCGAGATCTCGACAACGGATCTCTCCAACAGCATCTATGCCACGCTGGGGAACGCCTCGCTCAAGAACCCCGACGGCACCTACTATCAATTCAGCAGTTTGAACAATTCGGGCGACATCGTTGTCGGCCAGGACATGAACACCGGCACCAACAACGAGTGGGGCTCGACGTTCGTCAAGTTGTTGACTGGCTTCATCGGCGGCTATCTGGGTGGCACGACGACGCCGCTGAACACACAGCTCGGCACCAGCGCGATCAGTCTCAGCGACAACTGGAATTTCGATCCGACCTTCGCCTTCGGCGGCCAGAAGGCAACAGATCAACCCGGCGCGGTGACGCCCTTCGCCTGGAGCACGACGACTTTCGGCTCCGGCGTCTCCTATGATCCGTACGCCCAGATCTTCTTCGACAACACCAATTCCTACGGCAACGGCTACTCCGATGCCGTCATGAGCCTGTTCCAGCAGGGTGGGCCCCTGATTCCAACGGGCTACAGTATCGGTCTCGGCGCCAATCCTCTGGCGAGCTACACCGACAGTCCCGGGCCCAATCCGCTGACGACCTACTTCGACACGCTCGGCGGCAATCCGCTTTCCGCCTACACGGGCACGTTCAGTGACAATCCATTTTCCACGACGAATGGGTCCGCCGTCATCACCGTGACGGACGCCAATGCCGCCAGCTACGCCCTCGTCGGCTCCTCGGTGGCCATTTCGGGCGTGACAACCGGCTTCGCCGGATTGAGCGCGGCCCAGCTCAACCAGACCTTCAAGATCACCAGTGTCGACCTAGCGAACAACAGCTACACGATCCAGATCGGCGGCGGCGCCAGTGCAAATGCCACCCTGGCCAACGTCGGCGGCACAGGCGTGGTGAATGCCTCCAACGTCATCACTGTGACCGATACCGACGCTGCCGACTACGCCGTCGTCGGGTCTTCCGTGGCGATCGCCGGCGTGGCTGGCGACTTTTCAGGATTCACCACGGTCCAACTCAACAACACATTCAAGATCATCGGCGTCGATCTGGCGAGCAACAGATACCAGGTGGCGGTCAATGACGGCACGACCGCGGTTATTGCCACATCGGCGGGGACGGGCGGCGGCAGCGCTGTCACCAGCGGCTCCAACGTCATCACCGTAACGGACGCCAATTTGGCCCACTATGCCGCCGTCGGAGGCTACGTCGCGTTCATGGGCGCCGCCAGTGTCGGCGGCTTCGCCCCCGGCCAGCTGAACGTGCCGTTGCAGATCGTCAGCGTCGATCTCGCAAACAACACGTACCAGGTGGCGGTCGTCAATGGCACGACGGCAGTGACTGCCACATCGGCGGCAACCGGCGGTGGCAGCGGCATCACCAACCAGACCAGCGCCATCACGGTGACGGACACCAACGCCGCCGAATATGCCGAGCCCGGAGCGCTCGTGTCCTTTGGTGGTGTCGCCAGCTTCGCCGGCATCGAGCCCGCCGCCCTGAACGCGACCTTTACAATTACCAAGATCATCGACGCGGCGCACTATCAAGTGCAACTCAACAATGCGACGGCAAACAGCACGGGGCCCGGCGGCGGCACTGCGGTCGTCGCCGGAGTTGATGTCCAGGAGATCACCCTCACCCTGTTCGACGACAATCAGACCGCGGTCTCTCCGGACACGCTGGCGCAGACACAGGGCTATACGCCGACGGTGATCTACAATACCTACGAGAACGTTGAACAGCTGGTGGAGCCTCTTGAATCCACAGGGGCGCCGAACCTCAGCCTGATCCTGGGGATGGGCGTGGGTCAGCTCAGGGTCGACCCCGACGCAACGGTGACACTTGGCTTCTACACGGGAGAGACTGGCGGGCTCGCCACCTTCACGCAGGCGACCATCCCGACCCCGCAGAACCTCAATTTCAGTCTCAGCAGCAATCCCCTCGCCTCCGCGACCATCTCGCTCACCAACGCCTTTTCGACGCAATTCAGCTCACACTTCCTTACCGTCTTCGACGCCAATGCCAAGAACTATGCCGTCGTCGGGTCCCAGGTCGCTTTCTCGGGGGCGAGTGCGGTTGGCGGCTTCACGACGGCGCAACTCAACCAGACATTCACGATCACAAGCGTCGACCTGGCCAACAACACCTATAAGGTGCAGGTGAGCGACGCGGCCGCGACCGCCACGACATCCAGCGGTGGCGGCTCGGTGACCGGCACTTCCAATGTCATCACCGTCTTCGATCCCGATGCCGGATCCTATGCGGTGATCCCCGGCACCGTCACGTTGGCAGAAAATGCATCGGTCACGTTGAGTGGCGCGACCGGTTTTGCCGGCATCCACGCCACCGCGCTCAACCAGACTTTCGCGATCAAGGGCATCGTGGATGGCGCCCACTACCTGGTCCAGGTCAGCGACATCGCGACCAGCGGGACAACGGGCGGCGGGCAAGCCGTGGTCGGCAACGCCCTCGAGCCGCGCTACCAGACCTGGCTCTACAACGAGACCCTGGTGCTCGATAATCCGTTTGCCGCCACCCAAGACTCGGGTACCCTCAAGGTCACGGACGTCAATGCAGATCTCTATGCCAAGGTCGGCGCCCAGGTCACGTTCGGCGGAGCCCAGTCCTTCGCCGGCATCGATTCCAGCTACCTGAACACGACATTCACGATCGCATCGGTCGTTGATTCGATGCACTACACGATCAACCTGCCCACCACCGTGACGGCAGCCTCCACGACGACCGGCGGGGGCACCGGCGTCGTTCATCAGGACGCCAACATTTTCACGCCCATCGCCGGCGTGACACCGACCGGCAGCACGCTACAACTCAACGGCCTGCCCTACAACACCGGTGTCAACTGGTACCAGCTTTCGATCAGCCAGAGCGGCGTCTCTCGTACCTACAACATGTACATGGAGGCGGCTGCCAACTCAGGCATCCTCAATCCGCAATACCCCAATCAGGCGGGATCCATCGCGTTAGACAATTTGGCGTCGCTGCCGGCTGTCCTTCCCACGAGCCAATACCTGACGTCGGTGAATGTCGGGCTTTTCAACGGCGGCACTGTGTCCCTGGATCCGGCGCTTCTAAGCTACATCGGCGACGCGGCGGTGCAGGCGGCCAATCCCGGCCTGTGGCCGACGCCGAATGCACCGGTGCTTGGCCTGGTGACAGGCTCGGTCCCGGACGCGACGTTCACAAACTGGACCACCGGCGGCACTACCCCGGCTTACGAGCTCAACATGCCCAACAGTGGGCTCAACAGCGTCTCGACTGCAAACCTGGCGTTCGGATGGTGGGGAGCGGACCAGCAATGGGTCGGCTTCAACGCCTACAACGGCGGCGACGGCGCGGCACCGATCCAGGTCATCGGCGGATACACCAACAAGGTCTACGGCTCGGATCTTGTGAAGCTCACCTTCACGTCGACCAGCGGCTTCACGCCCGCGCCGCTGCCTTTGGCGGCCGACATCGACGGCAAGTGGATCGTGCCGGTGTCGGGGTTCACGTCGGGCAACTACACCGTGACCATGACGGAGTACCTCGCGGACGGCGTCACGCAGGTCGGCCCCTCGACTGCGGCCCTTTCTTTCACCGTGGCGCTGAGCACGCTGTCGTTTGCCAACACGACCGGCAACAACTTCCTTGAGCTTGATACCGGCGGCGGCACCGGTGGCGGCAGCTGGATCCAGCTGCAGACGACCGGGTCGTCGATGCCCAACAGCACGCTGCTGGCCTTCGCCACCGACGCGCTCGGCAACATGATCGGCCGCGACGGCGCCATCACCACCGATCTGTCGGACGCCGTGCTGGTGCAAATCGGCGCCGTCGCCTTCGACAACGGTACGGTGATGCAGACAGGCGTGCAGTCGGTTTTCCTGCCGGTCGGCCAACAGCTCCACTTCGCCATCCAGACCGGCAACAACACCATCGAGCAGTTGCCGGGCGTGCAGATCGCCGGCACGAATTCCCTGTCGGTGACCGTTAACGGCAGCTACGGCACGCTCAACCTCCAGGCCACGGTCGACAACAATCTGTCGGCCAGCGCCCAGCTTGCCGGCAGCCAGCGCGACTACAATCAGCCATGGGCGTACCTGACCCAGGGCCAGGGCGTTAGTGTCGATGTTGCCGGCAGCGCCTGGAACATGAACACAATCCACTTCGTCCATATCGACGTGAACCCGGCGACGAGCGCCTGGAGCGTGGGTGGTGTGGCCTACGGCAACACCGATGCCTTCCGCTCGGCGGTGGCCAACAGTTGGGATCCGGGTTTTGCCGCAACGGGCGGGCGAGGAGACTTCGGTGGGACCACCGGCTGGACTTCATCGACAGGGACAGGCTTCTACGCCCCGGTGCTGGCGACGGAAGGTGGCGACATCTTCGTGATCGGCAACGCCAACGTCGACGGCCAGAACCACATCCGCATGTTCGGCCAGAACGTCTTCGGCTTCGAGGACCTTCGCGCCGACCAGAACAGCGACTTCGACTACAACGACGTCGTCGTGAGGCTGACGCTGGCCTGAAGGCTGATGGCGTCAGCGCCGCGCGAACAAGCGTTGCAGAAGCGACGAGCGCGGACCAGGCGCGGAGGCGCGGATCACATCGACGGCCGATCGCAGCACCTTTCCAATATCGTCTTCGGCTGTCGCACGCCCCTGCGAATGCGCGCGTGCCGTCAAGTCGTCGAGCCTCCCGAGCGCCTGCAGCACCGCCTGGGCAATGCCCGCTTCGTCGCGATCATCAATCGCCACGCCCCAGCCCTGTTCGAACGCCGCCTGGGCAAAGCCGCAGCCCTTCGTCGTGACCACGGGAATGCCCATGCGCCGGGCCTCGGTAAAGACGCCCGATCCGCGCGTGCGATAGACGTCGGGATCGTAGGGCAACAGCAACAGATCGGCCTGGCGCAGCCACGCGAGGTAGTCAGCGGGCGACAGCACGTCGGTTCGAACGACGACACGCGGTCCCAGCCTGGCAAGGTGCTCGAAGACCGGCCCCTGGCCCGCCGTGTCGGAACCGCTGAAGACGCCGTGGATCATGAAACTGGCATCGGGCTCCTCGGCGAGTACCCGTTCGATGGCGCCCGGCAGCAACCGATAGCCCTTGGGTTCGTTGGCGAAGCCGATGCATACCACCGTCGACGCGCCCACGCGGCGCCCGGCGCAAAACGCGTCAGCGTCCTTGAGCAGGCCGGGGCCAGGAGCCACGCCGATCTCTAGTCCCGTCACATCGCGATAGGCCTCCGCCATGCCGGCGGTTTCGCAGTAGGCCATGATCCGTTCGGCGCCCACGGCCTGCCGCAAGGAAGCGAAGGCCTCGCGGCACTCGGTGTAGAGCGCCCCGAGCGACGGATCGTCAGTCGGCTTCCGGTAGTGCGGGCCGAACAGCAGCCAGAGGACGATCCGGGGCGGGCGAACAAACCACCGCAGGCGCAGATATCGCGCCACGGCAAGCGCCAGGACCTGGTCGCAGCAAGGAAGAATGAGAAGCTCAGGCGCCGGCCGGTGGCGGCGAAGCCCGCGCGACAATTCCCGAGCAGTTTGCCGGACATTTCGAGAAAATTCCTCAGGCCCCTCGTAGCTCCGCCCATACACTGCCTTGCTGAAACAGGGAGTGCCCCCGAGATCCCGTACAACCTGACCGTCGGCAAACGCAGATACCAGACAGGCATGGTCGATGCCCAGCGTTAACAATTCGGCTTTCAGGCAGAGGGTTGCATTGTAGTGGTGCCCACCCATCGAATGCAACCCCGGATCGATGATGACGGCTTTCATGGATTTTCGACGGGGTGACCTTCCAGGAGCCCGCGCCCAGGCTGTTTTCCGAATTCCAGCATTCGCCGGCGCAGCATCGCGAGGCGCCATTGCCAGCCGAACTCATGCGGAACGTACAGATGCTCGGGGGGAGCCTGCACCATCAAGGACGGGAAAATATGGAGCTGCCCCGATGCCCTGCCGATCGCTTCGTTGAAGGCGACGTGCTCGGACACGGGACGGCCTTGCGGATCGATCCCGCAGTAGGCACTGCCAAGTGCTGCCGACAACTTGTAGAGGCCAAGCCCGCCGAACGCCGAGCGCACGGCAATCGGCGGCCATTCCGGTGGGATCCAGATCTGGCGATCGAAGACTTCGCGGATCTTCGCCGCCTCGAATGCCTCCGCGGGGTTACGCTCCCAGATCGCATGCCAGACATCGGCCGGACACCAGGCGTCGTGGCGCAGTGCCCAGAGGTCGTAATAGCGTGGCGTGGAATTTGCGAACACGCCGGCACGTTCGGCGGAGGCGTCCAGCCATTCTGCAGCAAGCCTGAAGGCTCCCGTCTCGACACGACAATCCATCACGTCATCGAGATCGGCCACGATCAGGTGATCGTAGGCCGCGCGGGGCGACCGGCATATTTCACCCAGGCAGGCGTTGCGCGCGGCGGCGATACGCGCCGAGCGTAAGGGGATTTCCTTCTCCAAATCGCCGAGATCGACCACCCGGCCTTTGTGCTCACGCGCCAGCCATTCCTCGATCAGGTGGAGGGTACCATCGGTCGAATCGCTGACGGCAAAAATGAAACGTGCCTCCGCGTAGAGGCTCGCGAGGCGGGCGAGATTGTCAAATACTCCGGGCAAATGGCGGGCACAGTTCCGCGCCACGCCGACGATGACGGCCCGCTGTCTATCGATACCGCCCGCTATGGCCATGGAAGGAAACTTCGAAGGCGTCGACGTAATCGCATCGTCCGTGTCGGCGGCTCTAGGGCGGTGTCCAGCAGCCTCTTGGCGAGCCCGTACTGATAGTCGCCAAAAGCCTGCCGGATCGACTGAGCGTCACTCTGCATGATTTCCTGGATCAGTCGCAGGATGCCGTTTCGGATCACGCGCCAGTCCGATTTGGACGAATTGTAGGGGCCTCCGAACAACTGTCCGTTCGAGTGGATGTTGTTGCCGTGCATCCGATAGGCATAGAGCGCGTCATAGACGGCGACAGTTCCCGTCAGCAGTGCCGCAAAGGCAGAGAGGTAGAAGTCGACGTACAGAGGAAGCCGCTCGTCGGGCGGCACCAGAACGAGATCGACGAAACTGCGCCGGAACATCATGCCGGCCATGGTATTGGTGCCGCTTTCCAGCGACCATTCGGTGCGAAGGACCATCCTGCGGCGCTTTGCCGAGTAGGCCACCTCCCCGGAGCGGGGGGTGATGTCGGGGACCATCGCTGGATCGATGACCCGGTGCGCGGGTTTGATTGTGTTGGCATCGAACCACCACGCTGTCCCGGCGAGAATATGCCCATTCGAGTCGACGATGTGCGAATCGCAGAAGGCGAGGGCCACCGGAAAGTCCGAGTTCAGGTGCGCGACCAGGTGCTGGGCCACGAACCCCGGGTACCAATAGTCATCCGAATCGAGGAAACACACGAAGGGCGTATCGAGATCGGCGAGACCGCGCCGAATGGCACCTGCCTGCCCGAGATTCGCTTCGAGCCTGACGTAGTGGATCCGCGGATCGTTCAATCGCGAAAGGACATCGCGAATGGCCTCGTCCGAGCCGTCGGTCGATGCGTCGTCGACGACGACAACGCGAATGTCACGGATTGACTGGCTGGCCGCGGATTGGATCGCAACACCAACATAGGGCCGATTGTTGAAATTGGTGACGACCACTCCGACGCTAGGAACGACAGGCATTACCATCCCGCTGGTCTACACATGGCTCTTCACGGGGATGTCCCGCTAATTGTTGAAAGTCGCTCAGCAGGGGTCCTCAATATTTGAGCCTATGCGGCCTTGGCGTGGGGTTCAATATGCAGTTCAAGGTTTGGACTGATGGCGCGTCCGGCCTGATGGGCCAGTAGAGCCGCCCGCAGGATTGGCAGTTGCTTGTGAGCCTTGAGCCGGCGGAAGCCCTTGGCAGCTTCCATCATGCCAGCGGCCGTCCAACGCAAAGCCATCCTGGCATTCTGCCATCGTTTGACGTTGTGGCAGACGCGGCGGATGGTGCCGTTCATATTCTCGATGATGTTGGTGCAGGCGAGTGACCGGCGCAGCTCGGCAGGAAGACCGAGACGGGTGACGGTGAGGATTTCGTCGATGCCCTCCAGGATGCTGCCGGAGACGCCGGGGGGCTCGGCCTCGAGGCGGCGGGCCAGATTGCGGATCAGTCTTTCCGCCTTCGCCGGGTCGCTCAGCTCCCACGCCTGACGCATTGCGCCGGAGCAAAAATGCACCGGCAGGTAGCTCTTTGCGCTGAGTGCAGAGGGCGGGGCGGGGGAATGAAGGGCGTGGAGTTGTATGGACAGGTCCGCCATGTGGTGCGGATTGAGGGTCTGAGCCGTCGCGAGGACGGCGAGAGGCTTCCTTCACATAGTCACCTCTGCCCCAGCGCCTTCTCCAGCGCCGCGTTCTTCTGCATCGACCCATTCGACGACCCGACCCAGTAAGCCACGACGCTCGACGCCATCCCTGCAAGCGTGCCGAGCAGCAGCGTGACCATGTCGCGCTGGTTGGCCGGCACCTCCTCCCGAATGACGAGCCACAGCATGACGGCGAAGCCCACCAGTACGATTGCCGACACCAGGACGGCGCCGTAGGCGATCGGGCTCCGAGCCTCGGCCAGCCGTACCGTCTGCTCGCGGGCACTTTGCACGTCGCGGATCTGGGCCAGGATCGCCTCATGCTCCAGTCGCCGGGCATCGGCCTCGGCCTGGATCAGGGCCGTCCTAAACTGCAACGCCGCGGCGGGATCGCGCGCGATGGCAGCTTCTATGCCCGACGGATCGTCGGTGCCCAGGATCTCGCGGGCGATGCCGGTCACTTTCTCAACCGCCGCCCCGGTCCTGTCTCCCAGGATCCACGACGCGACGGTGGGCGCCACGCCCAGCAGCAGCGGAAGCAGCGGCATCATATTCCTCCATGGCGGGCACAGGCCCGGGCGATCCGCCCGGCGTAGTAGTCGATCTGTCCGGGGCCGTTGTAGCGGCCGGCGAAGGCATGCCAGTCCTGGCACCTGAGCGCATCGATCAGCACCGGATCGACATCGACGAACCGCACGAACGCGTCGAGCTGGCCACCGGCGGTGTCCATCGCCGCAACCATTTCCTGCACGCTGCCGTAACCCAGCGATTTAAAATGGAACCCCATGATCTGGAACGCGCCCCAGCTGGTGGCCTGCAACGCCGCATCCTCGTCCAGCTCGCTGGCCGCCTCGACCTGCGCCCAGGCCCTGGCGTGCGTGCCGGCGGCCAGGGCCGGCGTCCACCGGATACAACTGATCGCGGGGTGGCTGGCAT
>CAMDOT010000214.1 GCA_945903635.1 Rhizobium sp. Q54 | reverse complement strand
AGATGCTCGATGCCGATGGTGAAAAAGGCCGTGATCCGCAGGCCATGGCAACGGCGTTGCGGCAGTTGCCGCAGCAGGGCCTGCCGAGCGATGTCGTGGTGCCCGGCCTGCTCGATGGTCTCGGCAACGTCTGGCGTCTGGTCGCCAAGCAGCTCATGCACCCGCACCGTGGCCCGGCGTCGCTCGACACGATCGAAAGCAGCGCGGAGCCGGCGCCTGATCCGGCGCCCAACTCGGCGATCGTTCCGCCCGTGCGCGCCAGGACCTAAGTACCGGCTGCTCATGTCCGTCGAAATGGGCGCGCGCGTCGCGGTCGTGCTGAAAGGCTGGCCGCGCCTTTCCGAGACCTTCATCGCCCAGGAGCTCGCCGGGCTCGAGGCGCGCGGCGTCTCGCTCGAGATCTGGTCGTTGCGCCGGCCGACCGACAAGATCCACCACCCGGTCCACGATCGCGTGACCGCGCGCACCACCTATTTGCCCGAATACCTCAAGGACGATCCGCGCCGCGTTTTCGAAGGCTGGCGAAAGGCGCGTCGCCTGCCGGGCTATGCGCACGCTCGGAAAAAATTTCTCGCCGACCTCAAACGCGATCCGACCGCCAACCGGATCAGGCGCTGGGGCCAGGCGCTGGTACTGGCGGCCGAGCTGCCTCAGTCGATCGACCGGCTCTACGCTCACTTCCTTCATACGCCGGCCTCGGTCACGCGCTATGCCGCAGCCCTTCGCGGCCTGCCGTGGAGCGTGTCGGCGCATGCCAAGGACATCTGGACAAGCGACTCGTGGGAGCTTTCGGAAAAGCTCGACGACTGCGCCTGGCTGGTCACCTGCACCGCGGTCGGCCTGCAACGGCTGAAGGAACTGGCGGCCCATCCAGAACACCTGCGCCTCGTCTATCACGGTCTCGACTTCGCCCATTTGCCGCCGCCGCCGCCGCCGCCGCCGCGACCGCGCCGTGACGGCAGCGATGTGGCCGATCCCGTGGTCATCCTGTCGGTCGGCCGCAAGGTTGAGAAAAAGGGCTACGACGATCTCCTGGAGGCGCTGGCCAGGCTGCCACGCGATTTGCACTGGCGCTTCGAGCATGTCGGTGCGGGCGGACTGTCCGACGCACTGAAGGCCCAGGCGGCATCGCTCGGCATCGCCCAGCGTTGCGTCTGGCATGGCGCGCAGCCGCAAAAGGCAGTGTTCGCTGCCTTGGCGCGCGCCGACCTGTTCGTGCTGGCGAGCAAGAAGGCAGCCGATGGCGACCAGGATGGTCTGCCGAACGTGCTGATGGAGGCGGCGCACCAGGGCCTGCCGCTGGTGTCGACACGTGCTGCCGCCATCGGCGAGTTCATCGACGATGGCGTGACCGGCCTGCTGGTGGCGCCAGGCGCACCGGATGAGTTGACGATCGCCCTCGGGCGCCTCGCGGGCGACCCCGATCTTCGCGCCCGCCTCGCCGTCCGGGCCGCCGAAACCCTGCACGCGCGCTTTTCCTTCGACGCGGGCGTCGACTGGATCGCCGCCGCGCTTGGAGGGCATGGGATGGGTCAGCAACGCTCGCAAACGGCGCGCGCCGCGGAGTAGGCCCATGCGCGTGCTGCTGCACACGCCGCTAAAACCACCGGACAGTCCAACGCCCTCGGGTGATCGCGAAATGGCGCGTGGGATCGGCCGCCTGCTGCGCCGCCTCGGCCATCGCGTGATCATGCCGGCGGCAAGCCGTATGGCGCCCGGCGTGCCGATGCCCGACGCTCATCTCGCGCTCGAACGTGAGGCCCGTCGTCGCGCCGCGCGATTGATCGATCGCTGGAAGTCCCTGCCGGCCGGACATCCCGAGCGTTTCGACCTCTGGTTCACCTATCACTGCTACTACCGCAAGCCCGACTGGCTGGGCCCGATCGTGACGGCAGCGCTCGGCATCCCCTATGTGATCGCCGAGGCGAGCCACGCATCACGCCGCGCCCAGGGTCCGACGCGGCTCGGCCACCGTGCCGTCGAACGCGCGCTCGCCGCTGCCGACCTGGTGCTGACGGTAAATCCGCGCGATGTCGCGGGCGTGCGGGCGCGGCTTCGTCCCGGTGCCCGCCAAGCCCGGCTACCGCCCTTCATCGATGTCGCGCCGTTCCGTTCCGTCGCGCCGCCGGCTGCGAACGAGGTGCCCCCGACCGACATCCCCGTGCTGTTGAGCGTCGGCATGATGCGCACCCGCGACAAGCTCGCGTCCTACCGCGTTCTCGCCTCGGCCCTTCTGCTCCTGAAGGATCGCAAGTGGCGGGCGGTGTTGGTCGGTGACGGTCCGGCACGCCGTGAAATCGAGGCGCTGATGGCGCCGCTTGGCCAGCGCGTGCGCTTTGCCGGCGCCGTGTCACACGGCGATCTGCCGGCGCTTTATGCCGCGTCGGACCTTTACCTTTGGCCCGCAATCAACGAAGCCTACGGCATGGCATTCCTCGAAGCCCAGGCGGCCGGCCTGCCCGTCGTCGCCGGCCGCACCGGCGGCGTGCCCGCGGTGGTGGCCGACGGCGTCACCGGCCTGCTCACTCCCATCGGCGATGCCGCGGCCTTTGCCGCTGCCGTGGCGCGGCTGCTCGACCAGCCGGCTGAGCGCGCACGGCTGTCCGCCGCCGCTGCCGCCCGCGTCGCCGCGCATCATGATGAAGCCGCCGCCTCTCGTGCGCTGGCGACAGCACTACGGAGCTTGCGATGAGCGCCGTTCCCTTCGCCATCCTGCGGCACGCGCCGACCGAGTGGAACGCCTCCGGCCGCCTGCAGGGCCTCACCGACACCGGCCTCAGCCGCGACGGCGAGGCCGCGGCTCGCCGCTGGCGCCTGCCGACGCCTGCCGACGGCTGGAAAAGGATGTCCAGTCCGCTGCGGCGCGCGCGGCGCACGGCCGAGCTGCTGCAGCCCTCCGCTGCCGTCACCATCTGTTCGGAGCTGCGCGAAATGAGCTTCGGCGTCTGGGAGGGGCATACTCTGGCCGAACTGCGGGCGGCGGGTGGCGAGACATTCGCCGCGGCCGAGAATGCCGGTCTCGATTTCCAGTCGCCGGGCGGCGAGTCCCCGCGCATGACGATGGTGCGTATCAGCCGCTGGGCGGCGGATCTGGCACGCGCCGACGAGCCCGCCGTTGCCGTATCCCACAAAGCTGCCATTCGTGCCTTGCTCGCATTGGCGACCGGCTGGAACATGCTGGGCCGGCCGCCGCACAAGCTCGACTGGCGCTCGGCCCATTTCTTCGTCGCCCACGATGACGGCCGGGTCGCGGTCGAGCGCTTGAACGTGTCGCTCGAATCTCCGTCATGACTGGGCGCGTCTTCTTCTATGTGCAACACCTTCTGGGCATCGGCCATCTCCGCCGCGCCGCCACGCTCGCGCGCGCGATGGCAGCCGGCGGCTTCGACGTGCTGCTGGTGTCGGGTGGCGCACCGATCGAGGGGCTGGCGCTGGGCGGTGCGCGCTTCCACCAGCTGCCGCCGCTTCGTGCCGCCGATTCTGGGCTCAGGAACCTGGTCCGGCTCGACGGCACGCCGCTCGACGACACCTTTCGCGCCGATCGTACGCGCCGGCTGCTCGATCTGTTCGAGACGGAACAGCCCGACGTGTTGATGACCGAGCAGTTTCCGTTCGGCCGTACGCAGCTCCGCTTCGAGCTGATGCCGCTCCTCGAGGCGGCGCAGGATCTGCTGTCGTCGCCCTGGATCGTGTCCTCGGTGCGCGATGTCGTGCGCCGCACGGCCTCGCCCGCCCGCGTCGACGAGACGGTGGTAACCTTCTCGGCGTTCGACGCCCTGCTGATCCATGCCGATCCGGCGCTCGTACGCTTCGAGGAGAGTTTTGCGGCGTGGGATGATGTGAAGGCGCGGGCGCTCTACACCGGTTACGTGGCCGATTCCGACCCCGCGCATGGGCTTCCCGGCGCGGGTGGCCCAAGTGCTGTCGGGACAAGTGTTGTCGGGAGGGGTGAAGTGATCGTGTCGGCGGGTGGCGGTGCGGTCGGCGCACCCCTGCTGCACGCCGCCATCGCCGCACGACCGCTGACGCCGCTGGCCGATCGACGCTGGCGCCTGCTGGTCGGCGCCAACTTGGCCGCCGCCGAGCAGGCGGCGCTGGCCGCGGCGGCGACCGACGGCATCGTCGTCGAGATGGCGCGCGACGACTTTCCGATGTTGCTGCGCAACGCCGCATTGTCGATTTCCCAGGCTGGCTACAATACGGTCATGGAAACGCTGTGCCACGCCGATCGCGCCGTACTGGTGCCTTTTGGCACCGCGCGCGAGACCGAGCAGGCCGACCGCGCCCGCCTTCTGGCCGAGCGTGGCATGGTCGCGACAGTGCCGCCGGGCAGCCTGTCGCCGGCCACCCTGGCCGCCGCCGTCACCGCCGCGTGGGCCGGTCCGTCGATCCGCAGCTTTCCACCGGTCGATATGCGCGGCGGGCCGGCCACGGTCGCGGCGCTGCGGCAGATGGTGGCGTCATGAGCGACTGGCAGGCGCTCGACCTGGAGCTCGAGAAATGGCGCGCCGCCGGCCGTACCGCCGAGCTGTGGTGGCGCGACGACGATGCCGCCGATACGGGCCCCGAACTCGATCGCCTGCTCGCGCTGCATCGCGAGATCGCGATGCCGCTGGCGCTGGCGATCGTGCCGGCGCATGCGACGGCGGCACTGGCGGAGCGTCTCGCCGTCGAGCCGGGCGTCGACCTGCTTCAGCACGGCTACGCCCACGTCAACCATGCAACGCCGGGCGAAGGAAAGAAGATCGAACTCGGCCCTCACCGCCCGGCCATGATCGTGCTGGGTGAACTCGGCACCGGCTGGCTGGCGCTGGAACGGCTGTTTGGCAATCGCCCCCTCGGTGTCATGGTGCCGCCTTGGAACCGCATCGCGCCGGCCCTGGTGCCGACCCTGCCAGAAATCGGCTTCACCGGCCTGTCGACCTTCGGTGCGCGTCCCCGCGCCCAGCCCGTGCGTGGATTGCGGCAGATCAATACTCACGTCGATCTGATCGACTGGAAAAGCGGGCGAGGCTTTGCTGGCGAAGAAGCATGCCTTGCCGTACTGGTGGCGTCGCTCGCACGGGCGCGCCGCGAAAGCGGCGAGCCAGTAGGAATTCTCAGTCATCATCTTGCGATGGACGACAGGGCTTGGGATTTCCTAAGGTCGTTCTGGGAAAGAACGGGAACCATGTCGGGCATGCACGTGCGCTCGGCGCACGAGCTGTTTGCAGCCAAAAAATCCGACGGAGGGGAGACGCGCGCTTGAGTTCAGCCGATCTGCGCTACCCGCGCGAGACGCTGTGGGCCGACTATTTGCGCGCTGCGGCGGGCGTTGTGCTGTGTGGCGCCCCCCTGCTGTTGCTCGAGGTCAATCCGTGGCTAGCTGCCATCCTGGCGGCCGGCTTCGTTCTGTTCGCTCTGTTTTTGGCGCGCACCGCGCTCCGGCATCGGACGCGCTATGTCCTGGGGCCGGACACGCTCTGCGCCGATGGGCCGGCTGGTACGGTTGTGGAATGGGGGCGGCTCGACCGCCTGAAGCTCAGCTACTTCTCGACCAAGCGTGACCGGTCCGACGGCTGGATGCAGCTCAGCGTCGGCTCCATGGGCGGTCGCCTGGTAAAGGTCGACTCCTCGCTTGACGGTTTTCACGATATCGTCGAACGGGCGGCGCGCGCTGCCGAAGCAGGCGGTATCGACTTGAGCGAGGCTACTCGCGCCAATCTGCGGTCAATGGGCATATCGGTGGCGGGTCAGGAAGAATTGGCATGAAGGATCTGCTGCGCGTCGAGAATCTGACGGTCGATTTTGGCGTTCACGAAGGAATCCTGCGGGCCGTCGACAACGTGTCGTTCTCGATCCCGCCCGGCGGCACGCTGGCGTTGGTGGGCGAGTCGGGTTCCGGCAAGTCGGTGTGCAGCCAGGCCATCATGGGCCTGCTGCCACGCACCGCGACCGTCTCGTCCGGCTCGATCCTGTTCGAGGATCCACGCACCGGCGGGGGACAGGTCGACATCGCCAAGCTCGACCGGGCCGGCGCCGAGATCCGGCGCATCCGCGGTGGCCAGATCTCCATCATCTTCCAGGAGCCGATGACCTCGCTGTCGGCGCTGCACACGGTCGGCGACCAGATCGGTGAGGCGGTCGAATTGCATGGCGGCAGCCGGTTCAGCGAGCTGCATTCGCTGGGCGATCAGATCGGCGAGGCGGCGCGGGGCGCCGGCCGTAAGCTCGGCCGCGCCGAGATCGACGAGCTGACGCGCGACATGTTGCGCATGGTGGGCTTCCCCGATCCCAAGCGGGCGCTGCGCACCTATCCGTTCGAACTTTCCGGCGGCTTGCGCCAGCGTGCCATGATCGCCATGGCGCTGGTCTGCCGGCCGGCGCTGCTGATCGCCGACGAGCCGACGACGGCGCTCGATGTCACCATCCAGGCCCAGATCCTGCGCCTCATGAAGGATCTGCAGAAGGAACTGGGCATGGCGCTCCTGATGATCACTCATGATCTCGGGGTGGTCGCCAATGTCGCCGACGACGTGGTCGTGATGTATCGCGGCAAGGTGGTTGAGTCGGGCGACCTGCACGATATCTTCCGCGACCCTCAGCACGCCTATCTCAAGGCGCTGCTGCACGCGGTGCCGCGGTTCGACATGGCGCCCGGCGAGCGCTTGCAGCCCATCCGCGAGATCACCGCGGCGACCGGCCACCTTCTCAAGGAGAAGGCCGTGACGACGCCGGCCCCGACGTTCAATCCCGACTCGCCGGTTCTCAAGGTCCGGCACCTCAGCAAGACCTTCCGCATCCGCAAGGCCGACACGCTGATCGAGTCGCTGATGGGCGGCGGCACCACGCGCACCATCCGCGCGGTCAACGATGTCAGCTTCGACGTTCAGCGCGGCGAATGTCTCGGCCTGGTGGGCGAGTCGGGCTGCGGCAAGACCACGCTCAGCAAGATGCTGATGAGGGGCATCTCGGCCGATCCCAACGAGGGCGCCGGCCGGGTGGTGTTCGACGACTGGGGCCGCAAGGTCGACGTCATGACGCTCGAGGGCAAGGAGCTGAATCGCTTCCGCACCAAGCTGCAGTTCATATTCCAGGATCCCTTCGGTTCGCTCAATCCGCGCATGACCGTCTACGACATCCTGGTCGAGCCATTGGTGATCCACGGCATCGGCGACGATGCGTACCGTCGCGAGATGGTGAGCGAGCTGATGGAGATGGTCGGCCTCGACCGTCGCCATCTCAGCCGCTACCCGCATTCCTTCTCCGGCGGCCAGCGCCAGCGCATCGGCATTGCGCGCTCGCTGGCGCTCCGGCCCGACATGGTGATCTGCGACGAGCCCGTCTCGGCGCTCGACGTGTCGATCCAGGCCCAGGTGCTGAACCTGCTCAAGGACCTGCAGAAGCAGCTCGGCCTCACTTACCTCTTCATCTCGCACAATCTCGCCGTGGTCGACTATATCGCCGACCGCATCGCCGTGATGTGCGCCGGTCGCCTGGTCGAGCTGGCGCCGGCCGGCGAGCTGTTCCGCAACCCGCTGCACCCCTATACCAAGGCGCTGCTGTCGGCCGTGCCGATGCCCGATCCCGACCGCCGGCTCGATCTCGGAGCCCTGATGGAAGGCAAGGCGTCGGATCCGGCGCAGTGGCCGGCACCGTTTGCCGATACCGGAGAGCAGCCGCTGCTCTGGACCGAGGCCGGGCCGGGACACTACGTCCGTGTCGCGCAGGGAGGGGCCTGAGCATGCTTAAATTCATCGTGCGCCGCGTGCTGCTGATGATCCCGACCCTGTTCGTCATCAGCGCCCTCGTCTACTTCATCATCGACCTGCCGCCCGGCGATTGCGTCACCTCGCAGGTCGATGAGCTTCTGGCCCGGGGCGATGCCGATGCGCTCCAACGTGCCGACGAGCTGAGGCAGCTTTACGGACTGAATGAGCCGCTGTGGCAGCGCTACTTCGAATGGGTCGGTGGCATCTTCCGCTGGGATTTCGGGCTCAGTTGCCAGGATACCGTTCCGGTCGCCGACCTGATCGGCGAGCGCATGGCGCTCACGCTGATCATGGAGTCCACGACCATCGCCTTCATCTGGATCGTGTCGTTCGTCATCGGCGTCTACGCCGCGACGCACCAGTACCGGATGGGCGACTATGTCGCCTCGTTCATCGGCTTCGTCGGCCTCTCGGTGCCGAACTTCCTGCTGGCGCTGGTTCTGCTCTATGTCGGCAAGGTCTATTTCGGCCTGTCGATCGGCGGCCTGATGGATCCCGAATACATCGACAAGCCGTTCAGCTGGGGCAAACTCGTCTCGGTGGCCGAGCACCTCATCATCCCGGTGATCGTCATCGGCATGTCGGGCACCGCCGGCATGATCCGCCGGCTGCGCGCCAACCTGCTCGACGAACTGCAGAAGCAATATGTCGTCACCGGCCGCGCCAAGGGTCTGCCGCCACTCAGGCTGCTGGTCAAGTATCCGCTGCGCCACGCCATCAACCCGTTCGTCGCCGACATCGGCGGCCTGCTGCCCGACGTCATCTCGGGCTCGGTCATCGTCTCGGTGGTGCTGTCGCTGCCGACGACGGGGCCGATGTTGCTGGGTGCGTTGAAGACCCAGGACGTCAACCTCGCCGCCACCTTCCTGCTGTTCGTGGCGGTGCTGACGGTGATCGGCATGCTGATCTCGGATCTGGCGCTCGCTGCGCTCGATCCACGCATCCGCTTCGGCGCGACCTCGGAGAAGTGAGGCGGACATGACCGACCAGACCTCGTCTCCCCAGCCCGGTGCATCCAAGTCCGCCCCTCAACCTGGCCGCACGCCGCATTTCGTCAACCGCGAGCCGTGGGACCCCTACGTCGCCGAGCGCCTGACCGCCGACCAGGAAAAGTACTATATGGCCGGCCAGTGGAAGCTGATGTGGTGGCGCTTTCGCCGCCACCGTCCGGCCGTCGTCTCGATGATCTTCCTGGCGCTGATGTATTTCTCCACGGCCATCAGCGAATGGATCGCGCCCTACGACCTGCATAGCCGTCATTCGGCCTATATCTTCGCGCCGCCGCAGGAAGTGCATCTGTTTCACGAGGGCGAGTTTCTCGGGCCCTTCGTCTATGGCCTGAAGACCACGCGCGACCTCGAGACCCTTCAGCGGGTCTACACGCCGGACCTGGCCAAGCCGATGCCACTCCGCTTCTTCTGCAGCGGCGCGCCCTACGAGTTCTGGGGCATGATCGACGGCACGTTCCATTTCGTCTGCCCGCCCGAGGGCGGGCAGTTCTTCTGGCTGGGCACCGACCGGCTGGGGCGCGACCTGTTCAGTCGCATTGTCTATGCCGCGCGCATCTCGCTCACCATCGGCATCATCGGCATCACGCTGTCGTTTGCGCTGGCGCTGATTCTGGGTGGTCTGGCGGGCTACTACGGTGGCTGGGTCGACAATGTCGTCCAGCGTATCACCGAGATCATCAAGAGCTTCCCGCATCTGCCGCTGTGGCTGGCGCTGTCGGCGGCGCTACCCGTCACCTGGTCGCCGCTGGTGATCTATTTCGGCATCACCATCATCCTGGCGCTGCTCGATTGGCCGGGGCTGGGGCGCGCCGTGCGCTCAAAGCTCTTGTCGTTGCGTGAGGAGGACTACGCCGCCGCCGCCCAGATGATGGGTGCCAAGCCCGCCCGCATCATCGGGCGCCACCTGTTGCCCGGCTTCATGAGCCACCTGATCGCCTCGGCGACGCTGTCGATCCCTTCGATGATCCTGGCCGAGACGGCGCTGTCGTTCCTGGGCCTTGGCCTCCGGCCACCCATCACCTCGTGGGGCGTGCTGCTGAACGAGGCGACCGACATCAATGTCGTCGCCGTGAATTGGTGGCTGATGCTGCCTGTCGTGCCGGTGATTTTGGTGATCCTCGCCTATCAGTTCATGGGCGATGGGATGAGAGATGCAGCAGATCCATACGCATAGGCGCCTTGCGCCTATGCGTATGGAGCGGCGGCGGGCGGCAGGGCCTTCATAGGCCCGGGAGCCCGCTCGGTTCAGAATAGATAAGAACCGCGCTGTCCAACTGTCTGAATTCTTGTCTTTTCTGCACGGCGCGGGCTCCC
>CAMDOT010000213.1 GCA_945903635.1 Rhizobium sp. Q54 | reverse complement strand
GCTCGGCCAGTTAGCGTCAGGACATTGCGCAGCAATGTCCGGGAGCGTCGAAGGACGTCGCCCAGTCATCGTCACCCCCTCACCCAACCCCTCCCCCCAACGGGGGAGAGGAGCATGCGATTGAGAAGAGCATGACTCAGAGGTCCTCTCCGCCACGAAGTGGGGGAGAGGAAGGGGACCCATGCGAAGCATGGGGGAGGTGAGGTGGCGCCGCCGCCGCCGAGGCAGCTCGGCTTGACGCACATTGTCAGTGCGTACCAATAATGATACATACATCGTATGAAGAAGAAGGGCCGTATCGGCGGATCGTTCGACGCCTTCCTGAAGGAGGAGGGCCTCTACGAGGAGGTGACGGCCCGCGCCATCAAGCGGGTCATCGCGCGCCAGCTCGACGCCGTCATGCGCGAGAACCATCTTACCAAGACGATGCTGGCCAAGCGCATGCAAACCAGCCGCGCCCAGCTCGACCGGCTGCTCGATCCGGACAACGAATCGGTGACGCTGGGCACGCTTGCGCGCGCCGCGCATGCGGTCGGGCGGAATCTCAGGATGGAACTGGTGTGAGCCGGCTGGGGTGACCCGGGCGGCCGACGCTTCCACTTTGCCGATCCAGACGGCTACGAGCTCGCGGTGTGGTCGGCGACTTAGCTGAGTGGCACGCCCTCACAGAAATGTGGGCCTTGCCCGCCGCGCGGCCGATCTGGCGCGCGATGCGCACGCTCCAAGTGTCGGTGGCTACGATAGTATGGGAGAGGTCTCGGCCGCGGCCAGCCTTCGGGCAGGATCGGCGTCTAAGCGATGTCGGATGGGGCGTGGGGGGTGGATATCCCCCGGGAGGGCGTAGCGACAACGTAGGTCATCTAGCGTCTATTCGCCCTTTCCGTCGCGGAATTGGCAAGCACACATACTTGACTTGGTTGCTCCGAGACGGTGATGCTCAACCGGGATGGGGAATATGACCAAAGTGTCTCGCCGGACCCGCAAGGAGTCTTCGCGCCAACATTCGTTGCCTATTCCGCGTCCATCTATTGCAACGTATCAATCACGTCCTTGCGCAATACTTTGGATTGATATTCTCGGTTTTAGGAATCTGCTTGAGGGTGTCGAACGCGGTGACCGACGCGCGCGGATAAGGATAGGTCAACTTGAAGCCTTTCTTGATAAGGAGATATTCAAGGAGGCGTTCCCGTGGAAGTTCGATACCCAGCTCTTCTCGGACACCCTGGTGATCACCTTTCCATTTCCGAGGAGTGGAGAGGCCGCCGTAAATCTGCACTATCAACTGCCTTTCTATATCGGATTGCTGCAGTGCAAGTTCCTGAGTGCGGGGTTTCCCATACGCGGCGCCGTTGGCGCGGGACGATGGATCAGGACCCAAAGACTGAAATCTTCGCCACTTTACGCGTCCCTACATCGCAATGAGTCCGAGGAGGCAGTCGTTCCTCGCATACTTTACGGTCTTGGAGAGGAGCGCGAAGACATCGCCGAAACGCACTTCAACTCTGCCACGACAGCAGGGTTGCCGGGCTTCGATGCGGCGATTGCAACGGCGACGGATTTTGATGGCCGCATATTCATCGACTATCTTGCCTGCTGTGCGACGGGCTATTGGTCAGACGACAGATTCCTGATCCAGCACAAGAGACTGATCGAGGAAGGTATCGCCCTAGGCAGGACCAATACATCTGTACTTGGAAAATACTATTGGATGGCGAGGTATCACAACCGCGTCGTCGGTAGTGACTGCTTTACCGAGCTCTTCACCGACTGTGTGGAGAACGACGAAACGCTGTCTATTGATCTGAGCTTGTTCCCCAAGAAACTACGAATGCCAATTCCTGGAGTCAGCAAGCGCCTTTCCTACTATTTCAACTGGGATCGCCCGAATATATATCGTCCCACTTCACAGCAGCGCACAAAGCGGGGATTGACGCCGTCGAGTGGCAAACGTCGATGAGCCTCGGTCACCTCCTCGCGGGACCGCGTCGGCCACCGTGTCGATACGCTAGTAAAGTTTAGACAATCGCAAATGGCATCGTTGTCCGCCCAGATTCTCTGACCAGTAACGCCCTGGATGCGGCATCCGGTTGCCCTCCCGTGATAGATAATGCAGCACACAGGACGGTTGCAACACTATGTCCACAATGTGTGTGTTGCCGAGCCCCCATCGAGCGTCTTGTACGGGTCCGAATGTAATGCAACCTTGAGTACTGCGGGATTACAGATGGGAATCTCAATGAAGACAATATTAATGATTGAGCTCAAGGGCTTCGAGGGGCAGGGCGCTAGCCTAGGCGAGCGAATGTCTGCGATAGGGCTCTCCGAGGAGAAGGTGCGATCTGCGATTCGTGCTCTCGCCAACAGTACCATCCAGGAAGTATGCGTCACGAATCCGGCGTTGCGGGTCGAAGAAATCGGGGGCGATACATGGACGATTGAACTGAGAGATGTAAGCACCGCAGTCGACTGGGGCGTTCGCCTACTGAAAACGCTGGAGCAAAAGGTGCTCGGCGGCCTGTTCTACCTAAAGCCCGTGGTTTCTGTGAGTTGCGGAGATCTAAAGGTGCAAGGTGGTAGGTTCATGGATGGCGCATCTATCCGTGCATACCGAGCCGCCGACAAAGGAGAGCCGTTTTGCTTCTATGCGGTCGGTGCTGCTCAGAAGATGGTCGCGGAGATGAAACATGTACCGACAACGAAGATCGAAGGAGCACACCTAATTCTGTGGCAGCAACTTGCGCTGGATCCACCACTCGGAGTCCGAGCAGGCGGGCTCTCCCTCGCTCACTTGATGCTGGACAACGAGGTGCTGTTCTTCCGCTCTCACGGAGACGTCCTGAATTTCCTTCAGGAGCAACAGACCATCTCTCAAGAGATCAAAGTGTACGGTGGTCCAGCTCCGTTGCGATTGCCAGTTTATCGAGACTACAACAAGTCGATCGAAGTGCTCCTGCGTACAACAAACGCAAGATGCAGCGTTCTCAATTATGTGAATGAAAGCGCATCGCAAGATGCAGTGGATTGGCTGACGATGTGCCAACTTTTGAAGGCTCAGTATCCCGGCAAGTTTACACATAATGCCTACGTGCTGCCGGGTAACGCTATCAAGCCGGTTTCCTATCACGTTTACGATGACGTGACGGTAATCATGCTGCGGTCCTTCGACGAGTTCGCACAGTCTCACTCGGTCTCCGGTTCCATAGTGGTTCGTGGTGCCGAGATCGCCCGACGATTTCGCGACGATTTTCGTGAAAGTTTTCGGTCTATCGGCCAATCGGAGCCCGAAGCTCTGCTGGCCAGGCTGGTGGCGCAAGGTGCGGACCGTTCCCTCGCGGAAAAACGGGCCAAAGCTGCACTGCTGGGTGAACCAATTCCCTGAGCGGGTGTTTCGAATGTCTTTCTCTCGGACCGACATCGTGAGCGTCGCTCAGGCATTGGCTGTCGAGTACTTAGGCGTAGTTTTGGGTTTCTTTCGAGTCCTTTCAGACCGATCCAAGCTCACCGCGGAGGAGATTTCGGAGCAATGCAAAGTCGATCTCGCGTATACAACACGCTGGTTGGAAGCCGCTGCATCAATGCGACTCGTGTTGCAAACCGACGGCCACTGGAGCTTATCCTCCACAGACGTGAAGCGCGTCAGTGGTGAACAACACACCGCAAGCGTCATTCAGGCGGTGTACTCGATCCTGATTGCTGATGCCGCTGTCTCGCTGTTTCGTTCCGGCGATCGCCCTGGATACGAGATTGTTGGGCAGTTCAAGAACTTGACGCCCTACTATGCGTTGATCGGAGAGACGCTATTTGGAGACCGGTTCTCTGCTGAAATCTTACCTACGATAGAGTCTTACGATTGCGCAAAGGCAGAAAGGGGCTTGATCGCCGATTACTGGGGCGGAAATGCGTACTTGTTGGAGCGCTTTCTTGCGTCGCACCCAAAATGGACGGGGCAAGTTGTAGGGGGAGCGTCTGCCGGCTTCGACAAGAATGCCATTGAATACATATCGGACGCTCAATTCTCCGCTGCGCTGGATTCAAGCTACGACATCATCTTGGCTAATCGTGTGGCACATCATTTTGGTGATGGAAAGTTCGAGCGATTCCGCATGTTCTACCGACGGCTGAGGCCAGGTGGTCTGGTTTGCGTTTGGGATTTCTGTTGGCCTGAACAAGCATCTGGCCCGAATTTGGTGGCGGCCGGTGACCTGCCGTTCTTAAACTTGATTGAGCACATTCAAGGAAACCACATGCTCACCAAACAGGACATAGAGGCAGTCTTGGTAGCAGTGGGCTTCGAGATAAAATCCGAGCCAAGACGCAAGGGTCTCGAGCTGCTGGCGATCGGCCAGAAGCCGGTTTGACATGGGGTAGCCAGTCGGAGATCCGCCCCATCTTGCAGTCACCAACGGCGGTGAGCATACCATCCTATTGATGCAGTACTTGATCCCAGCCATATCGATGCCATCAAAAGGCACCAGCACCTCCCTCTTCAGTGAAGCAACAATCGACTAGCGCTTCCCCATCAACGTATCAATTATGTGGTCCGTGTTATCGCAGACCTTCAGCTGATCATCTAATGCGGAAGCGTAGTGTTCAGCCTTCTGTTGAGCCTTGGCAGCGGAGCCTTCGACATTCAACAATACTTGCCGCTTAAAGTCTCCGAGCAGTCGGCGGATATTATTGTTGTGAGCCTTTTCCTTTTCGCCGTCGAGTGGCGGAAAGCCAACCCCAAGACCGAATGAATGAGCGAGAACCTGAAACGGAAAAATAGCGGTCGTCTGGCCATCACTCTTCACATAGCGGCCAAACATCTTTCGCACGCAGTCGTCCGTTTGCTTGCTCACATACTCACAGACTTCGGGGTCAATCTCGATATAGGGCGTACCTTCTTCGGTGGCGGTACGCTTGAATGCCGCTACGGCAGTCTCTTGTTGGTAGGCTTTAATATAGCCGGTGCCGGCAATCTTAAGCCCATCGTGATATATCTTGCCGCGCGTGACATATCCTCTGACCATTACGCCTTTGGGCAGCAGATTGATTGCGGCGTTCCAACAGTGATTCACAATGTTGATGACGCCCGCCGGGGAAGGCTCTGCCGATAGAATCACGCAGTCTGAGATTTGTGTGACTTTGAAATCCAAATCGTTCTGAAGAAAACTACTTTCAGGACATATGTGCGATCCATACTTCTTGATCGACTCCTGTGCTCCGTTCCTACTCAACTCTGACCAAAGTTGATCAATTTCTGAAAGTGAGCGGCCAGTCCCAGCTTCGGCGGCCTTTATCATCTCCTTGAAACCCAGGAGATCGACGAAGGCGATAAACTTGTCTCTAAATTCCATGGCCATGACGGATAGTATCCGAACTGGGTTCGCAGCTAGTGACGGACTTCGCAGGGGGTGACGTGGTGTTGCGGCGGGGTTCGAATCTGTGACTTCCTGCCATAACTGACACCTGCCGCGTTCTTCGTGCAGGCACTGCATGCAGCCCCTCGCGCGCCGCAGTCCAGCCATGCACATCGAGATTTGCAGGTTGAGCAGGAAATAGGCTATATTTCCTGTAGACTGGCGCTAACCGCGCCGGCTTTTTCCTAACCACATCCCGGGATACTACCATGCCCTTCGACCTCGCTCTCCTGCGGGCGCTTCTGGCTGCCTGCGCGGCCGCGCTCCTCGTGCAGGCACTGCCAGCACGCGCCCCGCGTCTGCTCGACCAGGTGCTCAATCTGGCGACCGCGCCGGTTGCGGGAAGGATCCCGCGCCTTCGGCCCGGGAGGACAAGGGCAGGGGGCGGGATCGGAACGGCCGGAGCAGCGGCACAGTCCCGCGATTCGGGGCTGTGCCGCCGTCGCCCGCGGCGCTGTGCCGGCAGTTCGGAACAAGCCGTTGCTGTCGCTCGCAAATCTGGCGCTCCGGGCACAGGCGCCGGCACAGCTGGGCACTCTGTTCCGGCACATTCCGTGTGCCGCTGCTCGTGCTCGCTGCAGCACCGGTCGGCGCTTTCGGACATTGCTGCGCAATGTCCTGTCGCTCATCGGCCGAGCTTCGCTCGGCCTGTGATCCATCCGGCCGGGTGGTACAGTATCAAGGACATGGCCCCATCGACGCGCCGCACCTGGTCCTGGACTTTTAACCTGCCGCCGGAAGAGCTGTGGCCGGTGCTGGCCGACACCAACCGCTTCAACGAGGCGATGGGCCTGCCGCCCTATGCGCTGGAGGAGACGCCGCAGCCCAACGGCACGGTCCTGCGCCGCGGCAAGGGCAAGGCGGCGGGCTTCACCCTCGAATGGGAGGAGAAGCCCTACGAGTGGATCGCCGGCCGCCACTTCCGCCAGGCCCGCGTCTTCACCAAGGGCCCGTTCCGCCGCTTCGGGCCGGTGTTCGATCTCGAGCCAGACGGGAAGGGCGGGAGTCGCGTCAGCTACGCGCTGGAATACGAGCCCTTGACCCTGATGGGCCGGCTGTTCGGCGCGCGGCTGGCCGAAAAGGCGGGGGCGGCGGTCGAGAAGCGCATCCTGGAGGCGGTGTCCTTTGCCCGCGGCGAGCGGCCGACGTTCTTCGAGCTGCCGCCGCCCGAGCTGCCGGCCGGAGCGGCGGAACGGGCCGCGGCGATGGCGGGCGAGATCGATCGCAGCCCCTACGGCAACGGCTTGGGCGGGCGGCTGGCCGCCCTGGTGCAGACCGGCATGGCGACCGATCTCGCGCCGCTGAAACCCAAGAGGCTGGCGCGGGACCTGGGCGTGCCCCAGCGCGCCGCCGTCGAGGCCTGCCTGGCCGGAGTCCGCGCCGGGCTCCTGACCATGAAATGGGATCTGCTCTGCACCAACTGCCGCGGCGCCAAGGCCAGCGCCTCGGCGCTCAGCGAGCTGCCACGCGGCGCGCACTGCCCGTCGTGCAACATCGACTACGACCGCGACTTCGAGAAGAACGTCGAGCTTTCGTTTGCGCCGGCGCCTCAGGTGCGGCCGATCATGGCCGGCGGCTTTTGCCTCAGCGGTCCGATGGCGACGCCGCATGTGGCGGTGCAGCTCCTGCTGGCGCCCGGGGAGCGGCGGGACGTGGCGGTCGATCTGCCACCCGGCAGCTACCGCCTGCGCACGCTGCATCCCGGTGCGTTCGTGGATGTCGAGCATGCGGGCGGGCCTTTCCCCGGCGTGCGCGTGACGGCGACAGGTGTTGAGACAACTGTTCCGGCCGAGTCGCCGCCGTCGTTCATCGTGTTCGCCAACGACGCCGATTTCGAGGTCGCCGCGCTGATCGAAGACCGCACCTGGACCCGCGAGGCGCTCACCGCGCCCGAAGTGATCTCGCTGCAAGTCTTCCGCGACCTCTTTGCCGCCGCCACCCTCCGGCCCGGCGACGAGGCGGGGGTGAGCCAGGTGGCGCTGCTCTTCTCCGACCTGCAGGGGTCGACCGCGCTCTACGAGCGGGTGGGCGATTCGGTGGCCTACAACATGGTGCGCGAGCACTTCGCCCTGCTGGCCGGCATCGTCCGCGACCACGACGGCGCCGTGGTGAAAACCATCGGCGATGCCGTGATGGCCTCGTTCGGCGATCCCGCCCAGGCCGTACAAGCCGCGCTCGCGATGCAGACCGCGATCGCCGACCACGACCTCGTCCTGAAACTCGGCATCCACGCCGGCCCCAGCGTCGTGGTTACGCTCAACGACCGCCTCGACTACTTCGGCTCCACGGTGAACATGGCCGCCCGCCTGCAAGGCCAAAGCACCGGCGGCGACATCGTCCTGTCGCGCACTGTCGCCGACGATCCCGCCGTCCAGTCCCTTTTGTCGTCGGTGCCGAAACGCGAAGAGCAGGTCGTGCTCAAGGGCTTCGACCGCCCCATCAGCTTCATCCGCACACTTCCGAACAACGCCTGACGATTCCGTACAGTGAGCGTCACAAGTTGTCCGGCGCCCGGCGCCGAATTAAGGTCGCTGCCGAAGACGAAGGCCAGCAAGGTCTCGCAGTTTTAGGGAGGCGAATTTGAATCCGACACGGCGCCGCATCATCGCGGCCGGCGCGGGCGTCCTCGCGGCGCCCGCTTTGTTCACTCACTCGTTGGCGCAGGGCACGTTCCCCTCGAAGCCGATCCGCATCATCGTGCCCTATCCGGCCGGCGGCCAGACCGACGGCATCGCGCGCTCGTTCGGCGATTTTCTCTCGCGAAAGCTCGGCCAGTCGGTCGTGGTCGAGAACAAGGGCGGCGCCGGCGGCACCATCGGCGCGGCCGAGGTCAAGCGCGCGCCGCCCGACGGCTACACCATCCTCTGCACCATCTCCTCGTCGCTGATCCAGAACCGCATCACGGTGAAGGACCTGCCCTACGATCCGGAGAAGGATTTCACCTACCTCACCATGACGACCAGCACCGGCGGCCCCGTGGTGGCCGCCGAAAAGACCGGCGCCACCAACCTCGCTCAGTTCATCGCCTACGCCAAGAAAGTCGACAAGGTGAACTGGGGCGCCTACGGCCCCGGCTCGACCCCGCACGTGCTGATCGAGACCATGGCGAAACAATACGGCTTCAAGGCCGAGGTCGTGCAGTATCGCGGCGAGGCGGCGATGTGGGCCGACGTGGCGGCGCAGCAGCTCGACGGCGCGTCGGGCAGCCCCGCCGCGTCGACGGCGGTGATCGCCACCGGCAAGGGCAAGGCAATCGCCATCACCGGCGACCGGCTGGCGTCCCTGCCCGATGTGCCCACGATGGAGGAGCAGGGCGCGGTCGGCGGCTTCTACAGCACGCGGGCGTTCGCGGCCTTCGCCGTGCCCTCGGCGACGCCGCCCGACATCACGAAGAAGCTCTCCGACACGCTGATCGAGGCGGGCACCGACGACAAGGTGAAGGCGCTCCTCGCCAACTACCTGATCGTGGGCCCGCTCACCTTCGAGGCCACCAACGCCCGCTTCAAGCGCGACACCGAGGTGATGCTGGCCGTCCTGAAGGAGATCGGGCTTAAGCCGGAATAGGGTTCGAGCCCCGGAGGAGAAGGCCATGGAATTCGACGTCATGACGCGCGCCACCACCTGGGACCAGGCGGCGGCACTCGCCCGGCGCGCCGAGGCGGCGGGCTTTTCCGGCATGCTGTTCACCGAGGGCCACCAGGTGCCGTGGATGAACATCGCCGCCGCGGCGATGGCCGCACCCGCGCTCCATTTCTCGACCGGCATCGCGATCGCCTTTGCGCGCAGCCCGATGGTGAGCGCGGAGATCGCCTGGGAGCTGGCGCACAACACCCGGGGCAAGTTCCGCCTCGGCCTCGGCAGCCAGGTGAAGGCGCACATCGTCAGGCGCTACGCCGGCACCTTCGACAAGCCCGCGCCGCAGATGAAGGACTATGTGCTGGCGGTGAAGGCCTGCCTGAGCGCTTTCCGCCGCGAGGGCCCGCTGCAGCATGACGGTCCTTACTACAAGCTGAGCCTGCTCACCGAGCAATGGACGCCGGCGCGGCACGACTGGGAGGACGTCAAGGTCGACATCTCTGCCGTCGGCCCGATCATGGTGCGCGTCGCGGGCGAGGTCGCCGACGGTGTGCACGTCCACCCCATGCATTCCATGCACTACATCAAGAACCGCCTGCTGCCGGGCCTGGCCGAGGGCGCGGCGCGGGCCGGCCGCGATCCCGCGACGATCGACAGGATCATCCCGGTGATCGTAGCGGCGGGCGACACGCCCGAGGAGCGGGCGCTCCCGATCCAGGAAGCCAAGACCACGCTCGCCTTCTATGGTGCGACGCCAAACTATGCCTTCCAGTTCGACGACCTCGGCCACGTGGGCTTGCGCGACAAGTTGCGCGACTGCCTGCGCTCGGGCGACGAGGCGGCGAGCCAGGCCCTGATCACCGAGGAGATCCTCGATCAGTTCGCCGTGGTGGCGCGCTGGGACGATGTCGCCCAGCGCATGATCGACCGCTACCAGGGCATCGCCCAGCGCCTCGTCATCTATCTCGCCTCGCACTGGCGCGACGTCGATCCGAACATCCTCGAGCGTTGGGGCGAAGTGGCGAGGGCGGTAAGAAAAGCGGGATAGTTTCCCCGTCGTCCTGAGCGGAGCCGCCCGAAGGGCGGCGTAGTCGAAGGACCTCTT
>CAMDOT010000212.1 GCA_945903635.1 Rhizobium sp. Q54 | reverse complement strand
ATGATCATGATGCGGGCCTGGAGGCCCGCGGTCCGATGACATCCGAGAAATATTTGAAAGAGGATGAATCATGACCACGACAGTGAACCTCGCCCCGTTGCCTCACCTGATGATCGAGGCGCCGGTGCGTGCCGCCCTGCTGGAAGATCTTGGCCGTGCCGGCGATCTCACCACCGATTCGATCGTGCCGGCCGGCGCGTGGGCCGAGACGGCACTGGTGGCGCGCCAGCCGGGCGTCGTGGCCGGCCTCGACGCGGCATCGTTGGCCTTCCGCCTGGTCGATCCCGCCATTGAGATCGCGATCGAACGGCCCGACGGCACGCGGTTGGCGCCGGGCGACCGCATTGCCACCATCGCAGGGCCTGCGCGTGGCATGCTGACGGCCGAGCGCGTGGCGCTGAATTTCCTCGGCCATCTCAGCGGCGTCGCCACCGCGACAGCGACGCTGGTGGCGGCGGTGCAGGGCCACAAGGCGCGCATCTGTTGCACGCGCAAGACCATGCCGGGCCTGCGCGCCTTGCAGAAATACGCGGTGCGCGCGGGCGGTGGCGTCAATCACCGCTTTGGCCTCGACGACGCCGTGCTGATCAAGGACAACCACGTCGCCGCGGCCGGCGGCGTGGCGGCGGCCATCCGCGCCGCACGCGCGGGCGTGGGCCATCTCGTCAAGATCGAGGTCGAGGTCGATTCGCTCGACCAGCTCGACGAGGCGCTGGGCGAGCGTGTCGATGCCGTGCTGCTCGACAACATGGGCCCCGACCTGCTGGCCGAGGCGGTGCGCCGTATCGACGGCCGCGCCATCTCGGAGGCCTCGGGCCGCATCACGCCCGCCACCGCCGGCGCCATCGCCGCCAGCGGCGTCGACCTGATCTCGGCCGGTTGGCTGACGCACAGCGCCCAGGTGCTCGACATCGGCCTCGACTGGCAGCGCCTCAGACGAGACCGTAGCCGCGAAGCCCGTCCCACAGCAGTTTCAGCGCTGTGACGGTGAGCAGCGCGTAGCAGGCGCGGTAGAGCTGGCGCTGGTCGAGCCGTTCATGCAGCCGCCAGCCCAGCCAGACGCCCGCCGGGCAGGCGGGAAGACAGAGCGCCATCAGCGTCCAGTCGGGCGTTGCCACCAGCAACCAGGGGCCTGCCTTCAGCAGGTTGCCGACGGTGAAGAAGAGCGACGTCGTGCCGGCATAGAGCGCCTTGGAGAGGCCGAGTGGCAGCAGGTAGATGGCCACCGGCGGGCCGCCCGAGTGCGCCACCATGGTGGTGATGCCCGACGCCGTGCCGGCGAGTACGCCCGCCGGCACCGAGCGCGACCGCACCTTGACCACGCCGCCCCCGGTGAACCACAGGCCGGTGAAGGCGAGCGTGACCGCGGCCATCAGCAGCGCCACGAAGTGCGGATTGGCGAAGCGCAGAACGAGGAACCCCAGCCCGATGCCGACCACGAGGCCTGGCAGCAGCGCCAGAAGATCGGGCTTCGACCAGGTGCTGGGCTTCCAGTAACGCAGTGCGAACAGGTCCATCGCCACGAACAGCGGCGCCAGCAGCGCGCCAGCGGCGATCGGGTCCATGACCAGCGACAGGAGCGGAATGCCCACGATGGCGAAGCCGCCGCCGAACGCGCCCTTCATGAAGGCGATCAGGAGGACGGCCGCGAGCGCCACCAGCAGCAAGGAAGGATCAGCCAAGCTCATGACATTTTTGTCTTGATTTGAGATAATTGTCTCATTAAAAGGCGCTCGTCTCTGACTAACCGACTTCCAGGAGAACGATCATGGCGCTCAGCCGTGCGGATATGGACAGGAAAATCGACGAGCATTTCGGCTTTGAAGCCAAGGACAACGTGGCGGGCGTCCTGGCGACGCTCACGCCCGATGTCGAGCACGACATCGTGGGCTGGCCGACCGGCCCGACGCGCGGGCCCGAGGGCGCGCGTCCGTTCTACGAGGCGCTGTTCAACGACCTGTCAGACGGCAAGGTCGAGTGCACGCGCCGCCTCTATGGCGAGAATTTCCTGGTCGACGACTCGATGTGGTACGGCCGCGCGCCGGGCCGGCCGTTCGGCATCGAAGGCCTCGACCGGTTCCTGAAATTCCGGCTGCTGCACGTGGTCGAGTTCGCCGAGACGGGCGACATCAAGCGCGAGAACGTGTGGGTCGACCTCGCCGCTATCCAGCGCCAGCTTCCGCCGCGCTGATGCGTCCCAACCAGAAGCGGCGCACGCGCAAGGACCTGCTCCAGGCCGCCGCCCGCCTGATGAAGCAGGGCCGCCGGCCCAGCCTGGAAGAGGTGGCGGAGGAGGCGCTGGTCTCGCGCGCCACGGCCTACCGCTACTTCCCGACCATCGAGGCGCTGCTGGCCGAGGCTTCGGCCGACGTCGTGACGCCCGAGCCCGGCGACCTGTTCAAGGACGGCGGGCCGGCCGATCCGGCGGCGCGGGTGGAGGCTGTCGATACCGCGCTGCACGAGATGATGCTGGCCAACGAGCCCGCAATTCGCCTGATGCTGGCCAATTCGCTGCAGCGCGCAGCATCGGCGCCCACCACGCCGGGCACCTTGCCGCTACGCCAAAACCGCCGCACGCCACTCCTCGAGGCCGCCCTCGCGCCGGCGCGCAAGCAGTTCAAGCCGGCCGGCTACGACATGCTGGCCAAGGCGCTGGCGCTGGTCGTCGGCACCGAGGCGATGGTGGTGTTCAAGGACGTGCTGCAGCTTCCCGACGCCGAGGCGCGCAAGGTCAAGCGCTGGGCGATCCGCGCCCTGGTCGAGGCGGCGAAGCGCTGATCTCTCAGGTCGGTGCGGGAATCTTCGCGTCCTTGATCACCTTGCGCCAACGCACGGTCTCGTCGGCCAGGCGCTGGGCATAGGCCTCGGACGTGCCGCCGGTCGGGATGAACCCGAGCGACATCAGCCTTTCGCGCACCGCCTCGACCTTGAGCGCTGTATTCACCGCTGCGTTGAGCTGCTGGATGATCTCCGGCGGCGTGCCGGCCGTCGTCGCCACGCCGAAATAGACCGCGGCCTCGAGTTCCGGCACACAGAGCTCGCTCGCCACCGGCACGGTCGGAATGTTGGCGACGCGGGCCTTGGCGCCGCACAGCAGGCCGCGCATCGTGCCGGCGCGGATCTGCGCATCGACCGGGGTCGTGACGTCGACGAAGGCCGGAACGTGGCCCGCGACCGCGTCGCGCAGCGCCTCGGCCGCGGCCTTGTAGGGGATGTGCTGCAGTTTGCCGCCGGTGCGCGTGGCGATCAGCTCGCCCCAGAGGTGCGGCAGGCCGCCGGTGCTAGAAGTCGAGTAATGCGTCGGGCCGGGCTGCGCCTTCACCCACTCGATGAACTCGGCGAAGGTCTTGGCGGGGTTGTTGGCGTTGACCGCCAGCACGCAGGGGATGTCGGCAAGCTGCGCGATCGGCGCGAGATCCTTCTGCGGGTCGATCTGCATGGGAATGTCGAACGCCGGCTGCAGCGCCGCCGTCGTCGTCAGCACCATCAGGCTGGTGCCGTCGGGCTTGCTCTTGGCGATGTTGACCATGCCCACCATCGTCCCGCCGCCCGGCCGGTTCTCGACCACGATGGTCTTGCCCGTGTCCTGCGACATGCGTTCGGCCAGCACGCGGCCCGCCGTGTCGGTCGAGCCGCCCGGCCCGTAGGGCACGACGAGGCGGATCTGCCCGCTCTGGGCGGAGACGATGGAGGGGGCGGCGAGCGCGGCGAGCGTTCCGATGACAAGAGTGCGGCGCGCGATCATGACGTTCCTTCCCGAAGGCATTTCTTTGCCGACTGGTAGTCAGCCGCAATAAAGGCATCAAGAGGATGTCGTGCGTGTCGTATCGCCAGCCGAACCGCCGCCGCGCGCCGCAATGGCCCTAGGCCGGCAACGCCGCCGTGATCAGGATTTCGATCAGGTCGCCGTCGGGCATGATCGATTGCACGAACGAGCGGACCGGCCCCTCGCCGTCGGGCATCCACGCCGCCCACACGCGGTCGAAGGCGGGCTTCTGGTCGTGGTCGGTCACCACCACGTCGGCACGCAGGATGCGCGTGCGGTCGATGCCGGCGTTCTTCAGATGCTGGTCGAGCAGTGCCAGGGTCGCCGCGGTCTGGCCGGGCAGGTCGAGCGACTTGTCGGGCGACGTGGCCACCGCATTGAGCAGTCCCCCGCCGCCCGGGAATCGGTAGACCGACACCGCCGATTTGCTGGGCAATATCTTGTTGGGAACGCGGCTGATATCAGGGTGGGGCAAGTCGCTGTCTCCTAGCGAAACGGATTGGGGATGTGGAAGGAAGGCATCGGAATGCTGGGCAGCATCGACGGCACCTTCTCGACCTCCTTCAGGATGTTGGTCATGCCGGGAGGATCGCTGGCGCCGCCCCGGGTCGAGTGGAAGGACGGCCCGGCCAGCGGGCCGCGCGCCGTCATGATCAGGTAGGGCTGCGACGGGTCCTCGGCGAGGGTGAAGTTGATGGTCGTGTCGGTCGTCGCATTCTCGAGATGGGTGCGCGTAAAAATGCTGGCGGTGGCGCCGCGCCCCTGCAGCCGCAGGTTCCGGTCGCTCAGCACGCCGTGGGCGATCTCGACCTCTCCGGAGATCGGATTGTCATGGTTCACGAAGCGGTTCAGCACCAGCGAGACTGCGTTCAGGATATTGCCGACGCCGATGCCGCCGCGCTCGCCGAACAGGCTGGCGATGTTGCCCAGGGTGAAGTCGATGGCGCCGCCGGTGGCGCCGGTCGCCGCGGCGCCGATCATCTGCAGGAAGTGATTGGCGCTGGGATAGAGGTGGCCGCCCAGCCGCGCGCCACCCGTCAGCGATTCTTTCAGCCCGGCGGCCGTGGTGCCCGAGCCGCGGAGAGCGATGTCGTTGGCGTTCAGCACGCCGTCGAGCGTGACCTTGATCAGGCTGCCGACTTCGTTGCTGCCGCCGCTCGCGCGCATCATCTCGCCGATCCGCAGCCCCTCGGCGTCGCCCTTGAGATGGAACGACAGCGCGGGCTGCGTGGCGTCGACGACGCCCGACAGGTTGACCGCACCGCCATAGAGGCCGCCCTTGAGGTGCGTGATCGTGAGCGTACCGTCTTTCAGGTCGGCCGCGATGTCCGCATGGCCGAGACGTGCCCCCCCCCCTGATGTCCCACCCAAAGTAGTTGTCACCAGCTTGAACGTCCCGTCGAAGCTGCGGAAAGAGGCCGTGTCGATCTCGTCCGATCCCGCCGCCGCCTGGCCGCGTCCATAACGCCGTGGTGCGGCACGGCCGCGGAAGAACTTGTTGAACTCGAAGGTCTCGGCCTTCACATCAGCCGTGACGACGGGCCGGCCGGCGAGGTTATCGGCGGAGATCGCCACCGTCATCGGCTGGCCGTCGGCCGTGACGCTGCCCTTGTAGGACATCGACGTGATCTTGCCGTCGGTGACGCCGAGCAGGGCCAGCGCGCCGCTCGCCTGCACGGTCGAGCCCAGGGCGCTCACGGCGCCGCGCCGGATGGCGAGGCTCTCCCAGGTGCCGGCGACGTCGCCGGCGGCGGAGACGCTGCCGAAGCCGGTCGGCGGCGCGCCCGCCAGCTTCAGCACGCGATCGATGTCGGGCGCCTCGAAGCTGAAGACCACGTTGGCGCGCGGTAGCGGCGTCCAGTAGTCGGCCACCGCGCCGCGCACTTCCAGCCGCGCGCCGGCCAGGCTCGCCACCTTGAGGTCGTTGAGCTTCAACGTGCCGGCCTGCCGCGCGACGTCGAGATCGACGCCCGACACCACCTCGCCGCGGTAGTCGATCCGCGCGACCCTGAGCTTGAGGCCGAGCGACGGGCCGAGCAGCGCCAGGATGGGCACGACGGCGCCGGCGGGCGACGTCGCCGCGGCCGCCTGCCCGGGCGGCGGCACGAAGGCATCGAGGTCGACGGTGCCCAGCTCGAGCTGCAGCTCGACCGACAGCGGAATGGTGAAGGCGACCGTGATGCCGGCCCGGCCTCGGAGATGATCGAGCTCGAAGCTCGTGCCCTCGACCTGCACGGCGCCGTCGCGGGAGCCCATCCGGCCGCGCATGCTGACGCGCGTGAGCTTGTCCGCCGGGATCGCCGAGGTGTCGACCTGCAGCCACGCCAGTGTCTCGCGCAGCTTCGGCCCGTCCAGGCTGAATTCGCCCGACACGCGCGGCCGCGCCGAGCTGTCCGACAGGGTCGACGCCGCGCGCACCACGAAATCGCCCGGCAGATCGACGCCGAATTTCGGCACGGCGACCACGCCGTTGCGGGCTTCGATCTCGACCGCGATGTTGCGCACTGCTTGCTTGTTGTAGATCAGCTCGCCGACCTCCAGCGCGAGTTTGGCGTTGAGCGTGGCCAGCCAGCTCGGCTCGGGCGTCGTGGTCGGGGCTAAAGTTGGCAAGGACGGCGGCGGGGTCGTCTGCGCGACCGCCTGCTGCTCGGCCTCCTGCTTCTTGGCCTCGACCTCGGGCGGCAGCACGATCGCCTTCAGCCAGCGGTCGAGATCGAGCCGTGCGGCGCTGACGCGCGCATCGATCGTGACGACCGGCCCGGCCTTCGCCGCGAGCGAACCGGTGACCGTGTCGCCGCCCAGCACGAGGGTGAAGTCCTTCGCACTCAAGTCGGTCCGCGACAGCGCGACCGGCCCCTCGAAACTGAATTTGCCGGCCAGCAGCGGCGGCACATGCGGCCTCGGCTGTCCTGCGATTTTGGCCAGTGTCCTGACGAACACCACCAGATTGTCCGCCGACGCCGACACCGTGCCCGACAGCCGTGCGTCGGGCCCGAGCGCGCTCACGGTACCCTTGTAGGCCAGCCGGCCGCCGGCCGTGTCCAGCGCGATATCGACGTCGTGGCCCGATGTCCCCTTGGCGCCGAGCGAGACTTGGAACTTCAGCGGCGCGTCGTCGACCGAACCGCTGCCCGCGAGTGCGACCGGCCCCGTCATCGAGGTCGCGGAGGCGGCGAAGTCCAGCCTGTCGGCGCTCACCGACAGGCCCGTCCGCGTATCGTTGAAGGAGAGCATGCCGCCCTCGACGCGGATGTCCTGCACCGGCAGCGGCCCGCTGTCGCCGGCCTGCGGCGCGAACGCCCAGTTCGGCTGGCCCGCGGCGTCGATCTCGAGGTTGATGCGTGGCGCCACCAGCGTGACTTCGCTAGCGGCGATGGTGCCGGTGAGCAGGGCGCCCAGCGACAACCGTGCAGCGACCGATTTCACCTCGGCCATGTTGGGATTCTTCGCCCCCGGTGGGTTGGTGAATTTGACACCCTCCAGGCTCACGACCGGCAGCGGCAGCAGCGACAGGCGGATCGGCCCCTCGATGGTGAGGTCGCGCCCGGTGGCCTGCTTCACCTCGGCCACGATCCGGGGCTTGTAGCTGTTGAGGTCGATCAGCGACGGCAGCACCAGCAGCGCCACGATCAGCACGGCGACGGCGCCGCCGAGGCGGATCAGGAGTTTCTGGCGCGGGAAAGCCGCCATGGAATGCCTCGTCGCTGGAAGCCCCGATACTAGAGTGTTTCCAGCCGAATGAGAATCGCCCATCCCGTCGTCCTGAGCGGAGCGAAGCGTAGTCGAAGGACCTCTTTTCCCTACGATGGACCGTCGAAAAGAGGTCCTTCGACTGCGCCGCCCTTTGGGCGGCTTCGCTCAGGACGACGGGAAGGAAGTTGTCGCCCCGGCCAAGGCCCGGATAGATTGAAGCCGCCCGCGCCACATCGAGCCACAGGACCCAATGACTCCCTCGGAACGCATCGACCAGATGATCGCGGACATAGCGGACTGGCGCGGCAAGACCTTCGCCGCTGTCCGCAAGGCCATCCTCGCGGCCGACCGTGAGATCGTCGAGGAATGGAAGTGGGTGGGCAGCCCGGTGTGGTCGCGCGACGGCATGATCGGGGTCGCCAACGCCCACAAGGGCAAGGTGAAGCTCACCTTTGCCTATGGGGCGAGCCTCCCGGACCCCGACAAGCTCTTCAACGCCGACGATAAAGGCAACACGAGGCGGGCGATCGATTTCCTCGAAGGCCACAAGGTCAATGAGCGGGCGCTGAAGACCCTCGTCCGCGCCGCCATCGAATTCAATCAGAGCAAAAAGAAGAAGAAAGCACCCGCGGGCGCCCGCGCGAAAGCAAGCAAGAGCAAATAGGCGGCGGCGCCAAGGAGACCACGGCCATGACCACGATACCCGACGTCTACATGGACTTGCTACTGGAGAAGAAAGCCTTCGCCCACCTGGCGACGGTGATGCCCGACGGCTCGCCGCAGAACACGCCGGTGTGGTTCGATTTCGCCGATGGCAAGGTCCGCGTGAACTCCGCACTCGGGCGCACCAAGACGCGCAACATGAAGCAGGGTGCGAAGGTGGCGCTCTCGATCATGGACCCGGACAATCCCGACCGGTATGTCCAGCTCCGCGGCACCGTGACGGGCGTGAGGCAGGACGATGTCGCCGCCCGACATATCGACCAGCTCGCGTTCAAATATCTGGGGCTCGACAAGAATCCCTATGCGAAGGTGGAAGACGTGCGGGTGATGTTCGAAATTTCCGTATTCTCGGTGCAGGGAATGAGCTGATCAGACGCGCACGCGCGTCAACTGATCAAAGTTCTAAACATGCGCCTCACTTCATTTTCGTTAGGTGGATCGAGAGGCACCTGTTTTGTAGGCCGCATGAAGCCTCCGCCTTCGGCACTATCTTCATGTCGCGATTTCTCGGCGATTTCTTCCTCAACTTGCGAAATCGCATCTGAAAGAGAAATCCCAAAATCGTCTTGCAACTGAGTTAGGTAGGTATTCAGGTCTTCCAACTGACCAGCTGACTCATTGTCGCCTATTTCTTCGTAGACCCGCTTTGTCTTGTATTCCTTGAGTGCAGCGTCAACGATGGTTGTATCGGCCACAAGCCACGCGGCACAAAGCTGCTCATACCTTAAGAGGCGCACCCACCCGTATGCTGAAGCGAACGACAAGTCCTTCAGTGCCGCGTCAAGCATCCGCCGTCGAAAATCAGGCGCTGCGTTCTGCTGTACCCATGGGGCCTTATCCAAAGCTTCAATGCAATCGACAGCTTCATCGAGGCCCAAGCTAAGTGTACCATCCTCTTCAATTAGATGGTCAATTACCGACGACGCTAGATTGAGTATTGCGTGAGACTTCGTTGTCTCTGCCCAGTCGATTAGTAATCTCAATTGAGCATCAACGGAAAGATCGAGGTACTTGATCTCCTTCTGCTGAGTGAAGATGTAGTGCTTGCCACAAAAGACCCTTTTGATCGACGCGGTGAGTAAGTCGATGTCACTCATCAGAGAGGACATCAATCCTCCTCCCGGCTTCTCTTTTGCTAATGTCCAGAGGTGGCCTATGTGGTTGAAGCGGGTAGCCGACGCAACGACATCCCGAACATAGTCTGCGTTCGTGCGGAGTAAATTCTCGACAAAATCGCGAAGAGACGGGTTTAGTAGCCGAACTTCCGTCGCTGCCAAGGTGATAAAAGAGCCCTCGAGCTCTTTCAGAGCATCTCGAAAATCATGGGGAGAAATCTCGAATCCATACTTCTTTGCTCGGTAGGGATGCATTGCCTGCCAAGCGATCTTGACGTCCTCGAAATAGTAAGTTGTGTGTGATTGCAAACACAGCAACAAGCTGCGCGCGCTTGGCGAGATTTGTCGTTCAAAAGCGTATCGCCAAATCTCTTCGGGGGCTTTTAGCAACTCCTCAACGTACTTGCGGTATTGATCAGGCGCGACGCTGCGAACGCGTGCATACCCTGATAGCCATTCAACAATTCGAGGGTTGAAGTTTTTGTGCCTGATAATCTCCAGGTAGAAATCGCCATCTAAGAGCGCTTCCTTGTATGCGAGCGGAAGATCACTGAAGTACAGATGATTGTAAAGTATACGTGCTTTCTGCGAGTACGTGTAATCACTTAGTTCTAGAATGCAGCGATGATCGAGGATTGTGCTTGTTGCCAATCGCTCTGAGGAGATCGTCGCTTTTCTAAGCAGGTGCTCACGAGTTGTTAGAATGAAACAACTATTTTTTGGGTCTTCCGGGAATCGAGTGGGTGATTGGGGAGATCATAGGGCGCGAAAAGCTTGTGGATAGCGGTCTTTCTGCGCTTTGAGGCTCGCAGTAATTTGGCACAGTGAGGGATGGGCAAAACAGTGAAGCGGCAGCGTCGTCTG
>CAMDOT010000211.1 GCA_945903635.1 Rhizobium sp. Q54 | reverse complement strand
CGACAGACGACGCTGCCGCTTCACTGTTTTGCCCATCCCTCACTGTGCCAAATTACTGCGAGCCTCAAAGCGCAGAAAGACCGCTATCCACAAGCTTTTCGCGCCCTATGATCTCCCCAATCACCCACTCGATTCCCGGAAGACCCAGTTATGTAAAGTTCGGGCGCTGGTCGGCGATCCAGCGGGCAAACGCGTCGCGCTCGGCCGACGTCATGTGCAGGCCTTCCTTGGTCCGCCGCCACAGCACGTCCTCGGCCTCGACCGCCCATTCGTCGCGGATCAGGTAGCGGACCTCGACTTCGTAGAGATGGCCGCCGAAATGACGGCCGAGATCGGCCACCGTCTTCACGTGCTCCAGCAGCTCGCCCAGGCCCGAGCCGTGCCGGCGCGCCAGCACGCGGACCAGTTCCGGGGGTAGGCCGCGCTTGGTCTGGGCCGCGCCGTCGACGAAGCGGTTAAAAGCTTCCTCGAAGGTCGGCGCATCGGCCAGCTCGCCGTCGAACACCGCCCGCGTCGCCGTCCAGTCGCCGCCCATGCGTGGGAAAAAGGGTTTGAGGTCCGCCATCGCATGCTCGGCCAGGCGACGGTAGGTGGTGATCTTGCCGCCGAACACCGAGAGCAGCGGCGCGGTACCGCCATTCGGTCCATTGGGGGCGCCGTCGACTTCGAGGTGATAGTCGCGGGTCACCGACGAGGGATTGTCGTCGCCGTCGTCGAACAGCGGGCGCACGCCGGAATAGGTCCAGACCACATCTTCAGGCGTCACCGGCTTCTGCATGTAGTGGCCGGCGATCTCGCAGAGATAGGCGATTTCCTCCGGTGTGCAGACCGGCTTTTCACCGAACTCCGAGGGGATGTCGGTGGTGCCGATGACCGTGAAGTCGCGCTCGTAGGGGATGATGAAGACGATGCGGTTGTCGCTGTTCTGCAGGATGAAGGCGTGGTCGCCCTCGTGCAGGCGCGGCACCACGATGTGGCTGCCCTTGATCAGGCGCACGCGCTTGGTCGTGCGGATGGGCGTCTGCTCGTCGAGGAAATGCTTTACCCAAGGGCCGGCGGCATTGACCAGGCCGCGCGCCTTGAGATGGACGGCCGTGCCGTCGGGCGCCGCCAGCTCGATGTGCCAGAGCTTGCCATCATCGCTGCGCCGGGCCGAGACGCACCGGTGGCGGGCGAAGATGCGGGCGCCCATCTCGCGCGCCGACTTCAGGTTGGCGATCACCAGGCGGGCGTCGTCGACCCAGGCGTCCGAATAGACGAAGCCCTTCTTGAAGGACGGTTTCAGTCCGGCACCATATTTCGAGGCCGGCAGGTCGATCGCCTCGGATTTGGGCAGGGTCATGTGCCAGTCGAGGTGGTCGTAGAGGAAGAGGCCGAGGCGGAGCATCCAGCGCGGGCGCAGGTGCGGCTCATGCGGCAGGACGAAGCGCATCGGGAAGGCCAGATGCGGCGCCTTGGCCAGCAGCACCTCGCGCTCCATCAGGGCCTCGCGGACCAGCCTGAACTCGTATTGCTCGAGATAGCGCAGGCCGCCGTGGATCAGTTTGCTCGATGCCGAGGAGGTCGCACTGGCGAAATCGTTCATTTCGCAGAGCCCGACCTTGAGCGCCCGTCCCACCGCGTCGCAGGCGATGCCCGCACCGTTGATCCCGCCGCCGACCACGAACAGGTCGAGCGGGGTGTCCTCCCTCGCTTCCATGCACGATCCTATAGCGGGGGCCGGCTCCAGACGCGAGCGGGCTGCTGGTCCCTCCGCTGGGCCCGCCTCTGCTTGACCGGAGTGCAGGGTGTGCGCACAAGCGACACATGGGTCTGTTGCTCAAACTCGCGCTGCTCGGCGTGGCGATCTACGCGGCGTACAAAACCTTCTCCCGCTGGAAGGGATTGTACGACCGGTTCGTCGGCCCGCCGCCGGCCCCGCCGAAGCCGGCCCCGCCGCCGCGCCCGCCCGAGCCAGCTCCCTCGGCCCAAACGGCCCATGCCCGCCAGCCGGTGATCGAGGAAACCGTCCAATGTGCGAGCTGCGGTGCCTATGTTTCGACCGCTGCCAAAAAATGCGGCCATTGCGACCGCCCCCTGCCATAAGGCCGCAGCGGGTCGCCAGCGCGCTTGACCGGGGTGGGGGCCGCACCTATTTTGCCGCACCGCAAAAACAGCCTTAAGTCGCGGAAACAAAAGGCCTTCTTGAGCCTCGGGGAAAATCAGGTGTCCGACCTTTCACCGGCCCCTTCACGTTCCAAGGGGGCCAAGCCGACGTGCTTCCAGGAACTCATCCTCACCCTGCAGGACTATTGGGCCGCGCAGGGCTGCCTGATCCTGCAGCCATACGACATGGAAATGGGCGCCGGCACCTTCCATACCGCGACGACGCTCCGCGCATTGGGGCCGAAGCCCTGGAACGCCGCCTATGTGCAGCCCTCGCGTCGGCCGAAGGATGGCCGCTACGGCGAGAATCCCAACCGGATGCAGCACTACTACCAGTTCCAGGTGATCATGAAGCCCTCACCGGCCGACTTTCAGGAGCTGTATCTCGGCTCGCTGACGGCGATCGGCATTGATTCCTCGCTGCACGACATCCGTTTCGTCGAGGACGACTGGGAAAGCCCGACGCTGGGTGCCTGGGGCCTCGGCTGGGAAGTCTGGTGCGACGGCATGGAAGTGTCGCAGTTCACCTATTTCCAGCAGGTCGGCGGCATCGAGGTCGAACTCGTGGCGGGCGAGATCACCTACGGGCTCGAACGGCTTGCGATGTACCTGTTCGACAAGAAGACGGTGTACGAACTGCCCTATAACTCTCCGTCGTCGAACGTGCCGCTGACCTATGGCGACGTGTTCCTGCAGAACGAGCAGGAACAGTCGGCCTACAATTTCGAGCATGCCGACACCGACATGCTGTTCCGTCACTTCGCGGACGCCGAGAAGGAAAGCGGCCGCATGATCGAGAAGAAGCTGCCGCTGCCGGCTTACGAGCAGTGCATCAAGGCGAGCCACCTCTTCAACCTGCTCGATGCGCGCGGCGTGATCAGCGTCACCGAGCGGCAGAGCTACATCCTGCGCGTGCGCGACCTTGCCAAGGCCTGCTGCGAAGCGTGGCTGGCAACGCAAGTGGCGAAGGCAGCGTAAATGGCCGAGCTGTTCCTCGAGCTGCTGAGCGAAGAGATTCCCGCGCGCATGCAGTCGCGCGCGAGCGAGGATTTCAAGCGACTGATATGCGATGGCCTCAAGGCTGCAGGTCTCGCCTTTACCGATGCGAAGGCTTTCGCGACGCCGCGCCGGATCACCCTCGTCGTCGACGGCTTGCCGGCGACGCGTGCCGATGTGAGCGAAGAGAAGCGCGGCCCCCGCGTCGGCGCGCCCGATCAGGCCGTGCTGGGTTTTCTGAAGGGCGCGGGGCTGGCCTCGCTCGACCAGGCGGAAAAGCGCGATACCGGCAAGGGCGAGTTCTGGTTCGCCGTCATCACCAGGAAGGGCGGCCCGACGGCCGACGCGCTTCCGGGCATCATCGATGCCGCCATGAAGGCGTTGCCCTGGCCCAAGTCGATGAAGTGGGGCAGCGGCACGATGCAGTGGGTGCGCCCGCTGCAAGGCATCGTGGCGCTGTTCGACGGCAAGGTGCTCGCCGGTGAAGTCTCGCCGGGCGGGCAGATGGCGCCGGTGGCGTTCGGCAACACGACGCGCGGGCATCGTTTCCTGAGCAGCGGCGCGATCATGGTCACGGGCTTCGACGACTATGTGGCCAAGCTGCGCGCTGCCCACGTCATCCTCGATCCGTCGGAACGCAAGAAGATCATCGCCGAACGGGCGGAGAAGCTTTGCGCCGATGCTGGTGTCATCCTGAAAAAGGACGACGGGCTGATGGACGAGGTCGCGGGCCTGGTCGAGTGGCCGGTACCGCTGATGGGCATGATCGATTCCCAGTACATGGACCTGCCGGCCGAAGTACTGATCGTCACGATCAAGACGCATCTCCGGTATTTCGTCACCACAAAGAAGGACGGCACGCTCGCCAACCGCTTCGTCGTTGTCGCGAACAATGTGGCGCCCGATGGCGGTGCGGTGATCGTCGACGGCAACGAGCGCGTGCTGCGGCCGCGCCTGGCCGACGCCAAGTTCTTCTGGGACCAGGATCGCAAGCAGACGCTCGAAAGTCGCCTGCCGTTACTGAAGGGCATCGTGTTCCACGCCAAGCTCGGCACGCAGGCCGAGCGCGTCAAGCGCATCGCCAAGCTAGCCGGTGAGATCGCCAAATTTGTGCCCGGCGCCGATGCCGCCGAGGTTCAACAGGCTGCGCGCCTGTGCAAGGCGGACCTCGTGTCCGGCGTCGTGGGCGAGTTCCCCGAGGTCCAGGGCATCATGGGCCGCTACTATGCCCTGAACGAAAAGCTGCCGGCCTCGGTGGCCGACGCAATTGGTGATCACTATGCGCCCGCTGGTCCGAACGACCGTTGCCCCAGCGCGCCGGTCTCGATCGCGGTGGCGCTGGCCGACAAGCTCGATGCGCTGATCTCCTTCTGGTCGATCGGCGAGAAGCCGACCGGCTCGCGAGATCCTTTTGCACTTCGTCGTGCGGCACTCGGTGTCATCCGCATCATCGTCGAGAACAAGCTGCGCTTACCACTTCGTGCCTTCTTCGATGCGCCCGACCTGATGGCCTTCTTCGCCGAGCGCCTCAAGGTGCAGATGCGAGAGAAGGGCGTGCGGCACGATGTGGTCGACGCTGTATTCGCGTTGGGCACCGAGGATGATCTGGTGCGCCTGCTGGCACGCGTGGAGGCGCTGCAATCCTTCCTCCGCAGCGAGGCCGGCAAGAACCTGCTGACGGCCTATGGCCGGGCGGCCAACATCGTCCGCGCCGAAGAGAAGAAGGATAAGGCGCTCGCCGCACAGATCGCGGCCAAGCCCGATCCGGCGCTCCTGGAGCAGTCCGAGGAGAAGGCGGTGGCGTCGGCGCTTGCCGAGGTCGAGCAGGCGCTCGCCACGGCACTCAAGTCCGAGGACTTCGCCGGCGCGATGAATGCCTTCGCGGGCCTTCGGGCGCCGATTGACGCGTTTTTCGACAAGGTTACGGTAAACGTCACCGATAAGCCTGAATTGCGCCTGAACAGGCTCAAACTGCTCAACCAGATTCGCGCGACCATGGATTCGGTGGCGGATTTTTCGAAGATCGAGGGCTGAGAATGGCCAAGTGGGTCTACAGTTTTGGCGATGGTACGGCCGAGGGCCGTGCCGAGATGCGCAATCTGCTGGGTGGCAAGGGTGCCAATCTGGCGGAGATGTCGAGCCTTGGCCTGCCGGTGCCGCCGGGCTTCACCATCACGACCGAAGTCTGCAACTGGCATCACGCCAACAACAGCGCCTATCCGCCCGAGTTGAAGGACGAGGTCGAGGCCGGGCTTGGGTCGGTCGAGAAGATCCTGGGCGCCAGGTTCGGCGACCCCAACAATCCGTTGCTGGTTTCGGTGCGCTCGGGTGCACGCGCCTCGATGCCTGGCATGATGGACACGGTGCTCAATCTCGGGCTCAACGACCGCACGGTGCTGGGGCTCGGCAAGTCGTCGGGCGACGAGCGCTTCGCCTACGACAGCTACCGCCGCTTCATCCAGATGTACTCGAACGTCGTGCTCGATGTCGGGCACCACTATTTCGAGGAGGCGCTTGAGCTCAAGAAGGAGGATCTCGGCGTCCACATGGACACCGACCTCAAGGCCGACGACTGGCGCGCCATCGTGGCCGAGTACAAGAAGATCGTCGAGAAGCGTACCGGCAGGCCGTTCCCGCAGGAGCCGCGCGAGCAGCTGTGGGGCGCGATCGGCGCCGTGTTCGAGTCGTGGATGAACCAGCGCGCCATCACCTATCGCCGCCTGCATGCGATCCCCGAGAGCTGGGGCACCGCCGTCAACGTGCAGGCCATGGTGTTCGGCAACATGGGAGAGGACTGCGCCACCGGCGTCGCCTTCACGCGCGACCCCTCGACCGGCGCCAACCTGTTCTACGGCGAATATCTCGTGAACGCCCAGGGCGAGGACGTAGTGGCCGGCATCCGCACGCCGCAGCACCTCACCGTGCAGGGCAAGCTGGCGCAGAAGTCCGACGCGCCGGCGATGGAAGAGGTGATGCCGGAGGTTTTTAGCCAGCTCGACGCCATCCGCCACAAGCTCGAAGCGCACTACTGCGACATGCAGGATATCGAGTTCACCGTGCAGCGCGGCAAGCTCTACATGCTGCAGACGCGCAACGGCAAGCGCACGGCCAAGGCCGCGCTCAAGATCGCCGTCGACATGGTGCGCGACGGCCTGATCGACAAGAAGGAGGCCGTGGCGCGCATCGTGCCGGCTTCGCTCGACCAGCTCCTGCACCCGACGCTCGATCCCAAGGCGTCGCGCAAGGTGATCGCCAAGGGACTGCCGGCCTCGCCGGGCGCCGCTTCGGGCAAGATCGTGTTCACCGCCGACGAGGCGGAGAAGCAGGCACGGGCCGGCGAGAAGGTCATCCTGGTGCGCCGCGAGACCAGCCCCGAGGACATCCATGGCATGAATGCCGCCCAGGGCATTCTCACCTCGACCGGCGGCATGACCAGTCACGCCGCCGTGGTGGCGCGCGGCATGGGCAAGCCCTGTATCGCCGGTGCGGGCGACGTGCGCATCGACGCCGCGGCCGGCACGCTCAGCGTCCGCGGCACCGTGGTGAAGACGGGCGAGTTCCTCACCCTCGACGGCACCACCGGCGAGATCATGCTGGGCGTCGTGCCGACGGTTCAGCCCGAACTCAGCGGCGACTTCGCCGAGCTGATGGCCTGGGCCGACGAGTTCCGCACGCTCGGAATCCGTGCCAACGCCGAGACGCCGCTCGATGCCGGCCAGGCGCGCAAGTTCGGCGCCGAGGGCATCGGCCTCTGCCGCACCGAGCACATGTTCTTCGAGGGCGACCGCATTGCGGCGGTCCGCGAGATGATCCTGGCCGACGACGAGAAGGCCCGGCGCATCGCGCTCGCCAAGATCCAGCCAATGCAGCGCCAGGATTTCGTCGGCCTGTTCGAGATCATGGCCGGTCTGCCGGTCACGATCCGCCTGCTCGATCCGCCGCTGCACGAGTTCCTGCCCAAGACGCAGGCCGACATGGAACAGGTGGCCAAGGACGTTGGCGTCCCGGTGGCCGAGATCGAGGCCCGGGCGAACAAGCTGCACGAGTTCAATCCGATGCTCGGCCACCGCGGCGTGCGGCTCGGCATCTCCTACCCCGAGATCTACGAAATGCAGGCCCGTGCCATCTTCGAGGCCGTGGCCGAGGTCCAGAAGAAGCACGGCAAGACGGTGATCCCCGAGATCATGATCCCGCTGGTCGCGACCCGGAAGGAACTCGACCTGATGAAGGTCGTGATCGACCAGGTCGCGTCAGAGGTCAGCCAGCTCTCGGGCCAGAAGCTCGAATACCTGACCGGCACCATGATCGAGCTGCCGCGCGCGGCGCTGCGCGCCGGCGACATCGCCGAATCGGCCGAGTTCTTCAGCTTCGGCACCAACGATCTCACCCAGACCACGTTCGGCCTCAGCCGTGACGATTCGGCGTCGTTCCTCGAGAAATACCAGCAGCGCGGCATCTTCGAGCACGATCCCTTCGCCTCGCTCGACATCGAGGGCGTGGGCGAGCTGATCGAGATCGCGGCCGAACGCGGTCGCAAGGTCCGCCCTGGCCTCAAGCTCGGCATCTGCGGCGAGCACGGCGGAGATCCGGCCTCGGTGTTCTTCTGCCACAAGGCCGGCCTCGACTACGTCTCGTGCTCGCCCTACCGCGTGCCGATCGCGCGGCTTGCCGCGGCGCAGGCAGCCCTGGGCGGTCCGCTCAAGACGGAATGACGCTGCAGGCGCTCCGTGACGGCGGCAAGCGGGCGCTGGCTGCAGCGCTGGCCGCCCTGGAGCGCGACCCCGACAATGCCGCGACCCAGGCGCTGCTCGACGCGGCCTGGCGTCAGCCGCGCGCCCACGTCGTCGGCATCACCGGGCCACCCGGCGTCGGAAAATCCTCGCTCTGCGCGGCGCTGGTCGCGGCCTGGCGAACGGAGGGCAAGAGCGTCGGCGTCATCGCCATCGATCCTTCGTCGAAGACCAGCGGCGGGGCGCTGCTGGGCGATCGCGTCCGCATCGTCCACGACTCGCCTCAAGCCGGGGGCGACGATGGCGTGTTCGTGCGCTCGATGGCGGCGCGCGACCGGCTGGGCGGCCTCGCCGGCCAGACCGTGGCCGCGATGGTGCTGATGCGCGCGCTGTTCGACCGCGTGCTGATCGAGACAGTGGGCGTCGGCCAGTCGGAGACCGACGTTGCCGGGGCGGCCGACACGGTCGTCTTCTGCGTTCAGCCGGGCTCGGGCGATTCGCTGCAGTTCATGAAGGCCGGCATCGTCGAGATTCCGCACCTGATCGTCGTTACAAAGTCCGATCTCGGTGGTGCTGCGGAACGGGCGCGGGCCGATGTGGCGGGCGCGCTGTCGCTTGCTGTCACGGGTGGGGGCGACTGGCAATTGAAGGCGCTGGCGGTGTCCTCGCGCAACGGCGCCGGCCTTGACGGGCTGCTGGAAGCCCTCGAGGCCCATCGTCGGCATCTGGCTGCCGAAGGGCGGCTCGCGATTGCCCGCCATCGCCAGGGCGAGGGCTGGATTGCCGAGGCGCTGCGCGAGCAGTTCGGCCGCAACGGTATTGCCAGGCTGGGCCGTCTCGGTTTCGATCTCGCCCTGGCGCCGGGCGGCCAGCCGTTCGAGCGCCTGCGCGTCCTGAGCAGGGCCCTGGAGGAAACATCGTGAGCCATCCAACCGACGGAAGCTGCATTTTCTGCAAGATCGTTGCGGGCCAGATCCCGTGCTTCAAGCTCCTGGAGGACGAGACGACGATCGCCTTCATGGACGTCAATCCGGTCAATCCCGGTCATGCGCTGGCCGTTGCCAAGGGCCATTGGCCGACGGTCGACGTCATTCCGGCCGAGGTGATGGGCGCTGTCGCCAAAACCGCGCAGCGCGTTGCCAAGGCGGTGATCGGCGAATTGAAACCGGTTGGCGTCAACCTGCTGCAGGCCAACGGCGCGGGCGCGGGCCAGAGCGTGCCGCACCTCCACATCCACATCATGCCGCGCCGTGCGAACGACGGGGTGGCACTCAATTGGGAATACAAGCCCGGCGACAAGGCCGAGATCGAGGCGATCTATAAGCGGCTGAAGGCGGCGCTTTAGATCAGGAAGCGACCCCGATCAGGACGCGAGGGCAACGCGGTGCGGCGTAAGGCTGAACCATTCGCGTTCGTCCTGGCGAAACCGCTCGCGGACATAGTCGATCACCGTGCGGATGCGGGCGCCCTTGTTGGTTTCCTCATGCGAGACCAGCCAGATGTCGCGGGTGATGTTGAGGTCGATCGGCGCCCGAATGACATTTTGCGCCTTGACGACGTAGTCGGGAAAAACCGACAGGCCGTAGCCGACCTTGACGGCTTCGAGGGACGCGTAGGACGAGTTCGTCCGCAGCACGACCGACGTGCTGCGCTCGACGACTTCACTCCACATCTTCATGACCGGCAGGCTGTGCAACGTGGTGTGGTCGACGATGTGATGTTCGGTTAGATCCTCGAGCCGTTGCGGCAGGCCGTACTGCTCGACATAGGACGGTGCGGCGAAGATCGACATGTTGAACTGCCCGACGCGGGCGGCCACGAGCTGATTGGAGGTCGGACGGAAATAGCGGATGGCGAGGTCGGCCTGCCGGGTGGCGAGGTCGAGCACCTGGTCGCCCACGATCACCTGTACGACGATGTCGGCGTGAATCCGGCGCAGCTCGGACAGGCGCGGGACCAGCCAGTTCGCCGCCAGGCCCTCGGTGGCAGCCACGCGGACGATGCCGGCCATCTCGCGGTCCAGGCCGGCGAGATGCCGCTCGATCGATGTGGCATTCGACATCATCGACTCCGCCTGCATGAGCACGCCGCGGGCAGCGGGCGTCACCTCCATGCCGTGCCGGTGGCGATCGAACAGCTTGGCGCCCAGCCGGCGCTCCAGCGCCTGGATGCGTCGACCGACCGTCGTTTGCTTGGTATTAAGTTGCGTGGTGGCTGCGCTAAAACTGCCGGTCTTTGCAACCGCCAGGAAAAAGCGCACGTCGTCCCAGTCGCCCAGAATATTGGGCGCCTTGCTCTTGCGTTGGGGAGTCGTGACCATCGTGACAATCGATACAATAAGGGTGTCGGCCCAAAGTTTACTTGGCGGGGGCCTCGTGGTTTATCTTAGATTATT
>CAMDOT010000210.1 GCA_945903635.1 Rhizobium sp. Q54 | reverse complement strand
GCCCGAACCGCAACGCCTTGAGAGGACTTGCGGATTCCGGTTGCACGCACGCGAACCCGGAGTCGCCAAACGTCGTATTTTAAAACTGTCTTTCCGCCGCACCGATCCGGCCGGTGACCTCGCGGGCAAGGGAATGGCGACGTTCAATTCCATATCTCTGCCTATAGGATAACGTATGATTCCTGTCAAGCCGATCGATCTCGCTCTTGACTCTCCATTGGTCGGACCAATAAACAAGTAGACCAAGATCGACCGGCACCAAGACCGGAAGAGGAGATGCCCATGTCCACCGAGCTGGCGGATTCGCTGGTATCGCCGGCCGTCCACGCCGACGAAGCCCGCATCCATGCCCTGTTCTCGGAACTGCGGCGGACCTCGCCGGTTCACTGGACCGAGCCCGCCGACTACCGCCCCTTCTGGTCGCTGACGCGCCACGCCGACATCATGGAGGTGTCGCGCAAGAACGACGTCTTCATCAACAGCCGCCGGCTCAACCTGATGACGCGCGCGCAGGAGGCGGCGGCCAAGAAGTCCGGCGGCAAGTACGACCGCATGTATCGAACGGTCGCCCACATGGATAATCCCGACCACCGCGAATACCGCCGCGTTACCACCGAGTGGTTCATGGGACCCGGGGTGCGGAAATTCGAAGCAGCCGTCGCGGCGCTGGCCGAGGAATCGCTCGACCACATCGCGACCTTTGGCGGCGAACCGTTCGATTACGCGCGCGAGGTAGCGAACCTCTTTCCGTTGCGCGTGATCATGTCGATCCTGGGCGTGCCGCGCGAGGACCAGCCACTGATGCTGCGGCTGACCCAGGAATTCTTCGGCGCCGATGATGCCGATCTCGGTGGTGGTGGCGGCGCCGACGCCAGCCAGCGTTTCGACCTGCTCGCCCAATTCTTCGACTATTTCACCGCCATGGCCGCCGACCGGCGCAAGTCTCCACGCGACGACCTCGCCACCGTGATCGCCTGCGGCCGGCCCTATGACGGGCCGATGGGCGATCTCGAAACCGCGTCGTACTACGCGGTGATCGCCACGGCCGGGCACGACACGACGGCCGCGGTAACCGCCGGCGGTCTTCTCGCTCTCCTGGAAAATCCGGACCAGTGGCAAAAACTCCGCGCCGACCCGGAGAAGACGCGAGGCGCCGTCGAGGAGATGTTGCGCTGGGTATCGCCGGTCAAACATTTCCTGCGCACGGCGCGCGAGGATTACAGGCTGGGCGACACGACCATCGCCGCCGGCGACGGCGTCGCCCTCTTCTATCCGTCGGCCAACCGCGACGACGCGGTCTTCGACGACCCGTTCCGCTTCGACATCGAGCGCACCCCGAACAAGCATCTCGCCTTCGGCTTCGGCGGCCACATGTGCCTCGGCCTGTCGCTGGCCCGCCTCGAGCTCACGACGTTTCTCCGCGCCTTCGTGCGCCGGGTCGGCAGCATCGAGCCGGCCGGTGACCCCCAACGCATCCACGCCAACCTGGTCGGCGGCTTCAAGGCGCTGCCGGTGCGGATTGGTCTCGTGCATTGACCCGAACAGGACAGACAAACAGATGAAGGCGATCCAGGCCGACAATCTCAATTCGATCGACAGCTACCGCGTGGTCGAACTCGATATGCCCGAGCCGGGGCCCGCCGAAGTGCGCATCAGGATCGCCGCCTGCGGCGTCGGCTATGTCGACGCGCTGGTCTCGCTCGGCCGTTACCAGGTGAAGCCGCCGCTGCCGCATGTGCCGGGCGCCGAGGTCTCGGGCTGGATCGAGTCCGTCGGCAGCGGCGTCACCGGGTTCGCGCCCGGCGACCGCGTTCTGGCGCAGGTGCGCGGCGGCTTCGCCGAATATGCCCTGGCACCGGTGACGGCGGTCAGCCGTATCCCCGACGGCATGCGGTTCGACCAGGCCGCCGGCTTCCGCGTCAACTACGTCACCGCGCTGCATGGCCTGCGCGATCGCGCGCACATCAAGCCGGGCGAGACGCTGCTGGTAATCGGCGCCGCGGGCGGCGTCGGCAGCGCCGCCGTCCAGGTCGGCAAATTGCTCGGCGCCCGCGTCGTCGCGGTGGCATCGACGCCCGAGAAGCGCGCGCTGGCCGCGCAAAGCGGCGCCGAGATCACGCTGGACCGCGAGCCCGCGGGATGGCGCGACCGGCTGAAGGAAGCGGTGCCCGGCGGCATCGACGTCGTGTTCGATCCGGTGAGCGGCCCGCTGCTACAGCCGGCCTTTCGCTCGCTCAACTGGGGTGGACGCTACCTGGTGATCGGCTTCACATCCGGTGAAATCCCCGCCCTGCCCGTCAACCTGCCGCTGCTCAAGGGCGCCGCCCTGGTCGGCGTCGACTATCGCCAGTTCTCCGCCGTGTTCGAGGCAGCCGCGGCCCAGCGCGAATTCGACGAACTGCTCGCCTGGGTCGCCGAGGGGCGGCTCGTTCCGCCGGCCGGCCGCGCCTTTGCGTTCGACCGCTACCGCGAGGCGCTCACCTACGCCTTGAGTGGAGAGGGAATTGCCAAAACGATCTTCGAAGTCGCCTCGAAATGACATGCCCCAGCCACCCCCACCAGGACTCATGAAATGCCGATAACCACCAATAGCTTTGCCATGGGCGAGATGCTGGCCGTGCTGCTGTCGCGCGACATGGCCGACGGCGAGAAGGCCATCGTCGGCACCAACTCCGACATCCAGGTCGCGGCCTGCAACCTCGCGCGCCAGCGCCAGGCGCCGCATCTGTGGTGGGTGTCGGGGCCGGGCGGCATGACCAACCCGACCGAGGGCATCGTCCGGCCCGCCGCGGATGCCGAGAACATTGCCGTCGCCGAAGCGGTGATGGACCTGCCGCAGATGATCGACTTCATCGACTGGCAGGTTCACTTCTTCGACTTCGCCATCCTGGGCGCGCTGCAGACCGACCGCTTCGGCAACATCAACACCGTCTGCGTCGGCGATCATGCGAAGCCGCGGCTGCGCGGCCCCGGCACCGTCGGCATCAGCGCGCTCTGCGGCCTGTCGCGGCGCTTCTACATCATGATGACCCGCCACGACCGCGGCGCCTTTGTCCCGAAGGTCGACTTCGTCTGCGGCGCGGGCTTCCTCGACGGCGGCACCTCGCGCAGCGACTTCGGCCTCTCCGAGGGCGGGCCGCGCCTGGTGGTGACCCCTCTCGGGGTCTTCGACTTCGAGCCCGCGAGCAAGGCGATGCGCATCAAGTCGCTGCACGATGGCGTCACGCTCGACGAGGTGCGCGACAACACCGGCTTCGACCTGGTGGTGCCTGCGAAGATCGAACGCACCGCCAACCCCGACGACGAGGAGCTGTTCCTGCTGCGCCGCACTGTCGACTCGACCGGCGTGCTGGCGCGCAAGTTCCCATGGCCCAAAGCCCACTGATGAATCGACTCCAACAAAAAGAAGCATGGCCGGGAGCGCGCCACGCCAGTGGCGCTCAAGGTCATACAAGAACGCAAGAGAAGAGCGCAATTGGAGCGAGTGTGAGGTTATTCAGCGCTGAGGAAGGATCCCTCGCTACGCTCGGGATGACAACATTAGCGAGATTGGCGCAGTGCGGCAGTTCAACGGAAATTGTCATCCCGAGCGCAGCGAGGGACCTTTTCTCACCGAATAAATTCGCACTCTCTGGAGTGGCGCACTCGCAGCAAAGAGGGCTCGAACGATGAACAACTATCATTTCGAAGAACACCACCTGCTGTTGCGCGACCAGGTGCGCAAGATGGTCGAGAAGCACGTGGCGCCGATCGCCTCGGAGATCGACGAGAACGACCGTTTTCCGCAGGAACTGGTGGAAGTGTTCGGCGACATGGGGCTGCTGCAACTCTGGGTGCCGCAGGAATATGGCGGCCCCGGCGCCGACCTCACCTCGGTCTGCATCGTCAAGGAGGAGATCGCCAAGGTCTCCGAATCGGCCGCGCTGCTGGCGGCCAACAATTCCTTCGGTCTCGTCCTGCCGATCCTGAATTTCGGCACCGAGGAACAGAAGCGGCACTATCTCGGGCTCGCCGCCAAGGGCCGCACGCTGACCGCCGTCGCCATCACCGAAGCGGGCACCGGTTCCGACGTTTCGTCGATGAAGACGCGGGCGGTGAAGGACGGCGCGAGCTGGGTGCTGAACGGCGGCAAGATCTACATCACCTTCGGACCGGTCGCGCATTTCATCCTTGTGTTTGCCCGCACCAGCGAGGGCAAAGGCGCCAACGGCATCTCGGCCTTCCTCGTCGACACCAAGACGGCCGGATTCTCCTACGGCAAGCTCGACCGCAAGATGGGCATCCGCGGCGTGCCCAATGCGCCGATCTTCTTCGACAACGTGCGCGTACCCGAAGAGAACATGATCGGGCCCGAGGGCCAGGCCTTCAAGAGCTGCATGCGCATCCTCGACCTCAACCGGCCGACCATCGGCGCGATCTCGGTCGGGCTGGCGCAGGGCGCGATCGACGCCGCCGTCGGCTACGGCCGCGAACGCAAGCAGTTCGGCCAGCCGATCGCCGAGTTCCAGGGTATCCAGTTCATGCTGGCCGACATGCAGATGCAGACCGAGGCGGCACGCTGCCTGCTCTACGACTGCACGCGCATGGCCGACCGCGAGGAATGGGCGAGCTTCTCGGCCAAGGCTTCCATGGTGAAATGCTTCTGCAGTGACACCGCCATGAAGGTGACGACCGACGCGGTGCAGATCTTCGGCGGCGCCGGCTACATGCGCGACTTCCCGGTCGAGCGCTTCATGCGCGACGCCAAGATCAACCAGATCTTCGAGGGCACCAACCAGATCCAGCGTCTGGTGATCGCCCGCGACATGCTGCGGAGGTAGCGACATGCCCGCTTCAAACAAGTCCGCTTCGAAGAAACTCGTCGACCTCGACACCGCCCTCTCCGTCGTCAAGGACGGCATGACGCTGGGCATCGGCGGCTGGATCTTCCACGGCCAGCCGATGGCGCTGGTGCGCGGCCTGATCCGCAAAGGCGTGCGCGATCTCACGCTGGTGCCCTCCCCCGGCAGCGTCGCACCCGACATGCTGATCGGCGCCGGCTGCGTGAAGACGACGGCCTGCGTCTTCATCAGCTTCGAGCATCTGGGCCTCGCGCCCAACTTCCGCCGCGCTGCGCAATCGGGCGCGGTAAAAGTGCTGGAGATGGATGGGCCGGGCATCGCCGGCGGCCTGCGCGCCGGCGCCTGCGACCTGCCCTACGGGCTGATCCCCGATCTCGGCACCGACCTGCCCAAGGTCAATCCCGAAGGCTACCGCAAGGCCCGCATCCAGGAAGGCGGCCGGCCGCTGCTCGAAGTGCCGGCGATCAAGCCCGACGTCGTGTTCCTGCACGGCCAGCAGGCCGACGAAGAAGGCAACGTGCAGTATTTCGGCGCGGGCTACTTCGACCTGCTGATGGCGCAGGCGGCCAAACACGTCATCTGCTCGGTCGATCGCATCGTGCCGTCGAGCACGGTGCGCCACGACGCGCGGCTCACCAAGATCCCCTCGGCCTTCGTCGATGCCATTGTCGTGGCGCCGTTCGGCGCCCACCCCGGCGGCAGTCCCGGCCTCTATGCGCAGGACGAGCAGCACCTGAAAGCCTATGTCGCGGCGAGTCGCGACCAGGCGGCGTTCGACGCCTATCTCACCGACCATGTGCAGGGCGGCGAGGACGGCTATCGCGATCGCATCGGTGCCAAGGCACTCGCCGGCCTGACGTCGGGAGGTGCGCCGTGAGCGAGGCTTTCGCCCCGATCAAACGCAAGCGGCTGTCCGATGAGGTCTCGGCGCAGATCCAGGGGCGCATTGCCTCGGGCGAGTTGCGCTCAGGCGACAAGCTGCCGCCGGAGCGCGAACTGGCCGAGAGCTTTGGCGTCAGCCGCGGCGCCGTGCGCGAGGCGCTGCGCAATCTCGAACGCACCGGCCTCATTGCCCTGCAGGCGGGTGCGCACGGCGGCGCCTTCATCGGCCAGGGCGATCCCGGACTGATCGGCGACAGCTTCCGCAACCTCTACCAGCTCGGCAGCGTGTCGCTCGACGAACTCACCGAGGCACGGCTGTGGCTCGCCTCGACCGTCGTGCGCAATGCCTGCGCGCGCGCCACCGACGCCGATCTCGCCGGACTCACCGCCAACGTCGACGAGGCCGAGCGCCTGCTCGTGGCCAAGCGCTACGACGACAAGATCGACATCCACATCGAGTTCCACAATCTGCTGGCCCGCGCCACCGGCAACGCCGTCATGGCCATGCTGATGGGGGCGCTGATGGAGGTCATGCGCGACTTCGCCCACGCCGCCGGCGGCGAGCGCAACGACCTCACCATCAAGGCACGCCGCCGCCTGCTCGCGGCGCTGCACCAGCGCGATGCCGACGCCGCGGTGACGGCGATGACCGATCATCTGGAAAGCCTGCGCGGCCGCTATCGCGACCGCATGGCGCCGCACCGCGCGAAGAAGGGGATGAACTGATGGTTGCTCATGCGGACCGCGGGCCTCCTCAGGGCGGAGAGTTACTCCGCCCGCGCCCGCTCATGAGGCGGGCCTGGAGGCCCGCGGTCCAATGATGACGAAGCCCCTCGCCGGCATGCGGGTCGTCGACTTCACCAGCATGATTGCCGGTCCCTACTGCACGCGCCTGCTGGCCGACTGCGGCGCCGAGGTGCTGAAGATAGAAGAGCCGCACGGCGACCACATGCGGAGCCGTCCGCCGCTGCGCGACGGCCACAGCACCTACTTCGGCCATCTCAACGCCGGCAAGAAGAGCGTCGCCCTCGATCTCAAGAGCGCCGAGGGATGCCAGGCCGCCCAGGATCTGGTGGCCGCCAGCGATGTCGTGGTCGAGAATTTCCGGCCCGGCGTCATGAAGCGCCTCGGCCTCGACTACGCGACGCTCTCCGCCGCAAAACCCGACCTCGTCTATTGCTCGATCTCGGGTTTCGGCCAGACCGGCCCGCGCGCCGAACAGCCGGCCTATGCGCCGGTGATCCATGCCGCCAGCGGCTTCGACCACGCCCAGTTCACTTATCAAGACGGGCAGGACAAGCCCGCCAAGACCGGCATCTTCGTGGCCGACGTGCTGGCCGCGGTCTACGCCTTCGGTGCCATCCAGACGGCCTTGATCGCGCGCCTGCGCCACGGCACGGGACAGTTCATCGACGTGGCGCTGATGGATTCGATGATCAACCTGCTGGTCTTCGAATGCCAAGAGGCGCAATTCCCGTCGAAGGAGCGGCGGCCGCTCTATGTGCCGATGCGGGCGCGCGACGGCTTCGTGATCGTGGCGCCGGTGAACCAGCGCAACTTCGAGCAGCTCGCCGACGCCGTGGGCCATCCCGAGTGGAAGACCGATCCGCGCTTCGCCACCATCGCTGCACGAACCACGAACTGGGATGCGCTGATGGCGGCCGTCGAAGGCTGGACATCGACACGCACCGCGCGGGACTGCGAGGACACGCTGATGGCGGCGGGCGTGCCCTGCTCGCGCTATCTCGCCCTGGCCGAAGCGATGGCCGATCCGCAGCTCGCCGCACGCGGCTCGCTGGCCACGGTGAATGATGGTGCCGGCGCCTTCTTGGTGCCGAACCCGCCGTTCCAATTCGCCGACGGTTCGGTCGGCGTCGGCCCGCACGTTCCTGCGCTCGGCGCCGACACCGCAACAACACTCAAGAAGATTTCTGGGAGGAAACAATGATGAAAAGACGGACGGGTCTGCTGTGTCTCGCTTTCGCCTTCGGCGCGCTGCCGGCCGCCGCGCAGGCGCCGTATCCCGACAAGCCGATCCGGCTGGTCGTGCCCTACGCACCGGGCGGCACCACCGACATCATGGCGCGCACCCTGCAGGAGCCGCTGTCGAAGGCGCTGGGCCAGCCGGTGATCGTCGACAACAAGGCGGGCGCGGCGGGCGCCATCGGCACCAAGCAGGTCGCGACCGCCGCACCTGACGGCTACACGCTGGTGTTCGGCAACAATGGGCCCAGCGCCATCGTGCCGCTGATCCAGAAGGACGTGGGCTACGATCCGGTAAAAGACTTCGCGCCGGTGTCGCTGGTCTCGATCGCGCCATTGACGCTGGTCGTGCATCCCAGCGTGCCGGCCAACGACATCAAGGAACTGATCGCCTGGGCCAAGACTCAGCCCAACGGCGTCGAGTATGCGACGGCGGGTGCGGGCTCGTTCGGTCACCTCGCCACCGAGTTGTTCGGCAAGGAGGCCGGCCTGAAACTGGTGCACGTGCCCTACAAGGGCCAGGCGCCCTCGACCATGGCGGTGCTGAACGGCGAGGTGAAGATGCTGCTCACCACCTCGTCGGACATGCAGGACGCCGCAGTCAAGGCGGGCAAGCTGAAACTGCTCGCGGTCTCGACCGCCAAGCCCTCGCCGCTGATGCCGGGTGCGCCGACCATCGGCCAGTCGTTGCCGGGCTACGAGGCCGTCGTCTGGTTCGGCATCCTGGCGCCGGCGGGAACGCCCGAACCGGTGATCGCCAAGCTGAACGCCGCCATCCGCGAGGTGCTGGCCAATCCCGAACTGCAGCAGAAATTCGTGGGCTATGGTGGCGTCGCCACGGCGAGCACGCCGGCCGAATTCGCCGCCATGATCGGCGCCGAAGTGCCCAAGTGGAAGAGCGTGGTCGAGACGGCGAAGATCACGACGCAGTAACGGCGGCCGCCACTATGCCGTCGTCCCGACCGAAGCGCGCAGCGCGAAGTGGGGGGACCTTCTCTCGTCGATTTGCGGTGTGCGGTTGGAGAGAAGGTCCCTCGACTTCGCTTCGCTGCGCTCGGGACGACGGTGCTAGACTGTGCGTGCCGGTCAGCACAGCATCCGGATCAACGACCAGTGGCGGATTTGTTTCGTATGGACCGCCGGAGGACCGATCGATGTCGAAATCGTCGACTACCACCGCTAGGAGCCCGCTCCTCCACAATCCTCACCCGGGCGAGATCCTGGCGGAGGAGTTCATGAAGCCGATGGGGCTCACGCAAAACGCGCTTGCGCGCGCGCTCGGTGTGCCGCCGCGCCGCATCAACGAGATCGTGCTGGGCAAGCGGGCGGTCACGGCCGACACGGACCTGCGCCTCGCGCGTTACTTCGGCGTGTCCGAAGGCATGTTCATCGGCCTGCAGTCCGATTTCGAACTGATGGAACGACGCCGCAAGATCGCGCGCGAACTGAAGGCCATCCAACCGCATGCCGCATGAGCACGGCTGGGGCGTGGTTCAACGCCCTCGAACGTTGTCGTGGTCCCAGTCGAGTTCGAAGCGGTCGCCCTTGGCCTTGATGTAGGCGGCGTGCGGCGAGCCGAAATGGGCCGGCATGAGGAGCGCCCCCTGCTCGGCGCAGTCGGCCAGCAAGGCGCCGCGGGTCTTGGCAGCGAGATCGCGGTCGTCGCAGAAGCGGCTGTTCCATCTCCACACCGGCACCTGCAGCGGACTATGCAGCGCGTCGCCGGGGAACATCGCGCGTTTGCCCTTCGATTCGAGATCGATGCGGATCTGTCCCGGCGTATGGCCGGGCGCCGGCTTGAGCTTCAGGCAGCCGCACATGGCGTGTTCGCCGCCAGCGACGAACTCCGCCATCTTCGCCTCGACGATCGGCAGCACCGAGTCGTTGTAGGTGTTGACCTCGTATTCCGGCGCACCGGATGTCTTCGCCACCTTGGCCCAGTGGTCGTGATCGACCCTGGACATCACGTACTTGGCGTTCGGGAAGGTCGGCACCCACTTGCCGTTCTCCAGCCTTGTGTTCCAGCCGACATGATCGACGTGCAGATGCGTGCACATGACGAAGTCGACCTCCTCCGGCTGCACACCCGCCTCGCGCAGCCGGTCGAGATACTTCGTATCCAGCATGTGGAAGCCCGGCATGCCGGGCCGATTCTTGTGATTGCCCGAGCAGGCATCGACCAGAATCGTGTGCTTGCCGGTGCGGATCAGCCAGGAATGGATCGACCGTATGAGCCGGCCGCTTTCGGGCTGGTAGTAGCCCGGCGCCATCCAGTGCTCGTGGCTCTTGAAGGTCTCGGGCTCGAACTCGGGAAAGAAATCCTTGGCCGGAAAACCCGGCCCCGAAATCTCCTCGATGCGCGTGACGCGGACGTCGCCGATGTGACGGTCTTGCATTGAATCCCCTCCTCAGAAAAACCTCACCCTGAGGAGCATCGCGGCGCGATGCGTCTCGAAGGGCCGGATCAGTCTTGTTGTTGCCCATCACATGCTGAGTCTTTCATCAGGGCAAGGCGACGACGATCTCTACACGCCGATTTTGCGGTTCGGACACGCCTGCCGGAGTCACCACCAGTGGGCGCGAATTCCCATACACCGAAACCCAAA
>CAMDOT010000209.1 GCA_945903635.1 Rhizobium sp. Q54 | reverse complement strand
CATGAGCGGGCCCATGAGCGGGCCTGGAGGCCCGCGGTCCATTTGAGTCAGCTGGCCTCGAACTCCACGAGTTCGGCACCCTCGGCTACCTGTTCGCCCACGGCATAGCGCACGCTCTTGATCGTGCCGTCGGCGGGGGCCGCGAGCGTGTGCTCCATCTTCATCGCCTCGAGCACCAGCAAGGGCTGGCCCTTGCTCACCGTGTCGCCGGCCTTGATCTTGAGGTCGATGATCTTGCCGGGCAGCGGCGCCCGTACCGTCGCCTCCGCCGCTCCGGCGGCCTCGTACATCGAGAGGTCGAGCGGATCGACCAGGCGCAGACGCCGGCTGCGGCCATCGGCGAACAGCGTGTAGTCGATGCCGCCGTCGATGGCGACGCGCCGCACCACGGTGGCCACGAAGGTGTCGCTGCCCAGGCCGATCGCCAGCCTGCCGTCATCGGCGCGCTGTACGCGCGCCTCCTGAGCGCCGCCAGGCAACTCCAGGCGCAAGCCGCCACTGCGCAGCCGGTGGGCGATCACGGTGACGTCGCGCTCACCGTCCTTCCAGCGCACCTCGTCGTGGCCCTCGTCGAGCAGCCGAAAACCGTTCTGCTCGTTCCAGGGCGAATGGGGATCGCCTGCCGTCGGGGACCTGTCCTGCCATTCGACCAGCCGCGCCAGCGTCGCGATGGCGAAGGCGCGATCGTCGGCCGGCGCCATGGCAGCGAACAGCGTCGCGCGATGGCGCTCGATGAAACCGGTATCGACCTCGCCGCCGACAAAGGCCGGATGGCTGCACAGGGCCTTGAGCAGGCCCGCATTGGTGGTAACGCCTACCACCTCGGTCTCGCCCATCAGCGCCGCCATGCGGCGGAGCGCCGAGGTCCGGTCACGGTCATGGACGATCACCTTGGCGATCATCGGATCGTAGAAGGGCGTGACGGTGTCGCCCTGGCGCACACCGGTGTCGACGCGGACATGCGCGCCCTCCTCCGGCAGCTTGAGATGCACCAGCGTGCCGGTCGAGGGCAGGAAATTGCGCGCCGGATCCTCGGCATAGAGCCGGACTTCCACGGCATGACCGTCGATGCGGAGCTCGTCCTGCTTGAGCGGCATCTTTCCGCCTGATGCGACGACGAGCTGCCACTCCACGAGATCCTGGCCGGTGATGGCCTCGGTCACGGGATGCTCGACCTGCAGGCGGGTGTTCATCTCCATGAAGAAGAACGTGCCGTCCTGGTCGGCGATGAACTCGACCGTGCCGGCGCCCTGGTAGCCGATGGCCTTGGCCGCCGCGACCGCGGCCTCGCCCATCGCCTTGCGTCGCGCCGGCTCCATGTTGGGGGCGGGCGCCTCCTCGATCACCTTCTGGTGGCGGCGCTGGATCGAGCAGTCGCGTTCAAACAGATAGAGGCAGTCGCTCGAGTCTGCGAAGACCTGGATCTCGATGTGACGCGGCCGGGTGAGATATTTCTCCACCAGCACATGGTCGTCAGCGAAGGCGGCCTTGGCCTCGCGCTTGGCGCCGGCCAGGGCATCGGCGAACTTTTCCGCCGCCTCGACCACGCGCATGCCCTTGCCGCCGCCGCCGGCCGAAGCCTTGATCAACACCGGGAAGCCGATGCGCGCGGCCTCCTTCGCCAGCAGGTCGGGCGACTGGTCGTCGCCGTGATAGCCCGGCACCAGCGGCACCTTGGCCTTTTCCATGATCTTCTTGGCTTCGCTCTTGGAGCCCATGGCGCGAATGGCGGCAGGCGGCGGGCCGATGAACACCAGACCTGACTTGGCGCAGGCCTCGGCGAAGCCCGCATTCTCCGAGAGGAACCCGTAGCCCGGATGCACCGCCTGGGCGCCCGTGCGCTTGGCGGCCTCGATGATCTTGTCGGCCACGAGATAGCTCTCGCGCGGCGCCGAGGGACCGATATGAACCGCCTCGTCGGCCATCGCGACATGGCGCGCGCCCCGGTCGGCGTCGGAATAGACGGCCACGGTCTTGATGCCGAGCCGCCGAGCCGTCTTGATGACGCGGCAGGCGATCTCACCACGGTTGGCGATCAGGATCTTGGAAAACATTGGCACCCTATCTCTTCATCGCCGGCCAGAAATCCGTACACGGCGCCTCGATCCAGCGTGTGTCGTCGCCCAGCGTTCGCGCGTAGTCCATCAACCAGATGAATTCGTCGAGCGCCTCGCGCGTGACCTGGGGCCGTTCGCGCAGGAATGTCGCCTTCGCACCTTCCGTGGCCGTCCCCGGCTCCAACGCCAGCTTCCATGGCATCCAACTACAATAGGCGGCAACACCCTGGGCGCGCGCCTTGGCGCCGTCGGTCTTCCAATACAAGTTAAAGACGAATGTGCCGGCCAAAATATCGGGCTTGTCCGTCAATGCCTTCCAACCGGAAGCCTGCGCGATACAATTAGCATGGCGACGATTGATCGCTTCGACAGCACGCTTCCATGGTGCCTCGTCGCCCAAGCCGCAGAGTTCGACGGCGCTTACAGCCTGTACCAACAACCCTCCTACCATCTCCAGTCCTTTGCTGGCACCGAACAGGTCCGCGGTCGACTGCGCCCAGCATGGCGTGGCGAAGAGAAGCGATAGCGCAAGCAGCCACCGTCTCACAGCGCCCACTTCGGTTTGCGCTTTTCCAGGAAGGCGCTCATGCCTTCCAGCGCCTCTTCCGTGACGCATTGATTGGCGACGTGTTCGCCCAGGACGTCGGCCGCACGGGTATCGTGCGGCAGGGAGTCGATCTCGGTGATCAGCTTCTTGACCAGCGTCTGCACCGACGGCGCGCCCAACATGAGTTCGCCGGCGAGCGCCGCCACCGTCGCATCGAGGGCTTCCGCCTCGACCACCTGGTCGATAAGGCCAATGCGCAGCGCCGTCGCCGCGTCGAAGACGCCGCCATGCATCAGGAGTTGGCGGGCGACGCGCGGTCCCACTGCCTCGATCAAGACCGGGATGGCGATGCCCGCGAGCAGTCCGTTGCGCGCCGAGGTGAGGCCAAAGCGTGCACTGGAGGCGGCGATGGCGAAATCGCAGGCCAGCATCACGCCCACGCCACCACCCACCGCCGCGCCATGGACGCGGGCGATGGAGGGTTTTGGAAAATCATAGATCGCCTGGATCGCGCCCATCAGGGCATCGGCGCCGACACGGCGCGTGATGGCGTCGAGGTTGGGCCAGGTCAGCACCCAGTTGAAGTCGCCGCCGGCGGAGAAGGCCGGCCCCTCGCTTGCCACGACCATGACTCGGACGGTGGCGTCGGCGGCGAAGCCCTCCACCGCATCGACGATCGCGCGCGCGGTGTCGGCGTCGAAGGAGTTCATCGCCTTCGGCCGGTTGAGCGTGAGCGTCGCAACGCCGCCCTCAACCCCGGTCTTCACGGTCTTCGTCATCACGGAGGAAATCATTCTCCAATCACATCCGGAAGACGCCGAACTTGGTCGGGCCGATCGGCTGGTTCATCGAGGCCGAGAGTGCGAGGCCCAGCGCCATACGCGTGTCGACGGGGTCGAGGATGCCGTCGTCCCACAGCCTCGCCGTGGCGTAATAGGGATGCCCCTCGCGCTCATAGGCTTCCCGGACCGGCCGCTTAAAAGCTTCCTCCTCGTCCTTCGACCAGGCGCCGCCCTTCGCTTCGATATTGTCACGCCGCACTGTCGCCAGCACGCTGGCGGCCTGCTCGCCGCCCATCACCGAGATGCGGGCCGACGGCCACATCCAGAGGAAACGCGGGCTGTAGGCGCGGCCGCACATGCCGTAGTTGCCGGCGCCGTAGCTGCCGCCGACGATCACCGTGAACTTAGGGACATTCACGGTCGAGACCGCCGTCACCATCTTGGCGCCGTCGCGAGCGATGCCGCCGGCCTCATACTTCTTGCCGACCATGAAGCCCGTGATGTTCTGCAGGAACAGCAGCGGAATGCCGCGCTGGCCGCAGAGTTCGATGAAGTGCGCGGCCTTCAGCGCCGACTCGTTGAACAGGATGCCGTTGTTGCCGACGATGCCGATGGGATAGCCCCAGATGCGGGCGAAGCCGGTGACGATGGTCGTGCCGTAGAGGTGCTTGAACTCGTCGAGTTCGCTGCCGTCGACCAGGCGGGCGATGATCTCGCGGATGTCGTAGGGCGTGCGCGTGTCCATCGGCACGACGCCGTAGAGCTCGTCGGCGGCGTATTTCGGCTCGCGCGGCGCCAGCAGCGACACCGACGGCTGCTTCTTCCAGTTGAGATTGGCCACGATGCGACGCGTGAGGCCGATGGCGTGACTATCGTTCTGCGCATAGTGGTCGGCGACGCCTGAGGTGCGGGCGTGGACGTCGGCGCCGCCCAGTTCCTCGGCGCTCACGATCTCGCCGATCGCGGCCTTCACCAGCGGCGGGCCTGCGAGGAAGATCGTGCCCTGCTTGCGCACGATCACCGTCTCGTCGCTCATCGCCGGCACGTAGGCGCCGCCCGCGGTGCACGAACCCATGACGACGGCGATCTGCGGGATGCCCTGCGCCGACATGTTCGCCTGGTTGTAGAAGATGCGGCCGAAGTGGTTCTTGTCGGGAAACACTTCCGGCCATTGCGGCAGGTTGGCGCCGCCCGAATCGACCATGTAGATGCAGGGAAGCCGGTTCTCGACGGCCACTTCCTGGGCGCGGAGATGCTTCTTCACCGTCATCGGATAGTAGGTGCCGCCCTTCACCGTGGCGTCGTTGCAGACGATCACGCATTCGACGCCGCTCACCCGGCCGATGCCGGTGATCACACCCGAACCAGGCGCCTCGTTGTCGTACATGTCCATCGCCGCCAGCGGCGACAGCTCGAGGAACGGCGAGCCGGGATCGAGCAGCGCCCGCACCCGCTCGCGAGGCAGCAGCTTGCCGCGCGAGACATGGCGCTTGCGGGACTCCTCGCCGCCGCCGAGGCGGACCTGTTCGGTGCGGCGGCGCAGGTCCTCGACCTGGCCACGCATCGCCTCGGCGTTGCGCTTGAAGGCGTCGGAGCGGGTATCGACTTCGGAGGTGAGGATTGTCATGGCCGGGTCAAACTGCCCGGACCGGAGCCGGCGTGCAAGGCCGGCGGCCGCGATGATCAGGCGGGGATCAGGCGGCGATCAGGGCAGTCGCGAAAGCGAACGCCAGTTGGCACCCTGAGCGATGAAGCTGCGCTGGTTGGCAAGGGCCGCCGCAAAATCCGGATCGCGGTCGGCCTGTTCCTTCAGCACGATATCGGTGTTCTTGCGAAACGCCGCGAGCAACTCCGGCGACCATTGCTTGATGACGACGCCCGACGCCTTCAGCTTCTCGAGTGCAGGTCCCTGCACATTGGGCGAGCGGCTCAGCATCCAGGCGATGTTGGCCCGGCAGGCCGTTTCGATCTGCGCGCGCTGCGCCGGCGTCAGCTGCTCCCACTTGTCCTTGCGCATCAGGAAATCGAGGACGGCCGAGGGCTGCTGCCAGCCCGGCATGTAGTAGGGCAACCCGAGCTTGTCGAAGCCGAGCGCCGCATCCATCGCCGGCGTCGACATCTCGCCGCCGTCGACCTTGCCCTGCTGAAGTTGATAGAAGAACTCGCCCGGCGGCAGCGGCACGACCGTGGCGCCGAGCCGGGCCACGACCTCGGCCGCGAACTTGCCGAAGCGCAGCCGCTGGCCCTTGAAATCCGCCACCGTGTTCAGGTCGCCGCGATACCAGCCGCCGCCCTTGCCGCCCTGCACGCCGCAGGGAATGCCGGCGACGCCCAGCTTCTCATAGGCATCGCGGTGGATGCGGCCGCCATCGCCCTCGAGCATCCACGACATCATGTCGGCGGGCCCGGGGCCGAACGGGACGGTGGCGAACACGCCGAAGACCGGTGCCTTGGCCGCGGCATAGCCCGACCAGGTGAAGGCAGCCTCGAGGTCGCCGGCGACGATCGCATCCAGCATGTCGGCGGCCGGAACGATCCGGCCCGGCTCGACGATCTTGATGCCGAGCGTGCCGCCCGACATCTGCTTGACCGTCTTGGTGAAAAGTCGAACCCCTTCGCCAGAGCCCGGGAGGGCGGGATTGAAGGCCGTCTGCATTTTCAGGATGCGGACGCTGGGCGCCAGGCCATGGTCAACTGGCTTCAGCTTGTCTTGGGCGGAAGCGACGCCCATCGCCGCGAAAATCGCGGTAGCGGCAAAAACAGCGACGCTGTTCAAAACCTTACGGCGCACGACCGACCATCCGTCGCCCGGCTCCCCCTGTTCCCCAAGCCGCTTATGCGGCCCTTCTTCACACCCGCTGAGTTTTACATGCAGACGGACTGGGAACAAGCGAAAGGCGGGCCTTAAAGGGCTGCCAAACCGCGGCCGATCAGGATGCGCTGCACGTCGCTGGTGCCTTCGTAGATCTGGCAGACACGCACGTCGCGCCAGATTTTCTCCACCAGGTAGTCGGACACGTACCCGTAACCGCCATGGATCTGAATCGCTGCCGAGCACACTTCCTCGGCCATTTCGGAGGCATATAGCTTCGCCATTGCGGCCTCTGTGAGGCATTGCAGGCCGGCATCGCGCAGGGTGGCGGCGTGCCACACCATCTGCCGGGCAACCGCGATCTTGGTGGCCATGTCGGCCAGCCGGAATTGCACGGCCTGGTGGTTGATGATCCTGGTGCCGAAGGCCTCGCGCTCGCCGGCATATTCCCGCGCCGCCTCGAACGCCGCCCGGGCCATGCCCACCGACTGGGCCGCGATCCCGATGCGCCCGACCGACAGGTTGGCCAGCGCCACCCGGTAGCCCTCGCCCTCCTCGCCCAGCATGGCGTCGGCCCCCACGGCGCAGTCCTCGAAGGCGATCTGGCAGGTGTCGGACGACTTTTGCCCCAATTTCTTCTCGACCGAGGCCACGCGATAGCCCGGCGTCTTGGTCGGCACGATGAAGCAGGAGATGCCCCGTTTCGGCGAGGCCGGGTCGGTCACGGCAAAGACCAGCGCCATGTCGGCGCTGCGTCCCGAGGTGATGAACTGCTTTACCCCGTTCAGGACCCAGCCGTTGCCGCGCCGCTCGGCCCGGGTCTTCAGGTTCGAGGCGTCGGAGCCGGCATGCGGCTCGGTGAGACAGAAGGCGCCCAGCACCTCGCCGCGCGCCAGCGGTTTTAGCCACGCCTCCTTCTGCCCGGGCGAGCCATAGGCCAGCAGCGCGGCGCAATCGGGCGAATTGTTGACGCTCATCACCGTCGACAGCCCGCCGTCGGCCGCCGCGATCTCCTCCAGCGCCAGCACGTAGGACACCATGTCGGCCCCCGCCCCGCCCCACTCGGCCGGCACGGTCATGCCCATGAAACCCATGCGGCCCATCTCGGCCAGCAGCGGCCGCGGGATCTCGCCCGCCGCCTCCCAGGCGCGGACGTGGGGCGCCACCTGCTCGCGCGCAAAGGCGCGGGCGGTGTCGCGGATCAGGATCTGTTCTTCGTTGAGGATCATTGCCCTCTCCCTTTAAGCGGAGCCACGGCACAAGGAAACGGGAAACGCGCGAGCGGCGGAACGCCGCTCGGAAACGCAGACTGTTCTCAAGGCAGGCAGCGACAAGAACATCCATCTCCGTTGCACACACAAAACGACGAACTCATTTCATTGATCTCGGGCGGTGGCGTGCCCACCTTTCACATCATGATGTTCGCATCTTCGCTCATCGCCTGCGCGGCCCTTCGCTGTCGACCCTGACAGCGTGCGGCGTAAGTGCCGCCTCGGCGAACGACATCTGAAATCCCTGAGCGACCTCTCCGGAACCGGTTCTTCCGGAATCCCTTACAATGGAGAATCCCGTGATCAACAGACAGCATGCGACTGCGACTTTTCCCAACGGCCTTCTGACCGTCCCCGCCATTGACCTTGCCGAACATCACACGAGCGCCAACCTGAACAGCACGAGCGCGCAGGCATGGTGGGTCTATCCCGTCGACGGGAGCAGGGCTCCGACCCGGTTCGTCGGCAGCACCGAGGAGATGGTCGCGCACATCAACGCCCGACACCTCGCGACCGACATTCAGTACGCGGCACGCGAAATCGGACAGTGAGGAAATGCCCATGATTGTCCGATCTGAAATCGGCAGCAGACGATGCTGAGGCCTTCCCCCTTCGCCCCCTTCGGGGGCACTTCCCCCGCAAGCGGGGGCAGGGAAGATTGCTAGGTAATGCCGCCTACCAGGGAAGTTCGGCACCGTCGTAGTTGATGAAGCGGCCGTTGTCGGACTGTTTCAGGCCGTCGATCAACTTCACCATGGCGGGCACGCTCTGCTCGATGGTGAGGGTGGCCGCGGTGCCGCCCATGTCGGTCTGCACCCAGCCGGGATGCAGCACGACGCAGATCATGCCCTTGCCTGCTGTATCGATCGACAGGCCCTTCCACTTCATGTTGAGGGCGGCCTTGCTGGCGCGATAGGCGTAGCGGCCAGTGTCGGCCAGCGCGATGCTGCCGAGGCGGCTCGACAGGGCGATCAGCTTGCGCTGCTTCGAGCGCGCGACATGCTCGATGAAAGCCTGGGCGATCATCAGCGGCGCCAGCGTGTTGACCTCGAAGGTCTGGCGCCACACGTCCGGGTCGATCGACCCCAGCACCGTGGCCTCGCGGCCGGCAACGCCGGCATTATTGATCAGCACGTCGATCGCCTCGCCTTGAAGCGTCCCGGCGAGGGCCGACACCGCCTCGTAGTCGGTCACTTCGAGCCTGTGGGCCTCGATGTCGCCCTCGATCCCGCTCAGGGCGTCGGGGTCGCGGGCGCAGGCATGCACCTTCCAGCCCCTGGCGGCATATTGCTTCACGAAGTCGAGGCCGAGGCCGCGCGCGGCGCCGGTGATGAGGACGGTGCTCATGGGGTGCCTCTGCGGCTCAGGTGCGGTTGAGCAGGCGGCTGCGCTGGCGCTGCCAGTCGCGCTCCTTGATCGTGGCGCGCTTGTCGTGCGCCTTCTTGCCCAGCGCCAGCGCGATCTCGAGCTTGGCCCGGCCCTTTTCGTTGAAATAGACTTGTAGCGGCACGACGGTGCGACCCTCGCGCTGGATGGCGCCGATCAGCTTGTTGACCTGGCTTCGATGGAGCAGCAGCTTGCGCGGCCGGCGCGGCTCGTGGTTGTTGCGGTTGCCGCCGGAATATTCGGGGATGGTGGCGTTCACCAGCCAGGCCTCGCCCTCGACCGCCGTCACATAGGACTCCGCGATCGTGCTGCGGCCGCCGCGCAGCGACTTCACTTCGGTGCCGGTCAGCGACAGGCCGGCCTCGAAGGTCTCCTCGATGAAGTAGTTGTGCCGCGCCTTGCGGTTCTGGGCGACGACGGTCTGCCCAGGCTCGGGTTTCTTCGCCAATGTGCGCTCAGTTAATTGATCAGACCGGCGGAGATCATGGCCTCGCGCACCGCCTTCTTGCTGCTTTCGGCGATGGGCGCCAGCGGCAGGCGCATCTCGGCGCTCGCCTGGCCGATCAGCTCGGCGGCGTACTTCACCGGGCCGGGGCTGGTCTCGCAGAACATCGCCTTGTGGAGCGGCATCAGCCGGTCCTGCAGCTCGAACACCTTGTCGAGGTCGCGCTTCTTCCAGGCGTCGTGCATGTCGCCGCACAGGCGCGGCGCCACGTTGGCCGTCACCGAGATGCAGCCGTCGCCGCCCTGGGCCATGAAGCCCATGGCGCTCGCATCCTCGCCCGAGAGCTGGATAAAACCCTTCTTGGCCTTGAGCTTGGTGAGCGTCGGCCGCGCCATGTCGTAGCTCGCGTCCTTGATGCCGACGATGTTCCTGACCTGGGAGAGCCGGATCACGGTCTCGACCTGCATGTCGCCGCCGGTGCGGGGCGGCACGTTGTAGAGCAGGATCGGGATGTCGACGGCGTCGGCCACCGCCTTGAAATGCTGGAACAGGCCTTCCTGGGTCGGCTTGTTGTAGTAGGGCACGACCAGCATGGCGGCATCGGCGCCGGCCTTCTTGGCGTGCTGGGTGAGTTCGATCGCCTCCGAGGTCGAGTTCGAGCCGGTGCCGGCGATCACCGGCACGCCCGAGCCCTTGGCGGCGGCGATGCAGATGTCGATGACGCGCTTGTGCTCCTCCATGGAGAGCGTCGGCGACTCGCCGGTCGTGCCGCAGGGCACCAGGCCGTCGGTGCCTTCCTTGATCTGCCAGGCAACGAATTTCTCGAATCCCTTTTCATCCACCGCGCCGTTCTTGAATGGGGTGATCAGCGCAACGAGCGATCCGGTGAACATGGGTTTCCTCCGCTTTTCCTTGGAAGGGTCAATCTAGGCCCCGCCCCCCGCCCCTGCAAGGTGAGCAACTTGCCCCCAATACTTGCCCCCATACTTGCCATTGTGATGCCGCAAGTCCCTGCCTACGATTCATAGCGTGAAAACATACCTTGCCCCCTTGATGCTGATCCTCGCCGTGAGCACCGGCGTGCCTGCCTTTGCCC
>CAMDOT010000208.1 GCA_945903635.1 Rhizobium sp. Q54 | reverse complement strand
CCACGCCGCAGGCGGTGGTCGATCATCTGCGCGCCTGCGGTGTGAAGATCGAGGAAGGCCCGGGCGAGAGGCGCGGCGCGATGGGGATGATCGTGTCGGTCTACTGCCGAGATCCCGACGGCAGCCTGATCGAGATCTCGTCCTACAAGTAGGCCCCCGCCAACAACTCCAGCGTCTCGATGACGCCTGTCGCGTCGGCCACGCCCTTGCCGGCGATGTCAAAGGCGCAGCCGTGGGCCACCGAGGCGAACAGCACTGGCACGCCGATGGTCAGCGCCGAGGCGCGCAAGGGCGAGATCAGCTTGATCGGGATGTGGCCCTGGTCGTGGAACATCGCGAGATAGAAATCGTGCTCGCGCTGGCTCAGCAGCAAGTCGGCGCCGACCGGGCCATCGGCCGCAATGCCTTCGGCTCTCAGGTACGCCACGGCGGGCTTGGTGATGCGCTCGTCCTCGTCGCCGAACAATCCATCCTCACCGGCGTGCGGATTGATGCCGAACACGCCGAGGCTGGGCGCGGCGATGCCCAGCCGTTTGGCCGTGGCCACGGTGGCGTGGGCTGCCGCCACGACGAGGTCGGTGGAAAGGCGAGCGAGCGCCTGCGAGACCGATTCGTGCAGCGTCGCGTGGGTGATGCAGAGGCCCTTGGCGATCAGCATCATGAAGGCGCGGTCGCGTGGCGTGCCGGTGAGATCGGCGATCAGTCCGGGATAGCCGCTGAAGGCGATGCCGGCGCGGTTCACCGCGGTTTCCGAATGCGGGCAGCCGATCACCGCGTCGACCTTGCCGTCCTGGGCGAGCTTCACGGCCGCCTCAGCGTAGCCCACCGTCGCCTTGCCGGCACGTGGATCGAGTGTGCCGGGCGCATAGCCTGCCGGGTCGAGGATCGCTGCATCGACGAAGGCGGGCGTGTCGACACCCAGGCGCTCGGCCGTGCCTTCGATGACGAAGGCATCGCCGACCAGCAGCGGCCGGATGCTGCCGGGCGCCGCCAGCGCTGCCTTGATGGCGATCTCCGGTCCGATGCCGTTGGGGTCGCCGACGGTAATGGCGATCCGCATGCTCAAAAGGGGATGGCAACCAGCGTGTCGAAGCGGCCGCCGTCGCAGACCACGATGCGCTCGGCGAAGCGCAGGGCGCCTTCGTCGCTAGTCGTCACCTTGTCGAGGTAGCAGCCGGTGGCGAACACATCCATGACGCCGTCGCGCATGATGCGCACGATCAGGAACGGCGTCTCGACATCGGCGGCACCGTTCACCTGGCCCAGCACCACGGGCAGTCCGACGAGGTGGCGATAGCGATGGCGCTCGTAGATGTTGGCCTTGCGCAGGGCCGACACGCGGTCCTCGAGCATGGCGCGCGAGTCGGCGTACATGATGCCGGCCTCGTAGCCCTTGGCGATGTTCTCCGCCGTCGTGAGCTTGTAGAGGCAGGTCTCGTGGAACAGCTTCGGCCATTCCTCGAACTTCTCGTTGTCGATGGCGCGTGCGTAGGCCGCGTTCAGTTCGACCAGCTTCGTCGCGTCCATGCCCTGTAGCCCCCAGTAGCCGCTAGTAGCCCATGAAGCGGCGATAGGCCTTCCAGAAGCCGCGCACCGACGATTCCGTGGCGCGCGTCGCCTGGCTCTCGGCTTGGCTTCCGCCCATCTCGACCACCGAGATCTTGTCGCTAGCGGCAGCAATGCCGCGCTGCACGAAGCCGCCGACGCAGCCATCTTCCATCGACACGAAGCCGGCGGGACCCACGAGATTCTGCTGCTTCAGCCGCCGCGTGTTCATCTCCGGCGTATCGTCCTCGAAGCCGAAATAGGTCCAGAGGATCTCCATCTTGTCGGTGCCCTTGGGCACGACCTGGCGCACGGCCAGGCAGTTGTGGATCTGCTGCAGCACCAGGCTGGGAAAGATCGACAGGATCTGCAGTTGGATCTTGTCGCCGAACTCCGCCACCGGCTGCAACAGCGAAGGATCGGCCAGCTTGTAGTCGTCGCGCTCGGAGCGCAGGTCCTTCTCCTTGAACGCCTCGGCGCCGGCCACGTCCTCGCTGCCGATGGTGTAGCTCGCATGGTGCGCGCCGTCGGGACTTACCAGCACGCCGCCCGCCTGCGTCAGCCGGGTGATACGGAAGGTGGCGAAGAACAGATGCAGCAAGGACGCGTGATAGGTGTCCTTGACGTTCTCCATATAGAGTTTCCAGTTGTTGGGCAGCGGCTGGCTGAAGCGGCCCATGACTCGGATTGGCCGATTGAGAACGCGCTTCACGCGGCCGGTGATCTCGGCTCCGAGATATTGCTCGATCGGCGGTGTCTCGTCCGACAGCGTGGCGAACACCAGCCCGCCCAGCACGGTGGTGCGGAGCTTCCTGGGGCTGAAATCGTCCCGGCGGAAATCCTTGGACATGCCGCCCGCGCCGTTGATGCCGCGCTCGAAGGCGATGCCCTTGAGATTGCCCGAGAGGTCGTAGCTCCAGGCGTGATAGATGCACTTGAAGTTGTTCTGGACGTTGCCGCCGTCGTCGAAGGCGATCAGAGCGCCGCGGTGGGCGCAGCGGTTCTCGAAGCAGTTGATCGAGCCGTCGGCGTCGCGCACCACGATGACCGGCATGCCGCCCACCTGGTTGGTGCGGTAGTCGCCCTTGTTGGGGATGTCGGCTTCGAGGCAGGCGAAGTTCCAGGTGGCGCCCTCGAAGATACGCCGCATCTCGCCCGTGTAGTTGTCCTGATCCTGGTAGACCCAGTAGGGCACGCGGGCGAGCGAGTCCTCGGGCCATGGACCATGTGGCGTTTGGCCGTGCGGCGTGGCGGCGGCTTCGTGGACGGTCAGGTCGATGCGGGTATCCATGGCGAACCTTCCCCTTGTTCCAGCCTTTTGCTCCAGCCTCTTATTCCAGCGTGACGTTGGCCGACTTGATGACGGCGCGCCAGCGCGCTTCTTCCTCTTTTATGAACGCCGCCGTGGCGGCGGTGCTCTGGCCCTGCGGCTCGGCGCCTTGCTCGAGGAATTTTGCGCGCACCTCGGGCAGCTTCAGGGCTGCGGCCGCATCGGTGTTGATCTTCTGCACGATGGCCTCGGGCGTGCCCGGCGGCGCCACCAGAGCGAACCAGGCGCTGGCGATCAGGCCGGGCAGGCCGATCTCGGTGGCATCGGGCACGTCGGGCGCCACGGGGCTGCGGGTCTTGCTGGCAAGGCCCAGGAATTTCACCCGCTTGGCCTGCTCGAACCTGAGGGCGGCGGAGAGGTTGCCGATGAAGATGTCGACCCGACCGGCGATGATGTCGATCAGGGCCGGGCCCTCGCCCTTGTAGGGCACATGCACCATTTCTATGCCTGCCATCGTCGCCAGCATCTGCGCCGAGAGGTGCGAGGTCGAGCCGTTGCCCTGCGAGGCGTAGGTCACCTTGCCGGGATTGGCCTTGGCGTAGGCGATCAGCTCCTGCGCCGTATTGGCCGGCAGGTCCTTGCGGGCGGTGATGACGTTGGGCACCACGGCCAGCACGGTAATGGGCGCGAACTTGGTCCAGTCGTAGGGCAGGGTCTTGTAGAGATTGTGGTTGATCGAGAGCGGGCCGGGCGGGCTGCACAGCAGCGTGTAGCCGTCGGGCTCGGCGCGGAAGGCGATCTCGGCCCCGACATTGCCGCCGGCGCCGGCGCGATTGTCGACGATCACTGGCTGGTTCCACACACTCGAGAGCTTATCCGCCACGATGCGGCAGAGCGTGTCGGCCGAGCCGCCGGCCGGGAAGGGCACCACGACGCGGACCTGCTTCTGCGGCCAGGGCGCCTGCGCAAAAGACGGCGCCGCAGCCAGCATCAGCAACAAGGCGAGGAACGCGCGGACGGTGCACGTCATGCCCGAAGCCTAGCGCCGCCCGTGGGTCGGGTCGAGGGCCCTTACAGCAGGAAGGTGTTCGTCCGGTCGAGGTAGTCGTGCATGTGCACGATCATCTGGTCGGCTTCGAGCAGGCAGACGCCGTAGGCCGGCGGCTCGTGGCTGCCGGGAATGCGGCCTTCGATGACGAAGTCGAGCGCCACCTGGTGGCTGGTGGCGCGGAGCGTCGAGATCGGAATGCCGCGCCAGGCGCCGGCGATCGGCCGGTGCAGATGGCCGAAGAACATGTGGCGGATGTTGGTCCGGCCCTCGAGGGCCGCGATCAGGTGCTGCGGCTCCAGCAGCGAGATGTCGTCCATGCGCCGGATCAGCACCTTGAAGGGCGGATGGTGAATGAAGATGATCACCGGCTTGGTGCCGAGCCCGTCGAGCGTGGCCTTGAGCCAATCCGCGCGCTTCTCGCAGAAGGTGCCCCACGGCTTGCCGGGCTCGTTGGTGTCGAGACAGACTCCCGTCACGCCTTCGCCCATGTCCAGCGTGTATTGGACGAAGCCGTTCTCGTCGAACTTCGTCTCCGGGAACGTCGCATGGAAATTGGCTCGATCGTCGTGATTGCCGACCAGCAGGTGATAGGGGATCACGAGCTTGTCGAGTTCGCGCCGGAGCGCCGCATAGGCCTCCGGCTCGCCCTTGTGGGCAAGGTCGCCGGTCAGGATCGCGAAAGCCGCGTCGCCGTGATTGCGGTTCACGTCGGCGACGCAAAGCGCCAGCCGGTCGATCGGGTTCAGGCCGTAGAGCAGGTTGCCCGGCGGCACGAAATGCGTGTCGGTGATGTGAATGAACTTTTGCATTGCATGCCTTGTAGCACACGCCCCCTCCCCAACCCTCCCCCGAGACGGGGGAGGTGGCCCGAAGGGCCGGAGGGGGAGAGCTACTACTTGGGAAGAAGAGCCTGCGTATCCGCCGTCATCTTCTTCAGGGCCTCGTCCGGCTTGGCGCTGCCGTTCACGACGCTTTGCAGATGGTCCTTGATCACGTCGGTGATCTTCAGGCCGTTCTCGCCGGGGAAGGCGTACCAGGCGGTCATGCTCGGGAGCTGGCCGATGGCGACGCGGTGGTTGGGGTTCTGGGCGTAGAAGTCGCCCAGCATCTTCGCGTCCTTGGCCGGCAGCGCGTTGGCCGGGAAGTAGCCGGTGCCCTTGACCATGACGGTGGCGCCGACCGGGCCGGTGGCGAACTTGATGTATTCCCAGGCCGCCTTCTGCTTGGCCGGATCCTTGGCCAGCATCATGGCAACGTTGCCGCCGGCCGGCAGGCGCGACTCGGCGCCGGCGCCCAGCGGGAAGGTCGCGGTGCGAAGCGGGAACACGCCCTGGCTCTGCTTGGTGACGCCGCCCAGCCGCGAGGTCGAATGCGCCCAGATGCCGAGGCGACCGGACACGAAGTCCTGCAGCGCCGTGGCCTGGCTCACGTCACGCATGCCGCCGTCGGTCATCATCAGGCGGAGCGTATTGATCGCCTTCTGGCCAGCCGGGCCGTCGAACGCCACCTTCGTCTCATCGGGCGTCAGCATGGTGCCGCCGTTGGAGAGGACCAGCGCCTGCCACATCCAGTTGCCGGTGATGTCCCAGTCGAAATGGAATCCGGCGATCTTGTTGGCCGGGTCGTTGATCTTCTTGGCGAGAGCGAAGATGCCGTCCCAGGTCTTGGGGAAGTTGTCGGGATCGCCGCCGGCCTTCTTCACCAGGTCGGCGTTGAAGTAGATGATCGGCGTCGAGAGCGAGAAGCCCATGCCGTACTGCTTGCCCTTGACCTGGCCCAGCGTCAGCAGTGCGCCGTCATAGCCCGCCTTGGCCCAATCCTTCTCGGCGGCGATCAGCCCGTCGAGCGGCTGGGCAATGTTGCGGTCGGCCAGGATGCGCTGGCGGTTGAGGCCCTGGAAGGTGACGTCGGGCAACTGGCCGGTGACGGCGTTGCGCAGCACCTGCTGGGTGGCGTCCTCGTACTCCTTGGTCGGTTGGGTGAACTTCACCTTGATGTTCGGGTTTGCCGCCATGAACTGCTTGGCGATCTCTTCGTGGACATCCTTGAAGATGTCGGGGATCGGATACTGCACGACGATTTCGGTTTGTGCCGTGGCGGGTCCCGCGATAAACGCGGCGGCAAGTGCCGCCAAGCCCAGTAACTTGCGCATTTTCTGTCCCTCCTGAGACGTTCCCTCAATTACACGGCTATGTTGCCGTTTTCTTTCATCCCTTCATGCCGCTGAGCGTAACTCCCTCGATGAAGCGCCGTTGCGCGGCAAGGAAGAGCAAGACCAGCGGCGCGGTGATCACGACCGTGCCGGCCATCAGCGGTCCGAAGTCGCTGCCTGCTTCCTCGTTGCGGAAGAATAGCGTGCCGAGGGGCGGTGTGGCGAGGTCTCCGGTCTGGATCACGATCAGTGGCCAGAAGAAATCGTTCCAGTGGGTCACGATCGAGATCACGCCGAAGGCCAGCATGGCGGGCATCGCCAGCGGCAGCATGATGCGCCACAGGATCTCGAATTCGCCCAACCCGTCGATACGGGCGGCGTGCATCAGGTCGTCGGGCACGGTTTTGAAAAACTGCCGCATCAGGAAGATACCGAAGGCGGAGAAGACGAACGGCAGGATCAGGGCGGCGTAGGTGTCGAGCAGCCCGATCTGGTAGAGCATGACGTAGCGCGGGATGGCCGGCGCCTGGGCCGGGATCATCAGGCCGATCAGCACCATGGTGAACAGGATGTCGCGGCCCCTGAAGCGCAGCTTGGCCAGCGCGTAGGCGGCCGGCAGCGCCACGAGGAGTTGCAGGAAGAAGATGCCGCCGGTCACGATGACGCCGTTCAGCAGGTAGCGCAGCAGCGGCACCTTGGTGAAGGCCTTGGTGTAGTTCTCGACCGCGGCCCAGTTGGTGGGCAGCAGGCTGAGCTTGGTCGAGAAGATCTCGTTCGGCGGTTTTAGCGACGTCGAGATCATCCAGACGAACGGCGCCAGCATGATCACCAGCCCGGCGAGCAGGACGGCGTGCCGCAGCACGTGACCGAGCAGGGAGCCACGGCGTGTCATCCGTAATGCGTCCTCTTCTCGCCGGCCTTCACTTGCAGCAGCGTCAGCGCCAGCACGACCACGAGGAAGACCACGGTGATGGCAGAGCCGTAGCCGGTGCGGAAGAAATTGAAGGCCTCGGTGTACATCGTATAGAGCAGCACCTCAGTCGACTTGTTCGGTCCGCCCTTGGTCAGCACCTCGACGGTGTCGAAGACTTGGAAGGAGCGGATGCCCGACACCACGGTGACGAACAGCGTGGCCGGTCCCAGCATCGGCCAGGTGACGCAGCGAAAGCGCTCCCAGACCGAGGAAGCGCCGTCGATTTCCGCCGCTTCGTAGAGGTCGGGCGGGATCGCCTTCAGGCCCGCCATGAACAGCACCATGTTGAGCCCGGCCGACTGCCAGATGCCGATGCCGGCCAGGGTGAACAGTGCCTTGCCGGGGTTCTTCAGCCAGTCGCCGCCCGTGATGCCGACCTGTTCCAGCACGACATTGATCAGTCCGACACTGGGATGCAGCAGGAATTCCCAGACCACCGCCATGGCGATCAGGGTCGATGTCACGGGCAGGAAGTAGGCGGCGCGGTAGAAGGCGCGGCCGAAGGTGGCGCCCTCGATCAGGAGCGCCAGGCCGAGCCCCAGGAACACCGAGCCCGGCACGACCACCAGGCAATAGACGAAGGTGTTGGTGAACGATTTCCAGAACACGCGATCGGCGAAGAGCTGCTGGTAGTTGCCCAGGCCGATGAAATTCATGGTCGGTGCGCCCAGCTGCCAATCGGTGAGCGACAGCACGACGACGGCAAGCGAGGGCCCGGCCAGCAGCACCACGAACATCGCCCACGCCGGCGAGATCAGCGCATAGGCGGCGCGGCGTTCCCCAGGATTGTCATGGGGGTTGCCGTCAGTCACGGACCCGCCTCCCGGCAGCATCGAATTTCAGCACGCGGCCGGGCAGGGGCCGCAGCCCGACAGCCTCGCCGCGCTTGGGGTCGCGCGCGCTCATCGCCTCGAGTCGTGCGATCAGCGGCAGGGGCGCATCCGGCACCTCGACATGCACAAGACTCTCGGAGCCGAGATGCTCGACCAGGCGGATGCGGCCGGCGATCGCGCCCGCGGCGTCCGGGGCCACGACCTCCATCGCCTCGGGGCGCACGGCGTGAAAGCCATCCTTCACCGGAAGGACGTTGATCTTGGGACTGCCGACGAACTCGGCGACGGCGAGCGTCTCGGGATCGTCGTAGAGCTGCCGCGGCGGCGCCACCTGTTGCAGCTTGCCCGCCAGCATGACCGCGACCCGATCCGACATGGTCATGGCCTCGGACTGGTCGTGCGTGACGTAGATCATCGTGGCGCCGAGGCGACGCTGCAGCTCGGTGAGCTCGGCGCGCATCTGCACGCGCAGCTTTGCATCGAGATTGCTGAGCGGCTCGTCGAGCAGGAAGGCGGCGGGATGGCGGACCATGGCGCGCCCCAGCGCCACGCGCTGCTTCTGCCCCCCCGAAAGCTGGGACGGCTTGCGCTGGAGCAGCGCGCCGATGTCGAGGGCGGCGGCCGCCTCGGCCACGTCCTGGGCGACGCTTTTCCGCGCCGCCCGTGTGCCGGGCAGGAGCGCGCCCAGCCCGGGCAGGCGCTGCCAGGCATTCATGCGCCGCATGGTGAGCGGCAGGCCGATGTTCTCGGCCACCGTCATGTGCGGATAGAGCGCGTAGCTCTGGAACACCATGGCGATGTCGCGGTCGCGGGCGGGCAGGGCATCGACGCGGCGGCTGCCGATGGTGATCGAGCCCGAGTCGTTGCGTTCCAGGCCGGCCACGATGCGCAGGAGGGTGGACTTGCCGCAGCCCGAGGGACCCAGCAGCGTCAGGAATTCGCCGTCGGCGATTTTTAGCGAGACGTCCTTCAGGACTTCGACGGCGCCAAAACTCTTGCGTACATTCTCAAAGGAAATTGCCGCCACGTCCCGATCGCCCCCACCCCGGGCGTTGGCTTAGCCGATTTTTGTTACAGCCGCTATGCGGTGCGGGTTGCGCTAGTAGAGGCCGTACTTCTTGTTGGGCTTGCCGGGGTGATTGACGCACAGCAATCCGGTGGCCACTTCGGGGCCTTGCTTGGTCCGCTCTTCCTCGCACTTGTCGTACGAAAACGGCCCGGCGAAGACCTTGGGGCCGCCCATGACGACCAGATACGGCTTCTCCAGGTACCAGCCCGGTCCGGCGTAGGCCTCGCTCGCGCCCGGGCCGGAGCAGGCGGCCAGAGCGCTGGCGACCGACAGGATAGCGGCAACAGCCGACAGGCGACGAATAGACCGGACCGACATCGAATACCCCTGAACCAACTCGGTCCACGTTACGCGAGCGGCTGCCCGGCTTCAATGCGGCGCAGTAGAACTGACTTCCCAGAGCAGCAGGGTAATCGCATATGGGCTTTCCCGTCGTCCTGAGCGGAGCGAAGCGTAGTCGAAGGACCTCTTTTCGTTCGGTAGGCAGCCAAAAAAGGTCCTTCGACTGTGCCGCCACAGGCGCTGTAAACAGCGCCGATTCGGGCGGCTCCGCTCAAGGGTGGGGGTTACCCCACCCGAGACGACGGGAAATAGCCAAGTGCGATTGCCTACCTCGAAATGCGGGTGCCGCTCTCACCTCCGTCGCCGTCGCAATTTCCAAGGAATTCAACCGCCTCGAGTAAGCTTGTTGCGTCTTTTCGCGCCGCAACAATTGCTTTCGCTCGGACCGGCAGCCGGGCTAATAATGCCCGATCGGACGCATCCGGGGGGATGCTGCCTCCGCGCCAGCAGGACAGAGTCGATGGGATTGCCCGAGAAACAGGGACTGTACGACCCGCGCAACGAGCACGACTCGTGCGGCGTCGGCTTCGTGGCCGACATCAAGGGCCGGAAATCCCACGATATCGTGCGCCAGGGCCTGCAGATCCTGGTCAATCTCGACCACCGCGGCGCCGTCGGCGCCGACCCGCTGATGGGCGACGGCGCCGGTTGCATGATCCAGACCCCCGACGCCCTGCTGCGCGACTGGGCCCGCAAGAGCGCGGTCGACCTGCCGCCGCCCGGGCACTATGCGGTGGCCATGTGCTTCCTTCCGCAGGATGAGGCGGCACGGAAATTCGCCGTCAAGCGGCTGGAGCATTTCGTCCGGGTCGAGGGCCAGAAGCTGGTCGGCTGGCGCGACGTGCCGACCGACCTCACCGGGCTCGGCAAGTCGGTCATCGAGAAGATGCCGGTGATCAAGATGGCGATCGTCGGCCGCGGCCCCAAGGTCGCCGACCAGGACGCCTTCGAGCGCAAGATCCTGGCGATCCGCAAGCAGACCCAGAACCCGCTCACCGACCTCGAGAAGAAGCACAAGCTGCCGGGCCTCGCCCAGCTCTACATGCCCTCCTTCTCGTCGCGCACCGTGGTCTACAAGGGCCTGCTGCTGGCGCCGCAGGTCGAGAGCTTCTACACCGACCTGCGCAACCCGCTCTGCGAGTCGGCGCTCTGCCTCGTCCACCAGCGCTTCTCGACCAACACCTTCCCGTCCTGGAAGCTGGCGCATCCCTACCGCT
>CAMDOT010000207.1 GCA_945903635.1 Rhizobium sp. Q54 | reverse complement strand
CGGGCCTGGAGGCCCGCGGTCCTATGAGTTCAACGGGAACTTCACGCCGCCGTCGTGCAGGTGGCACGAGGCCCAGTGGCCGGGCTTGACCTCGGTGAGGGTCGGCACGTCGACCTTGCAGCGCGCCATGGCGTAGGGGCAGCGGGTGTGGAAGTGGCAGCCCGGTGGCGGATTGATCGGGCGCGGCACGTCGCCGGTCAGGATCACGCGCTTGCGGCCGCGCATGCCCGACTTGGGGATCGGCACCGCCGACAGCAGCGCCTCGGAGTAGGGATGCAGCGGCATCTCGAACAGGCTCTTCTTGTCGGTCATCTCGACGATGCGGCCGAGGTACATCACTGCGACGCGGTGGCTGATGTGCTCGACCACGGCGAGGTCGTGGGCGACGAACAGGTAGGAGAGCTTGAACTCCTCCTGCAGGTCGATCAGCAGGTTGATGATCTGCGCCTGGATCGAGACGTCGAGCGCCGACACCGGCTCGTCGCCCACGATCAGGTCGGGGCTGAGCGCCAGCGCGCGGGCGATGCCGATGCGCTGGCGCTGGCCGCCGGAGAATTCGTGCGGGTAGGAGAGCATGGCGGCAGGCCTGAGGCCGACGCGCTCGAACAGGTAGGCGACGCGCTGGCGGCGTTCGGCCGGCGTGCCGACATTGTGGATGATCAGCGGTTCGCCCACGATCTCGCCCGCCGTCATGCGCGGGTTCAGCGAGGCGTAGGGATCCTGATAGATCATCTGCATGCGCCGCCGGTAGGGCAGCATGTGCTGGGCGTCGAGGCCGGTGATGTCCTCGCCGCCGACGCGGATGGTGCCGCCGGTCGGCTCCAGCAGCTTGAGCAGCGTGCGGCCCACCGTCGACTTGCCGCAGCCGCTTTCGCCCACCAGCCCCAGGGTCTCGCCGCGCTTGAGGCTGAACGACACGCCGTCGACGGCGTAGACGTGGCCCGAGACGCGGCTGAACACGCCCTTGTGGATCGGGAAATGCTTTTTCAAGCCCGAAACTTCGAGAAGGGGCTCGGTCATGCAGCACCTCCCAGCAGGCGGTCGGCGTGCCAGCAGGCGACCCAGTGGCCGGGTCGCTGCTGCTCGAGCACCGGCGTCTCGCCGCGGCAGCGGTCGGTGGCGAAACCGCAGCGCGGCGCGAAGCTGCAGCCCGGCGGCAGGTCGAACAGCGACGGCACCATGCCCTTGATTTCGTTCAGTCGCGCGCGCGCGCCATTGCTCTGCGCTGCGGTATCGAGATGCGGAATCGAGCCCAGCAGGCCCTTGGTGTAGGGGTGGCCGGGATTGTCGAACAGGTCGGCGGCGGGAGCCTCCTCGACCTTGCGGCCGGCGTACATCACCACCACGCGGTCGGCGTTCTCGGCGACCACGCCCATATCGTGGGTGATCAGCACGATCGCCGTGCCGTAGGTCTCCTGCAGTTCGCGCATCAAATCGAGGATCTGGGCCTGGATGGTGACGTCGAGCGCCGTCGTCGGCTCGTCGGCAATCAGCACCTTCGGGTTGCAGGACAGCGCCATGGCGATCATGACGCGCTGGCGCATGCCGCCGGACATCTGGTGCGGGTAGGCATGGACGCGGCGTTCGGGCTCGGGGATGTAGACACGGCGCAGCATTTCCACGGCCCGGCCCATCGCCTCCTTGCGCGACAGGCCCTGGTGCAGGGCGATCGCCTCGCTGACCTGGCGGCCGATGGTGAACAGCGGGTTGAGCGAGGTCATCGGCTCCTGGAAGATCATCGAGATCTCGTTGCCGCGGATGCGTTCCATCTCGGGCTCGCTGAGTTCGAGCAGGTTTTTGCCCTCGAAGCGGATGGCGCCGCCCACGATGCGGCCCGGCGGGTTTGCCACCAGGCGCAAAACCGACAGTGCCGACACGCTCTTGCCGCAGCCCGATTCGCCCACGACACCGAGGGTTTCGCCGCTCTTGAGGTCATAGGAAACACCGTCGACCGCACGCACGGTACCGACCGCGGTGAAGAAATGGGTCTGGAGGTTATCGACCTGGAGGATTGTCTGAGACGCCATCGACTCCCTTGATTTTATCGTGTTAGCCTTTGGTCCACAGAACAAGATGGACAAGCCATCAGAGCATACTGTGCTCGGTCTGCAAAAGACCAAATGGGAGGAAGTGCGATGTCGGAGTATGATTCCAAACGTTCCAGCGTAAACCGTCGAAATTTCGTCAAGGGCGCCGCCGCCATGGGCGCCTTGGGTGGAGCGGGCGCCTTCGGCCTGCCGTTCCATGCCTGGGCGCAGGGCGTGCCCATGGAGTACGATGGCTCGAAGTTCCAGCTCAGGGCGGCGGAGCCCAACGCGAAATCGGGCGGCGTGCTGAAGTACGGCATCACCAGCCGGCCGCCGCATTTCGACTTCCACCAGTCGGGCACCATCAACAGCCTGGGCAGCCAGGGCTGCATGTTCGACAATCTGATCAGGCGCGATCCGCGCGACAGCGGTCAGACCATCATTCCCGATCTCGCCCATAGCTGGGAGATCTCCAAGGACGGCACGACCTATACCTTCATGCTGCGCAAGGACGTGCAGTTCCACGACGGCGCCGAGATGACCTCGGACGACGTCAAGGCGACCTTCGACCGTATCGCCAAGCCGCCGCAGGGCATCAGCATTCCGCGCAGCACGCTGTTCGCGGCGGTGAGCGAGATTACCACGCCCGACAAGTACACCGTGCGGTTCAAGCTCGCCGAGCCGCGACCGCCCGCCTTCATCATGGGCGCACTCGCCAGCGGCTGGAACGGCATCGTGCGCAGGAAGACGCTGGAGGACAACGGCTACAATCTTCGACGTGTCGTCGACATCCCCGGCACCGGCCCGTTCAAGAGCCAGCGCCGCGTCGAGGCCGAAATCTGGGTGATGGAGAAGTTCAAGAACTACTGGAACAAGGGCCTGCCCTATCTCGACGGCGTCGAGTTCTATCATGCCCTGCCGTTCTCGCCCGAACTCGGTTCCGCCCTGCTGTCGGGTCGCGTCGACTATGCCCGCCTGCTCGATCCGGGCTCGCTGCGCAAGGTCAAGGCGACGCCGGGCATGTCCGGCGCCGATTTCTACCAGAGCGTCATCCAGGCGACCTGGATGAACAACAAGAAGAAGCCGCTGGACGATCCCAGGGTCCGCCGCGCCTTCCATCTCGTGCTCGACAAGCCGGTGCTGGTCGACGTGGTGAAGGACATCGCGCCGATGATGGTCGGCGGCTTCATCTACCCATTCTCGGATTTCGCCACGCCCAAGGCGGAACTCAGCAAGCGGCTGGGCTACCAGCCCGATCCGACCGCCTCGATCAAGGAGGCCAAGGCGCTGATGAAGGCGGCGGGCTACGAGAAGGGAATCACCGGGCTCGACTACCTCGTGCGCGAGGTCGCGAGCTTCAAGCTGTGGTCGCAGGCCATCCAGGCGATGCTGCAGCAGACCCTCAACGTGCAGACCAACATCCGCACCGCCGTCGAATCGGTGTGGTTCGACGACGTCCGTTCCGGCAAGTTCGACCTGGCCATCGGCGCCATCGTGTCGACGCTGCTCGACCCGTCCGACTATTTCAATGCCTGGTACGGCAAGGGTGGCCCGCAGAACTACTCTGCCTGGGACAATCCGAGGTTCATCGCGCTCCTGCCGCAGATCGACCGCGAGGTCGACCCCAAAAAGCGTCTCGACCTGATCCGTCAGGCCGAGGCCATCATGGAGGAAGACCCCCCGCTGCTGCCGATGTCGTGGGAGAAGATCAACGACGGCTGGTATAATTACGTGAAGGGCCACAATCCGAAGGATTATTTCGGCATCTACGACGTCGTGCGGCTCGATACCTTCTGGCTCGACAAGTAGCCTGCCGAGACCCACGGGAATGAAAGCGGCCGTCGCACTGCTTGCGACGGCCGTCTTCGTGTCTGCGCCCATCGTGTTTGCGCCCGTCGTGGCGGTGCGGGCCGACGAGGGCGGCTCGGGCTATTGGCTGCCCGGCTCCTTTGCCTGGCAGGCCGCGGTGCCGTCGGCGATCGGGTTCACCATCGAGACGTCCTACTACCACGCGACGCAGAGCGTCGACCCGTCGCTCAACCTGTCGCGCGGCAACAACCTGATCTCCGGTCTCTACACGAGTTCGAACTTTCTCATGGTGACGCCGACCTATGCGATGACAACGCCGGGGATCGGTGGCCAGCTCGAACTCAGCCTGACGTTCCAGATGGGCAACTACACGGCCGCCGACGCCGGGACGACCATCGCCGATTCGATGACGGCGATGGGCGATCTCTCGCCGGCCGTGGCCCAGAAGTGGGTCGTGGGCGCCCACAACTTCATGGGCTATGTGGCGGGCAACGTCCCGGTCGGCAGCTACGATCCCTCGCGCCTGGCGACGACCGGGCTCGGCCACTGGGCGGTCGACGGCGGAGCGGGCTACACCTATTACGACGACAAGTCGGGCCGCGAGTTTTCCGCCGTCCTGGGCCTCACCTACAATTTCATGAATCCGAGCACCGCCTATCAAAGCGGTATCGACCTGCATCTCGACCTGTCGGCGTCGCAGGCGCTGAACGACAAGGTCTATGCCGGCGTGGTGGGCTACATCTACAGCCAGATCACCGGCGACAGCGGCTCGGGCGCGACCCTCGGCGCCTTTGCGTCGCGCGTGGTGGGTGTCGGGCCTCAGGTCGGCTACAACTTCTCGCTGGGCGGCCGGGACGTGCAGATGAACGCCCGGGCCTACTACGAAGTCGCCGGCCTGAATCGGCCCCAGGGCTGGAACGCCTGGCTGACCTTCACGATCGCGCTCGCCAAATCGGATTAGCAGGCCAAATCGGATTAGCAGGCATCCCGACTTCGTCCACTACATCGGAGGCATCAGCCCGTCGCGACCGTAGTTGATCCGTGGCGTCTGCAGCGTGCCGTCGGGCATTTTCCTGGCGGCACTGATGAACACGCCAGTACCGGGCTTCAGTTCGGCCCGGTCGCCGGGGGCGTAGGTCACGACCACGGTCTGGGGTGTCACCACCAGCTTCTTCTCACCGTCCTTGTACTTCATCGTGAGCGTATGGCCGTCGTTTCCGGCCACGGTCTGCTCGACACTGGCGTTGGTCATCGTGGCCTGCGGTGCCAGATCCGACGAACGGTGGCCTTCGCCCGTGCCGCGCATCGCCTCGGGGAAAATGTGCACTTCGACCGCGCGCTGGCTGCCGTCGGCTTGCGGCAGGCCGGTGGCGCCGACGTACATGCCGGGCTTGATGTCGGCCACGCTCGACCTCACCAGCGCGACATAGACCGGCGGATCGGTAACGGTGACCTTGAATTCGTCACCATCGCGCGACTTCACGATCAGCAACGGACCGTCGATCCGTTCGAGGGTGCCGCGAATCCGCACGGTGTCCTGTGCTGACAATGGACCGGTGGCGCCCACGAGAGCGAGGCCGGCAACAACGAGGAGAGGCAAGGTCCTGCTCGGCAGCATGAAGGTCTCCTGAGTGGGGTGGCCCTCCTTACACCCTCGGCCGGAATTCGCTCCGACAAATGGTCGTGATTTGGATATTCTGCGGACCATGGAGCCTTCCGATCGACCGAAGTCCCCGCCGATCTCGGATGGCGCCTTCTATTTCATTGCCGGTTTCTGCGGCCTCGTGGGCGGGGTCGTGGGCGCGGCCTTCCACCTCACCGTCGACCGGCTGCTGCTCTGGCCCGCCTGGCTGATGGCACGGTTCGGCAGCGGTCCCGAGACGATCCTCATGGCGGCGGCCATCGCGGCAGCGGGCCTGCTCGCGGCCTTCATGCTCACGCGTCGTTTCGCCCCGGAGGCGGCGGGCAGCGGCGTGCAGGAGATCGAGGGCGCGATGGAGGGGCTGCGTGTCGTGCGCTGGCGCCGCATCCTGCCGGTCAAGTTCGCGGGCGGCGTGCTCGCCCTGTCGTCTGGACTGGTGGCGGGCCGCGAAGGGCCGACGATCCACATGGGGGCCTCGATCGGCGCGGCCATGTCCGAGGCGTTCAAGCTCGATCGCGACGACATGCGTGGGCTGCTCGCGGCCGGCGCCGCGGCCGGCCTCGCCGCCGCCTTCAATGCGCCATTGGCGGCCATCCTTTTCATCATCGAGGAGACGCGCAAGCAGTTCCGCTACACCTTCCGATCCTATGTCGGCGTTATCTGCGCCTCGGCGGCGAGCGCCATGGGCATGGGGTTGGTGGGCGGCACGGCGCCGCCGATGCGCATTGAGGCCCTCGAACAGCCGCTCTGGCTGCTGCCCGCCTTCGCGGCTCTGGGCGTGGTCATGGGCGGCCTGGGAGTCGTCTTCAATCGCAGCCTGCTGGGGGCGCTCGACTGGACGGCGAAAACCTTCCGGCGCGTGCCTTTCGTGCCGGCCCTGGTGGTCGGCGGCGCGGTCGGCGCGCTCGCCATCGTGATGCCCGAAGCGGTTGGCGGCGGTGAATTGCTGATCCCGCATCTGGTGGCGCGCGACCTGCCACTTGCCACGCTGGCGCTGGTGGCGGTGCTGCGCTTTGCAGGCACCATGGCGAGCTATCCGGTCGGTGTGCCGGGCGGCATCTTCTCGCCGATGCTGGCGCTCGCCACCGCGGTGGGGCTGGCCATCGGCATGGTGATGGAAATCGTGCTGACGGCGGCAGGCACGGCGGTGCCGCCGTCGATGGCGGCGGCGGTTGCTATCGCCGCCATGGGCGGGCTGTTCTCCGCCACCATCCGCGCACCGCTGGTCGGTGTCGTGCTGGCGGTCGAGCTGACGGGTGCCTATGCGCTGATCCTGCCGCTGCTCGTGACCTGCGTCACCGCGCATGTCATCTCCGAGTGGCTGGGCGGCCGGCCGATCTACGAACTGCTGCTGGAGCGCACGCTCAGGCTGTCGGGCCAGGCATCTTCCGCGCCGGTCTCGACGGAGGCGTCCTCGCCGGTCGGCATCGATGACAAGCCGCGCCCGGCCCGGGTCAAGCGGCGGCGGCACCGTCGCGGCAGAGGTTGAGCGCTAGAAGGTGCGCCGCTCGCCGAGGCCGATGGCGCGATCGTACTCGGCTTCCGGCGGTCCATAGAATCCGTTCGCGGCGCGCTGCAAGCCATCGCGATCGAGGATCCTGATCAGGCTCCGCGTCGACTTGATCAGTCCTTTGCCTTCGAGATCGTGCAAAGCGACGGTGACACCCTGGCGGCGCACGCCGAGCAGGAGCGCCAGGAATTCGTGGGTGATCGTCAGATTGTCGTCGCGCAGCCGGTCGTGCCACATGAGCAGCCAGCGGGCGAGGCGTTCGTCGAGCTTGCCGCGTCCGTTGGCGAGCGCGGTTTGGCTCGCCTGGGCGATGAAGATATGGACATAGCGCATCAGCGTGGCGGTGAGCGTCGGGCTTGCACCCATCGCCTTGCGCAGCGCCGGCGGGGCGACGCGCCAGGCCGTGCCGGTCGACTGGACCAAAGCCTCGTTCATCGATTGATCGTCGCCCAGCGCTACTCCAACGCCGGTCATTCCTTCATATCCGACCATGCCGACCTCGATGCGATGGTCAGGTTTGGTGGTGCCAACAACCGAAACGAGACCACTTTCGACGAAATAGACGTTTGTGATCGGCGTATGCGCCACTTCCAGAATCTGACGCGCCTCGAGGCCGACCAATTCCAGCGATGGTTGCAGGAGGGCGAGATCCACGGCCGGCAGCACGGCCAGGAGCCGGTTGCGGGGCGTGGGGTGGTGTGCGTTCAAGCGCCTTCCTCCACATGGGGGCAAGAGCACCTGAACTCCCGGCCGCCAGTCCGAACCCGGAACCGGGTTTCGGCAGGCGGTCAAATGACGTTGCCTGACAGGTCAACCAATTGCAACGATGACGGGAGCCGTCGCGAGAACGTCCGAATGCAGACAGTTAGAGTTTGGTTACCTTCAGGGCCTTGGCCAGGGCGATCACGCTGTCGTCGATAGCGATGGGCGACGTGTCGAGACGACCGACCTGCTTGTTGGCCAGTCGTTGCCGGCCCAGTTCCGTGATGCCGAGAGCGCCATCACGATCTTCGATCAGCGCGAGGCTCCTCAATCGTGCGAGATGCGTGGGCTGCAGGGTCTTCGCCGCGGCCATGCCATGGGCCACGCGGCGTAGCGTGACTTCTTCGTTGGGACTGAGGGGCGCAATCAATCCGCGGTTCATGAGACCCCCGATGGTCCCCAGTCTACGAGGTCCTTCGGGAGGGGAAAGATACTGTCCGATTCGCGACAAATAAGGACGATCAGCCAACCGCGGCCTTGGCGCGCGACAGGGTGAAGCCCTCGTAACCCTTTGCGGCCACCGCATCGCAGTGCCGCTTGTAGCGGTCGAAGCCGCCGACGTAGGGCATGAACACGCGCGGCTTGCCCGGGATGTTGGCGCCCACGTACCAGGAGTTGGCCAGCGGATAGAGCGTGCTGTCGGCCACCGCGTTGACGTGGCTCACCCACTCGGTCTCGGCCTGTTCGGCGGGTTCGATGCGGTCGAGGCCCTGCTTGCCGAGATGGTCGATGGCGTCGGCGATCCAGTCGATGTGCTGCTCGATCGAGGCGATCATCTGGGTCTTCACGCCCGGGCTGCCGGGGCCTGTGACCACGAACATGTTGGGGAAGCCCGAGACCATCAGGCCGAGATAGGTGAGGGGACCGCCTGCCCACTTGTCGGTCAGCACGGCGCCGTCGCTGGTCCGGATGTCGATCTCGCGCAGCGCACCGGTCATGGCGTCGAAGCCTGTCGCGAAGACAATGGCGTCGAGTTCGAATGTCTGCTTGCCTGTGCGCAGGCCGGCCGGCGTGATCGCGGCGATGGGATCGCTGCGCACGTCGACCAGGGTCACGTTCGGCCTGTTGTAGGTCTCGTAGTAGCCGGTATCGAGGCACAGCCGCTTGGTGCCGATGGGATGGTCCTTGGGCGCCAGCAGCTCGGCCGTCACATGGTCTTTCACCATGCCGCGGATCTTGTTGCGCGCGAACTCCGAGGCCGTGTCGTTGGCCTCCTTGTTCGTCAGCAGGTCGGTGTAGGTATAGAGATAGCTGATGCTGCCGCCTTCCTGCCACTTGGACTCGTAGGCGGCGTCGCGCTCCTCGGCCGACACATCGAGCGCCGACTTCGTCGGCCGCGGATAGCCGCCGATGGCAAACGGCGTGTCGTAGGCGGCGCGCCGGCGGGCGGGATAGTCGGCCTTGTGGCGGCTTTCGCGCTCGGGCTCCATCGGCCCGTTGCGTGCCGGCAGGCTGAAGTTGGCGGTGCGCTGGAAGACATGCAGGTGCTTGGCCTGGCGCGCGATCAGCGGGATCATCTGCACGCCCGACGAGCCGGTGCCGACAACGCCCACGCGCAAGCCGGTGAAGTCGACACCCTCGTGCGGCCACAGGCCGGAGTGGTACCACTTGCCCTTGAAGTCGCCGATGCCCTTGAAGTCGGGCACGCGCGGCGTCGAGAGATTTCCCGCCGCCATCACGCAATAGCGCGCGCGCACTTCCTCTCCCTTGTCGGTGCGCAGCGTCCACAGGCCGGTCTTGCGGTCAAACAGCGCCGAGACGATTCGGGTGTTGAGCTGGACGTCGCGGCGCAGATCGAAGCGGTCGGCGACGTGGTTGATGTACTGCAGGATCTCGGGCTGGTTGCCGTAGCGCTCCGGCCACTTCCACTCCTGCTGCAGGTCGTCGGAAAAGCTGTAGGAATATTCGAGGCTCTCGACGTCGCAGCGCGCACCGGGATAGCGGTTCCAGAACCAGGTGCCGCCGACGCCGGAGCCCGCCTCGTAGGCGCGGACCTTGAGGCTCATGCCGCGCAGGCGATGGATGGCATAGAGCCCGCCCAGGCCGCCGCCGACGATGGCGACGTCGAGTGTCCTGCCGGTGGAGGTGGGAGCAGACGGAGCGTGGGAAGCGTCGGGCATGGCGGCCTGTCCTGAATGTGTGACGCAAGCCTCCAACGGGTGAAGGGCTTTGGCAAGATGTCGCGGGATGGCCGATCTTTCTAGCGAAACGAAGGCGGTCGCCGCGCTATGCTCGGGCCGCAGATCGAGGAGCGAGAGAGTGATGAAATTGTTCGCAGTTTCGGCCATGGCCGTCGTCGTACTGATCGCAGGAGCGGCCGGGGCGCAGACCGCGATCCAGGCCGGCGAGTGGGAGACCACGGAAAAGACCGCGTTGGAAGGCGTGCAGCCGATGCCACCGACCACCAAGAAGGTCTGCCTGAAGGCCAACGAGGCGCAGCTCGAGCGCTTGCTGTTCCCGTCGCCCGAGGAAATCACCCAGCATGGCTGCAAGTACGATGGCGGGACCAAGACTCCCGGCGTGCTGAATGCCACGCTGTCGTGCCCGCCTGCCGGCGACATGCCGGGCGTCGATGCCAAGGCCGAGATCACCTACAGCCAGACCAGCTACGAGGGCTTGGGCCAGCTCACCGCCAAGGACAAGTCCGGCACGACGATCAAGGGCAGCAGCACGTTGAGCGGCAAGCGCCTCGGCGACTGTTAGGGCTCAAGCGGACCGCGGGCCTCCAGGCCCGCCTCATGAACTTGAGCGGGCCTG
>CAMDOT010000206.1 GCA_945903635.1 Rhizobium sp. Q54 | reverse complement strand
CCTCCAGGCCCGCATTCATGAGCGGGCCTGGAGGCCCGCGGTCCGCTTTGAAAGACTACCCCCCGATCGTCACCCCTGCATCGGCGATCAGGGTCTGGCCGGTGATGAAGGCGCCGGCCTTGCCTGCCAAGAGCACGGCGAGGCCCGCGATGTCGTCGGGCTCGCCGATGCGGCGGAGAGGCGCGGTCGCCAGGCGCTTTTCGAGATACTTGGGATCGTCCCACAGCGCCTTGGCGAAGTCGGTCTTCACCAGGCCGGGCGCGATGGTATTCACGCGGATGTTGTCGGGCCCGTATTCCAGCGCGAGGTTGCGTGCGAGCTGCATGTCGGCCGCCTTGGAGATGCAGTAGGCGCCGATCACCGCCGAGCCACGCACGCCGCCGATCGACGACACGATCATGATCGAGCCGTCCTTCTTCGCCCGCATGTCGGGCAGACAGAGGTTCACCAGCCACATGTTGGACAGGATGTTGTTGTGCATCACCTTCATGAAGGTGTCGTCGGGCAGCTTCTCGTTCGGCCCGTAGTAGGGATTGGACGCGGCGTTGCACACCAGCACGTCGACCGGACCGAGCTGCTTCTGCGTCTCGGCGATCAGCCGCTCGACCTGGGCCTTGTCGGAGATGTTGCAGGGAATGACCGTGGCGTGACCGCCGGCGGCGCGGATCTCGGCCGCGGCCTCCTCGCAGGCCGGCGCCTTGCGCGACGACACCACGACCTTGGCGCCCGACAGCGCCAGATGCATGGCGATGGCCTTGCCGATGCCCTTGCTCGAGCCGGTGACGACGGCGACCTTGCCGGTGAGGTCGAAAAGCGGCGATGCCATTGAGTGTTCCTCCAGAAAATGCAGCCTTCTGTGTCGCATGAAACGCGACGAATCGAAAACCCGGATCGGCGCTTTCCATCGTCTCTATCTCGTCGTGCAAACCCTTGGAGCGGCTCGCTTATCAGCCGCCGAACGGCTGCTCGGGGAGTCGCATGAAACGCGACATTTCGGAAATCCGTTTCCGCACTTCTGCCTCGACATGAAAGCCGAAGGTCCGCTCGATGCTCTCGTGCGCAAGGGCGGTGATCTCCGAGTGCGAGAGCTTGTCGTTGGGCGGCGGCAGGCGAGCGTCGGCGCCGTAGAAGTTGAACGTATCAAGGGCTTGTCGTGCGGTTATTGTGACGGTCGCCGTCTCGGTCATGGGGGAGGTCTCCTCTTACTCACCTTTCGATGCGGGCTGCGATAGGAGGGTAAATGTAGAGGATATGATTGTCCTGTCAATATCCTATATGTAGTGATCATTCGCCGCCGATGCCAGCAAGGTGCCAGCAAGGTGCCAGCAAGGTGCCAGCATCGCACGGTTAGGGCAGTGCGGGAGCGCAATATGCCTTCCGTTTAGTCGCTTGAATCGATTATACTTTTGGTGGTAATAGTTAATATACATCCCGCTTAAATTGCATACCATTTGACGCATGATCGACACCTATCGAGCGGCTCTGTCAGAGCATTGGGCGCCGAATTAAGGATGAGGATGCAATGGCCGCTGAGCAGTACAGCTACGAGCCCGACGAGATCGGCGAGTGGTCCGAGCTCAAGATCCGCATTGTCACCAAGTATGCCCAAGCCTATTCGACCATCCTCGCCAATCAGCGCTATCTCAAACACTACTATATTGATGGATTTACGGGTGGTGGCGTGGCCCTACGCAAGATCACCAGAGAGCCGGTCGAAACGACTGCGAAGCGTATTCTCACCATCGAGCCACCCTTCGTAGGCTATCACCTAATCGACGCCGATGCGGCCAAGGCTTCGGCCATGCGGCTAGCATGCGCAGGTCGCGTCGGCGCCCAAGCACATTGCGGGGACGCTAACGAGTTGCTGCCCCGGATTTTCGAAACGATCCGTTTCGATAAGTATCAACGGGGACTGTGTTTCCTCGACCCCTACAAGCTCATGCTGTCGTGGGACGTACTGCAAGCGGCAGCGGTTACTCGGGCCATTGAGGTATTCCTCCACTTTCCCACCGGTGACATCCAGCGAAATGTCCTTCGCCACGATCAGAGTACCGTCGACCCCGAAAGCGTGGCTCGCATGACCGCGATGTGGGGCGACGATAGCTGGCGACAGGCCGCCTACGCCGAGGAACCGGATTTATTCGGCACGCATACAGTAAAGCAGCCAATCGATTCACTGCTCGTGGCCTTTACGGATCGCCTCCGCAAAGTCGCGGGCTTCAAGCACGTTTCAACACCGATAGCGATGCGCAACAAGACAAACGCGATCATCTATCATCTAATCTTCGCGACACCGAACGCTACCGGTCTTAGGATAGCCACCAGCATCCTGAAGACCGAGAGCACACAGAAGGGCCGCCCAAATGGCAACAAGCTCTATTGAGTGGACAGAGGCGACGTGGAACCCCGTCGCGGGATGCACTATCATCTCACCTGGCTGTACCAACTGCTACGCCATGAGAATGGCAGCCCGGCTTGAGGCAATGGGAACGGAAAAATACTCAGGCCTGACACGCAAGTCCGGCACCCGTGCGGTGTGGACCGGCGCGGTCACGCTGGATCGTGCCGCGCTAGAAATGCCGAAGCGCTGGAAAAAGCCGCGCATGATCTTTGTTAATTCGATGTCAGACCTCTTCCAAGAATCTGTCCCCGAAAGCTTTGTCTTTGAAGTATGGAGCGCAATGGCAGCGTCTCCCCAACACACGTTCCAGATTCTTACTAAACGAGCCGACCGCATGGCGTCGCTGTCGAAGACGCTCCCCTTACTATCAAACGCGTGGCTGGGCGTGAGCATCGAGAGCAGCGACTATCTCGACCGACTGGATCAGCTTCGACAAACAAAAGCAGCCGTGCGTTTTGTGTCGCTTGAACCGTTGCTAGGATCAGTCGCGGGGATCGACCTGATGTCCATTGATTGGGCAATTGTCGGCGGAGAGTCCGGCCCGCGTGCACGACCGATGAAGGACGCATGGGTGCGAGAGATTCGCGCCGCTTGTCGACACTTTGGTACGGCTTTCTTTTTCAAGCAATGGGGTGGTCGAAACAAGAAGCAGCAGGGGCGAACACTCGACGGGCGCACATGGGATGAGTTCCCCGTCGCACAGCCTAGCCCGTAGCATTCTCCGCCTGAGTTTCCTCAAACAGGTTCCTACACCGATTTAGGTCTCTTGATCGCCCGACAGGAACGTCATGTACTTATCCCCGAAAGCAATTCTCATTGTGCCAAGTCAGCGTCGTGGCATCGGGGCGGTGGCCAATGTCATCCGGCAGGCTGATCCGACTACCTTGAAGTGCGTAATAGTGTTTACCGTTCTCGAACTCTTCGCGGATACGCCGGCTAACCTCGAAACGCAGATCAGGCGTCACTGTCACATAGCCGGCATCGAAGAGGCTATGAATGTCGCGCCGTAGCAGAAGGCCGTTCTGCGCTGCGTGCTCACCGCCGTCGCCATAAGGGCGGATGTGTGCCGCCTCCAGCGCCGGTAGCGTCCGCTCCTGCGTAACCGCGCATCGCCGCCGATAGATGTCTGTCACCATCACGCGAAATGCGCCCTGTCCTAGTCGCGGGCGAATGAGCTGTGGCTCACCGAATCTTGCACTTGCCTCACCCATGCCTGGAGTGTGCGGGCGTGTCAGACGATCGCTGACCGCTTCCCACAGGGCCAGACCCTCACCATTGCCGGCATCATAGGTTTTGAACGACACGATATTCCGTGACCAGCTGGCCGGCACGGGAATCCAGTCGTGCTCTTCAAGGAAGAACGGTTGCGTCAGAACGCGGCAACCAATCTCGAAATCACTCCGATCACTCGCGCCGGCCCTGCGATAGCGTGCAATGCGTGTCCGCATCTCGAATGCTGAATGCGCTCCATTCGCCTCGCCGAAGGCGGCCCATGCCAGGGAACACGGCAGCGCGTTGGCATAGGCGAATATCCCGCCCCCGACGATGAAGTCGCGAGGCGCATGCAGCTTGAAAAGAAACAACTCCCCCGGCTGGAGCGCGCGGAAATTTGCCGCCGATGGCGCCCAAAAATTCACTTCGTCGAGAGCCTGATGTTGCCGCAGCATCTCGAACCAGTCGTCATCGGTAATGGCCACTACGAGGCTAATGCCCATCGTGCCTCCCCCAAGGAGACGGTGCCTAAAACTTACCCGTAAGGGAAGCCTTGTGTCGCCCTCTCCTGGTCTCCCCTTTTGAGAGGGAGGAACACGAGGAGGGACAGTGCATTACGGCACCATGCGTTGCCACCAACGCGCGGCCGCAACACGGATGCCCTGCCAAAGCCGCCCCAAATGGACAATCACGATTGAACGCATCCGGGCGCCTGTCTGCAACGGCAGGGCCGGTCTCCGCATATGGGCTTTGGCCGGGCAATGTGTGGCTGGCGCAGACTTGACCAACCGATGCAAGGAGCACGACGCCTAGAAGCGGGTATTGTGACGCCGTCAGGAGGAACAATGGAATTTGCCAATCTGGATTACGCGGTGGTCGACCGGGTCGCCGAGATCACCATGCGCCGCGCGCCCGTCAACGCCGTCAACCACGGCCTGATCGACGACATCAACAACGCCTACCGCAAGGCCAAGGCGGATTCCGAGGTCCGCGCCATCATCCTGACCAGTGCCTTCGAGAATTCGTTCAGCGCCGGCATGGACCTCGCGATGATCCGCGGTGCCCGGGGCCTCGCGCTCCGCCGCTACCTGGAGAAGCTCTACTTCGAAATGCACGACCTGCAATACCGCATGGGCAAGCCCACCATCGCCGCCCTCACCGGGCCAGCGCGTGCGGCCGGCGTGACGCTCGCCGTCTCCTGCGACGTGCTGATCGCGGCCGACACGGCGAGCCTCGGCTATCCCGAGATCCAGGTGGGCGTGATCCCGGCCATGCACTTCGTGCACCTGCCCCGCCAGATCGGCCGCCACAAGGCCTTCGAGCTGCTGTTCAGCGGCCGGCCGATCTCCGCGGAGGAAGCGTGCGCGAGGGGCCTGGTCAACAAGGTGGTGCCGGCCGCCCAGGTGAAGGACGAGGCCCGCCGGATGGCCCGCGACTTCGCCGCCAAGTCGCCGCTGGTCATGCAGCTCGCCCGCGACTCCTTCATGCGCGCCAACGACTTCGAATACCGCCGGGCGATCGAGAACGTCGTCGAGACGATCTGCAACATCATCGAGACCGACGACGCGCAGGAAGGGCTCAACGCGTTCAACGAAAAGCGCCCGCCGAACTGGTGAGCCGCGTCCCGGTGACTGGTGAGGCGCGTCAGTTGCCCGTGGCCACAATCGCTAGTGCTTTCACCGCATCGAAAGTAATTTGTCGGGATGCCGCTTCGCTGGACGATCGACCCCGAACAGAAACTGGTTACCGCAATCGCGGAGGGCGCGGTAACACGCGCCGAATTCGAGGCCTATCTGGACGAGGTGAAGCAGGCCGGCGCCAACAGCTGGCGCAAGCTGTACGACGGCTCGCGCAGCGACTTGAGCATGGGCCCCGAGGCGATACTGGCCATTGGCGTGCGCATGCGCGCCACCCACCAGACGGGACCGATGGGCGCCCTGGCCGTGGTCGTGCCGAAGGAGACTGCCGAGTCGTTCGGCCGGGTGCTGGGCATCCTGGCCACGGCCGAGCGGCCGCTGCGGATCTTCAGCGCGCTCGCGCCGGCGCGCAGATGGATCGCGCGTCAAGCGCGACAGGGCAATCCGTGATTCTTCTACGGGCTCTCTAGAAAGAAGACTTGGCCGTTCTCGTCGTTCGCCGCGGAGAGACACAGCCGCTTTGGAAGCTCACAGAAAGGCCCGCCCCCCGTGGGGAGGAGCGGGCCTGGGATGACGCAGCAGGCGGGGATGCGAGCCTGCGGTCATCGATAGTGACCAGTTTTGCGGCGCCCCCGAACGGCGTCTACCGGCGGAGCATTCACGAAACATCACGCTTGAGAGAGCTTGAACGGACCGCCGGCTCCTGGATCTGCCATTTTCGCCTGCCTCCGGATCGGCGACGCGGCCCGTGTCGCCCCGATCGACAAGCTCCGCATCGTGTTGGTGGAAGTGCGGCGTGGCCTTGCGGGACGAACGCCTGTCCGGCAGCAGGCTCGTTCATTTTGGGCTGCACGCGCCGCCTGACGGGAACCGCCAAGGAGGCACTGGCGTTGCACGAAGCGGCATCAACGGGAGGACCACCTGCCGACCACGGCCAAATCCAAACCCGCCAAATCCAAACCCACGGGCAATGAAGAGGGAGGCCTTCCGCGCGCACGCGCCAAGGCGCTTGCGCGTCGTGAGGCCGAGCTGCGGGATCAGCTTGGCTATTCGCTCCTGGCCGAGCGCGAGAGCGTTGCCAAGGAAATCGTCGCCCTGGTCCGGATCATCAAGTCCGACCTGGCGGCCCTGAAAATGAATGGGCTCAGCGCTACGGATCGCCGCTTGCTGGAGAAGCAGATCGAAACGCGAAGCGCCAGATTGAAGGACTTGAAGCGGAAGCTCGAAGCTCTTTCGAGGTAGCAGCCCGAATCCTTCGCGCGGTTTGGTTGAGTTCTCCAGTGCTCAGGCAGGCGGCTTCTTGAGCCCTGCCATCAAGGCGCCGAGTGCCTGATCGTTGGAGCGGAGGCCGACTTGAAAGTGTGGGCCCGGCATTGCCGCCAATCGCTGCTGGCCAGTGTCGGTCAATACCAGACGGTTACCTTGCCAACCGATCAGGGCGAGCCGCGACAAGCGTTCGACATCGCGCGCGATAAGCTCGTTGGGCTTGGCGATGCCATAGCCCACGCGCCGTAGCGTGATCTCTTCGTTTGCGCTGAGCGGTGCCTTCAGGCCGCGATCCATTGCGTCTCCTCCCCAGACGCACACCCATCGGGATTTTCTTCTCGGACCCTTTGGCGCGTCAAGATGGCCCGCGGCAATTGTCCCAATCTGGACAATTCAAGCCGAGCGAAAGAGGCCTCGTCGCTCCGGCGGCTCATGAAGCGCCGATTGGACGGTTACGTTCGCGGTTCGCGCCTTCGAAATCGAAAGATCACGGATCCAATCGCTGCTCCAACCAGAAAGGATGGCGCCCATCTCAGCCATTCGAAGAGCATGAGACCGCAAGCCGAGCTGAGACGCGAGACGGTAGCCGGTGGTGTTACCTGAAACAGCAGCAGAACGAAGACCGCGATGAGCATGGCCCCTGCTCCGACGATAATACCGCGGTTCGGGCCGAGGGCCGCAGCCGCGACCAAACCGACTACGGCCGGAATGACCAGCACCACGAGTGTGAGATAATCCACGCTACCTCCGGGTCCAATCTTTCTCTGATCTTCGCGCAGTATATTGCCTCTCGCGCGGGTTCACGCGTACGCATTTTCCCACAGATCGCCGGAGGTCAGCGATCCGACTCGGCGGTCCGGCTCAGCGGTCAGGCTCAGCGATCCGACAGGGCGATGCTGGGGGAGCCGGCTTTCGCTGCCAGGTGCGATATGCCCGAGATGGCAGCTTGGGCGGCAGCTTGGTTTTCGACGCTTGCCCGCAGGGCATCAATGGGGGGCATCCCTGTCGAGCCTACCCATCAAACGCCTCCAGGGACGGGCTCGTTCATCCGGGGCGGCTCGCGGTCATGGTTGCCGTCTCTCCCGGCTCGTTGGTCGCCGACGCCGTGACATCGCTCTTGTCACCTGGCCATCCAACGCAGCTTCGCTCGTGTTGAACTTCCAGGGCCGCGCCACAGGCGACACATTTCAGTCCCGCGGCGCCCACCATGTCCCAGTCGACGAGAATGCCGCTGGGCTCGGCACACGCCGGGCATTTGGCTGTTTCGCTGACGTTGGAGGCTTGCAACGCTCTTCTCCGGCCGCCGCCACGCCCAACAACTGTGGGCGTGGCTGGCGATTTCTGTCCTCGCGTACCGGTTACTGGATGACGATCTCGACGCGGCGGTTCTGCGGCTCGCGGACGCCGTCGGCGGTCTTGACCAGCAGGCCCGCTTCGCCACGGCCGATCACGGCAATCGCGGTGGCCGGCACGCCTTCACGCACCAGAGCGTCCTTGACGGTGTTCGCGCGACGCAGCGACAGCGCCATGTTGTAGGATTCGGACCCCGACGTATCGGTATGGCCGGTCGCCGTGATGCGGGCGTTGCCCTTGGTCTTGTAGGCCTGGGCCGCCTGTCGAATGGTGTTGAGCGCCTGGTCCGAGAGGTTCGAGCGATCCCAGTCGAAGAACACCATGTAGGAGGGCGGCGCCACGGCCGGCGGCGGGGGCGGTGGCGGCGCCGCAGACGGCGCGCCGAACTTGTAGGCGATGCCCGCCAGGAGGCCGAGCGTCTGGTTCTGCGAGTAGACCGTCCCGGTCGGCGTGTTGATGCTGGGGTTGGTGGTTCCCATGTAGCGGCCCTCGAGGCCGACCGCCCAGGACGAGTCGATATTGTACCTGAGACCAATCATGGCCTGCCAGGCGAACTGCGTGCTGCCCAGCGACTGGTTGCTGTCGACGAAGGCGACGCCGACGCCCGCGCCGATGTAGGGATTGAGCCGCTGCTGCACCATGAAGTCGTAGTAGACGTTGGCCATCACATTCAGCTGCCCCGCGCTGCCGCTGACGGCGCTGCCCGGGAAGAAGACGTTGTTGCCGGTCCGGCCATAGCCGACCTCGAGGTCCACGCGGGGGCCCAGAAAGTCGTAGCCGATTTTGCCGCCGGCGAGCCAGCCGGTGTACGAGGTGAAACCGGTGTTCTGCGATATCGGAAAAACAAGGCCTCCGCCGGCGCCGATGTAGAAGCCTTCGAAGGGCACATAGGCATCCTGAGCCTGGACGGCGGCCGGAGAAGCGGCCAATGCCATGGCGACGAGAACGGACTTTTTCACGAGTGTCTCCCCTGTTGTGTCGATCAGCCGGAGATCAAAATGCGGCAGCACCGGGAAGGTTGCCTGACAGCCACGAAAAATTTCTGTGACCGCATGGATTTGTCCGCAACCGGACGTTTTTGGCCAGAAGTGACGACGAAGTCGTGCGGCAATCCCTTCTGCGAGCAATTCGCAGTGAGAATCGTTTCATGCGCATGCCATTCGAAACGGGACCGTCAGCTGATCTTCAAATGTGACACCAATGGTTCTACAAATTGCGAATGGCCAACCGGCATCGTGTGTAGCTTTGGGGCCCCGGAACACAGGAAGTATGCCTCTCCATTGGACCATCGATTCCGATACCCGCTTCGTCAGCGTCATTGCCAAGGGTCATGTGAGCCGTCCGGAGGTCGAACAGCTGCTCGATGAGATGGTGTCGCGCGAGGCGATGGCCTTCCGGAAGCTTTTCGATGGCCTGGATGGTGACACGGCCATGGGACCTCAGGACCTGCTGGCGCTGGGCGTGCGCATGCGAGCCCATCATGCAGGGGGGCCGATGGGGCCGCTGGCTCTCGTCCTGCCGGATGAGAAGGCCGAAATCATCGTGCCCATCCTCGGCATGCTCGCCGCCGCCGACCGTCCAATGCGGATCTTCGCGACGCACCAGAGGGCGCGACGCTGGCTGGAGCAGCTGGGCGGACCTTTGCCGCGCCGCGCTTAGGCAGCACTACTGCGGCCGCACTACAGGGCCGAGGTGTTGAGGGCCGAGGCGTTGGCCATGGCCGGCCATATCGGGAGCGGCGATCACGATCCGGCGATCACGATCCAAAGTCCTATTGCGGCAAAGACGACGGCGGCGGCGGTGCGGACGACCTTCATCGGCACGATCCGCGTCACCGCCTCGCCCAAAAGCACCGCCGGCACGTTGGCCAGCATCATGCCGGCCGTGGTGCCCACGGTGACGAGGGCCACGCTCTGGAACTGGGCCGCCAGCAGCGATGTGGCGATCTGCGTCTTGTCGCCGATCTCGACCAGGAAGAAGGCGATCAGCGTGGTGAGGAACACGCCACCCGCCGAGCGCTGGGCTGCGCCCTCATCCTCCTTGTCGGGGATCAGCGCCCAGGCGGCCATGGCGATGAAGGCCACGCCCAGCACGATCTGAAAGATGCGGCCGGTCAGCCACTGGGCGACGAGGTAACCGAAGCCGGCGGCGAACGCGTGATTGAGCAGGGTCGCGGCCAGGATGCCGAGCACGATAGGCACCGGCTTTCGGAAGCGCGCCGCCAGCACGATGGCCAGCAACTGGGTCTTGTCGCCGATCTCGGCGATGGCCACGACGGCGGCGGAGGTGAGCAGGGCTTCCATCGAGGGCATCCTGGGGGCCGAAGCTACGCGACGACACAGAACCCCCGTCGACCCGGTCCGGGATTCCCTGTCGTCGGTCTGGCCAATCCGGACTTACAAGTCCGTTGCCGGCGCCATGGCCGAAGCCAAGTTTGTTGACGCAGGCTCCGCAGGAGACGCGGACGGTTACTCCCCGAGAACGGCCGGGCTTTTAGCACCTGGCCGTGGCGATGCAAGCGGCCTCAGGAATTCCGCCGTCACGAATTCCACAGGAGCGGCGAGCCGCAGACGACGACCCGGCGCCCCTTGGCCGTGATCGACGGGCGGTCGTCGTGGAGTTCGAGCAGGTCCTCTCTCAGGAGCTGCTCGACGGCGGCCCCGCTCAGGCGGCTGGCGTCAGGGGACGG
>CAMDOT010000205.1 GCA_945903635.1 Rhizobium sp. Q54 | reverse complement strand
GACCTTCACGATGCCCTTCTTCTGCTCGATCGGCTCCTTGGCCAGCGTGTCGCGGAGCGGATTGGGCGTCTGCTCGAACTCGAGCATGGGCGGCATCGGCCGGAACGCGGGTGGTTGATCGGGAAGTGCCGCCAGGAACTGCACGGTGGCCGCGAGGCCGATCACCGAACCCCAGGCATGCGGCACGCATTCGACACCGAACGCCGACGCAAGAGTCGCGATCTTGCGGCACTCGGAGAAGCCGCCGGCGGCGCAGAGGTCGGGCTGCACGATGTCCATCGCCTTCTTCGCGATCACGTCCCGAAAACCCCAGCGCGTGAAATCGTTCTCGCCACCGGCCACCGCCATGTCGAGCGCGCGCGTCACTTCGATGTAACCATCGTGGTCCTCGGGACTGATAGGCTCCTCGAACCACATGATGTCGTGTTCCTCGAGCATGCGGCCGAGCTTGATGGCATTGGGCACGGAGAAGCAGTGGTTGGCGTCGACGGCGAGCTTCACGTCAGGCCCGATCGCCTTGCGCACCGCACCGACGCGCTTGGCATCGAGCTTGAGGTCGCCCAGGCCGATCTTCATTTTGATGGCGCTGAAACCGTCGTTCTTGAACTCCAGCGCTTCTTCCACGGCCTCCTCGACCAGCCGGTTCATGTCGATGAAGTAGAGGCCGGTCGCGTAGGGAATGACTTCGCTGCGGTAGGCGCCGCCGATCAGCTTGTGCACCGGCTTGTTCACCGCCCGGCCCATGATGTCCCACAGCGCGATGTCGATGCCGGAGATGGCCGAGATCGCCATGCCCGTTGTGCCGTAGTCCTTGATCCTGTTGTAGAGGTCTTCCCAGATCGCCTCGACGTCGAACGGATCGCGGCCGATGACTCGCGCCTTGTACTGCGTCTCGACGAAGGTCTTGGCGACGGCGGCGGGGCCGTAGCACTCGCCCCAGCCGGTGATGCCGTCGTCGGTCGAGATCTCGACCAGGCAGGTCGAGCGCGTGCCATAGACCCAGCCGCGTGCCGACACGAACGGCTTGTCGACCTTGCATTGCAGGATGTGGCAGACGACGTCCGTCACCTTCATCGGTCGCTTCCTCCAGATTATTGTTAGCCGACTGTTATCAGCAAATTGCCGAGCTTGTCTTGGCGGACCTTGTCGCCGGGTTCGACGACAGTGGTGCAATCGAGCTGTTCGAGGATCGCCGGTCCCTTGAACACCGCATCGAGCGGGAGCCTGTCGCGGGCGTAGACCGGCGTCACGTGCCAGCCATCGGTGAACCAGACGCGGCGTTCACCCATCTGCGCCGCCGCCAAGGTCGGCGCGCGTTCGGTGGCGGCGAGCGCGCCGAGTGAAATCTCCGGCCGCACGCCGATCACCGCGGTGTGGAGGTTGACGAGGACCGGCGGGATTTCTGCGAGCTCGATACCGAAGCGCCGGTCGTAAGCCGCGGCAAAGGCCTCGTGCAGGCCCGCGACGCCGATGTCGGGCCGGTCGACACCGACGGAGAGGATGTGGCTCTGGCCCTGGAACTGCATGTCGGCGGTATGGACGCGGCGCAGCTCGCGCACCGGCACGCCCTCGCGCCCGATCGTGGCCTCGCCCTCGGCCGACTGCTCGGCATAGATGCGCGCCACCGTGGCATCGTCGATGGCCGAGAGCGGCTTGTTGACGGTGCGCACATAGTCGTGGCGCAGGTCGGCCACGACACAGCCCAGCGCATTGGTGATGCCGGGCCGCGCCGGCACCAGCACGGTAGGGATGGCAAGCTCACGGGCGAGCGCGGTGGCATGTAGCGGGCCCGCACCACCGAAGGCGAACAGGGCGAAGTCGCGCGGATCGTGGCCGCGCGACAGCGAGACCAGCCGCATGGCGCCGGCCATACGGTCGTTGGCGATGCGCAGGATGGCGGCAGCAGCGGCCTCGGCATCGAGGCCGAGCGGCTTGCCGATTTTCCCGGCGATCAGCCCGCGCACATGGTCGAGCGTCACTGGATGATCGACGCCCAGAAGCTTATCGGGATTGAGTCGGCCCAGGATAAGGTTGGCGTCCGTAATGGTGGGTTCGGATCCGCCGCGGCCGTAGCAGATGGGGCCGGGCCGGGCGCCGGCGCTTTCCGGCCCGACGCGCAGCATGCCGGCCGAATCGATTGCGGCGATCGAGCCGCCGCCGGCGCCGATCGTGTGCACGTCGACCATCGGCACGTGGATGGGCATGGCGTATTCGAGTTCGAGCTCGCCCGAGACCTGAGGCACGGCATTCTCGATCAGGCCGACGTCGGTCGAGGTGCCGCCCATGTCATAGGTGATCAGGTTGGGATGGCCCGAGGCGCGGCCGGTATAGGCCGCTGCCATCACGCCCGACGCCGGGCCCGACATCACGGTGTTGACCGCGGCATGGGCGATGAGGGCCGAGGAGATGGTGCCGCCATTGCCCTGCATCACCAGCAGGTCACGGTCAAAACCCTTGGCCGAAAGTTCGGTGCGGAGCCGCGTCAGGTAGCGGTCGAGCACCGGCTGGACCGAGGCATTCACCGCCGCCGTCACGCCGCGCTCGTACTCGCGATACTCCGAGAGAATGGCATGGCCCGCCGTGACATAGGCGTTGGGCCAAAGCCCGCGCACGATCTCGGCGGCGCGGCGCTCATGCGTCGGATTGATGTAGCTGTGCAGGAAATGGATGACGACCGCCTCGCAGCCGAGCGTCAGCAGCTTTTTCGCCGCGTCGGCGACGGCGGCCTCGTCGAGCGGAATCAGCACCTTGCCGTCGGCGTCCATGCGTTCCGGCACTTCGAGGCGTCGTTCGCGATCGATCAGCGGCCTGAACGTGCCGCGCAGGCCATAGGGCTGCGGCCTCGTGCGGCGGCCGAGTTCCAGCACGTCGCGGAAACCCTTGGTGGTGATCAGCCCGACCGTGGCGATCTTGCGCTCCAGCAGCGCATTGGTCGTGGTTGTGGTGCCGTGCACCACGGCCTGCAGCGTCGCCGGATCGGCGCCGGCTTGCGCGAGGGCCGCCATGAAGCCGATGGCCTGGTTGTCGACGGTCGTCGGCACCTTGGCGAGCTTGACCTCACCGGAGACCGAGTCGATCGCCAGCAGGTCGGTGAAGGTGCCGCCGACGTCGATGCCGACCGTGAGGGAGCGCCCAGGGGACTTTGGGGAAGGCATGATCACACTGAAAGGTATTGTTCACGGAGGGAGGAGTCGGCCGCCAGCTCAGCCATGGTGCCGCCGAAGCGGATCTGGCCCTTTTCGATGATATAGGCGCGGTCGGCGACGGCCTGGGAGAAATGCAGGTTCTGCTCGCACAGCAGCACGGAGAGCCCCTCGCCCTTCAGCGCCCGGATCGAGTGCGCCATCTGCTCGACGATGATGGGTGCCAGGCCCTCCGACGGCTCGTCGAGCAGCACGCAGCGCGGATTGCCCATCAGGGTACGGGCGATGGTGAGCATCTGCTGCTCGCCGCCCGACATGCGCCCCCCCGGCCGGTCGCGCATGCCGGCGAGGTTGGGAAAGAGCGCGAAGAGCTTGTCTTCCGTCCAGGCCGGCGCCGCGCCGCGCCCGGCCTTACGACCAACCTGGCGGCCGACCTCGAGATTTTCCATCACCGTAAGCTCGGTGAAGATGCGCCGCTCCTCGGGTACGTAGCCGAGACCCAGCCGCGCGATGCGGTAGGGTTGAAGCCGCTCGATGCGCTGACCCTCGAATGTCACCTCACCTTCGGCCGGCGGCACCAGCCCCATGATTGCCTTGAGCGCCGTCGACTTGCCGGCACCGTTGCGCCCGAGCAGCGCCACGACCTCGCCCGCGCGTGCTTCCAGGGACACGCCGTGCAGGATATGGGCGCGGCCGTAGAAAGCATGCAGGTTCCGAACCGCAAGCATCAGTGCGTGCCCCCGAGATAGACGGCGCGCACATTGGGATTGGCGCGTACTTCCGCGGGCGTGCCGCCGGCGATCAACTGGCCGCGGTCGAGTACGATGATACGGTCGGCCTGGGAGAAGACGACATCCATGTCGTGCTCAGTGAAGAGCACGGCGATATTGCGCGCCCGTGCCAGTGTGGCCGTCAGCTCCATCAGCTCGACGCGTTCGCGGGGCGCCATGCCGGCCGTGGGTTCGTCCATCAGCAGCAGCCGCGGATCGTTGGCGAGCGCCATGGCGAGTTCGACGCGCTTGAGGTCGCCGTAGGCCAGCACGCCGCAGGTCCGATCGGCCTGGTCGAGCATGCCGACCTGGGCCAGCAGCGCATCGGCCTCGGTCCGGAACGCGGCGCCGAAACGCTGCAGCATCGAGCGCAGCCGGCCGGCGTGGGAATAGAGTGCCATCTGGACGTTCTCGCGGACGCTCAGCGAGGCAAAGGTGGCGGTGATCTGGAAGGTCCGACCGACGCCTAGCCGCCAGACGGCGCGCGGGCGGAGGCCCACGATGTCGCGGCCGGCCAGCCGCACGATGCCGGCATCGGGCACGAGCTGGCCGTTCAGCATGTTGAAGCAGGTGCTCTTGCCGGCGCCGTTGGGGCCGATCAGCGCCAGCATCTCGCCGGCCGAGACAGCGAAGGAAACATCGGCCACCGCCTGCACGCCGCCGAAGGCCTTGTGCAGTCCCTCGACCTGGAGAACGGTGTCGCTCATGCTCCCACTACTCATGCGCGGGCCTCCTTCCAGCGCAGGAACAGCGCCTTCAGGCCGCCGACCAGCCCCTGCGGGAAGAGCAGCACGATCAGCAGGATGATGCCGCCCATTACGGCGCGCCAGAATTCGGTATGGCGGGCGACGGCATCGCGCACCCAGGTGTAGACCGCCGCCCCCACCACCGGACCGGTCAGCGTCTCGACGCCGCCCAGCAACACCATGATCAGCCCGTCGGTCGACTGGCCGATGGAGATGGTCGAGGGCGAGATGCTGCCCTTGGAGAAGGCATAGACCGAGCCAGCGAGTCCCGCGAGTGCGCCCACCAGCACGAAGGCCGCCCACTGGAAGCCGCGCAGGTCGATGCCGATCGCCTCGGCCCGCAGCGGCGAATCGCGGCCGGCGCGGAGTGCTGCGCCAAAGGGCGAGAACAGCACGCGCCACAGGAGCGCGATGCCCGTGCCGCAGCAGGCGAGCGCCAGATAGTAGTAGGTGGTCTTGCCGGCGAGCCAGGCCGACGGCCAGATGCCAAAGAGGCCGTTGCTGCCGCCGGTGAACGAGTCCCATTGGAAGACGATCGACCAGCTGATCTGTGCGAAGGCGAGCGTTAGCATGGCGAGGTAGACGCCCGAGAGGCGAACACAGAACCAGCCGTAGACGACGGCGAAGGCGCCGGCGCAGAGCGGCGCCAGCAGGAGGGCCGCCTCCATGGGCAGGCCGGCGCGCTTCAACAGAAGGCCGCCCGCATAGGCGCCGAGGCCGAAATAGGCGGCGTGGCCGAACGACACCATGCCGGCCGGGCCCATGATGAAATGCAGGCTGACGGCGAACAGCGCGAAGCAGACGATGTCGGTCAGCATGATGGTGATGTAGCGGTCGGCCACCAGCGGCACGCCCAGCAACAGCACCACCCAGACCAGCGCGATCTTCCACGACGGCGCGGTGAGCGGCGGGACAGGGTCGGCGGCGATACGCTGCACCGCCTGCGGCTTGCCGAGGAGTCCGTACGGCCGCGCCACCAGCACCACCGCCATGATCAGGAATTCGACCACCAGCGTGAGCTTGGAGAAAGAGATCTCGAAGCCGAACCAGGTCACGGTGCCGATGCCGATACAGAAGGCCTTGGCGACGCCGATGATGACGGCGGCCAGGAACGCGCCGGTGATGCTGCCGAGACCGCCAACCACGGTGATGACGAACGCATCGGCGATGATGGCGAGGTCGAGCTCGAGGTTGGCAGGCTCGCGCGGGATTTGTAGCGCACCCCCGAGACCGGCCAGCACCGAGCCCACGAAGAATACCGAGGTGAAGAGCTTGGCCTGGTCGACGCCCAGCGCCCCCACCATCTCGCGGTCCTGGGTGGCGGCCCGCACCAGCGCACCCCAGCGCGTACGCGTCAGCAGCAGCCACATGACGCCCAGCACCACGGGACCGATGGCGATCAGCAGCAAGTCGTAGGCCGGGATGCGCTTGCCCAGGATTTCCACGGCCATGGAAAGGCCTGGGGCGCGCGGCCCGACCAGGTCCTCGGCACCCCAGGTGAACAGCGCGATGTCCTTGATCACCAGCACGACGGCAAAAGTCGCCAGCAACTGGAACAGCTCGGGCGCCCGGTAGATGCGGCGCAGGACCAGCACCTCGATTGCGATGCCGACCAGGCCGACCGCCAGCGCCGCCAGGATCACCGCGCTCCAGAAACCGAAAGGCGTGCGGCCCAGCGCCTCGATCAACGAGTAGGCGCCGTAGAGCCCAAGCATGTAGAGCGAACCGTGGGCAAAGTTCACGATCCGCGTCACGCCGAAGATCAGCGACAGGCCGGCCGAAACCAGAAACAGGGACGAAGCGGCGGCCAGCCCGTTGAGGAGCTGGATGATGATCGAGGCGAAGGTCATGCGGACCGCGGGCCTCCCGGCCCGCTCATGATCTTGATGCGGACCTGGAGGTCCGCGGTCCCATGATCAATTCTTCGGCCTCATCTTCAGGACCTCCGCATCGCTCGGCAGCGCATCCTTGCCGTCGACGAAACGCCAGTCCTTCATGTAGCCCTTGCCGTCCTTGACGGCGATGCGGCCGACATAGGCACCCATCGTCGACTGATGGTCGATCGACCGGTACTCGACCATGCCGAACGGTGTCATGAGCTTCAGCCCGCTCGCCGCCGCGATCAGCTTGTCCTGATCGAGCGAGCCCGCCTTCTTGATGGTCTCGACGGCCGACATCACGGTGGCATAGCCCACCACCGAGCCGAGCCGCGGGTAGTCCTTGAATTTGGTCTGGTAGGCGGTGAGGAACTTGGTGTGCTCCGGCGTCTTGATCTCGCTCCACGGATAGCCCGTCACGTACCAACCCTCGGGCGCCTCTTCCTTCAGCGGATCGAGATATTCCGGCTCGCCGGCCAGCAGGTTGAATACTTCCACGCCCTTGAACAGGCCGCGCGTCTGGCCTTCGCGGACGAACTTGGCGAGATCGGCGCCGAACAGCGACGAGAAGATCGCATCGGGCTTGGCGTCGGCCAGCGCCTGGGCCACCGCGCCGGCGTCGATCTTGCCCAGCGGCGGCGCCTGCTCGGCCACGAACTCGACGTCGGGCTGCTTCTCCTTGAGGAGCTTCTTGAAGGCCGCCGTGGCCGATTGGCCGTACTCGTAGTTGGGATAGACGATCGCCCAGCGCTTCTTCTTGAGCTTGACGGCGTCGGGAATGAGCATCGCCGTCTGCATGTAGGTCGAGGTGCGCAGGCGGAAGGTGTAGGCGTTACCGGAGTCCCACACGATCTTGTCGGTGAGCGGTTCGGCCGCGATGAACAGCACCTTGCGTTGCTTGGCGAAGTCGGCGACCGCGAGACCGACATTGGACGGGAAGGTGCCGATCAGGAACGACACCTGCTCGCGGCTCAGGAGCTCCTCGGCCACACGCACCGCATCGCCCGGATTGCCGTTGTCGTCGCGGCTGATGACCTCGATCTTGCGACCGAGCACGCCGCCGGCCGCATTCACCTCCTCGACCGCCAGCTCGATGCCCTTCTTGTAGGGCTCGAGAAACGCCGGGAAGACCTTATAGCTGTTGAGTTCGCCGATCTTGATCGGCGTCTGCGCGCCGGCCGGTCCGAACAGCGCAAGTGCCACGAGCGCTGCGGTGCCGGCGAGCAAGTTGTTGCGGGTCAGCATGACATCCCCCTCCTTAAAACTGTGAAACGCTCCCTAAGCCAAGCGTAGCGAGCCCGGCCCATACCCCACAAGCGCTCAGTCGGCGAAACTCGACCGTGCCTGTATGCCCCAATGACCGTCCTGATGGGTCACGATGTAGATCGTCTCGAAGGCCCCCAGCAGCGAGCCGTCCTTGCGCCAGCGGCTGAACTTCACCTTGAGATGAACCTTGTTTTTGCCGACATGGATCGGCGTGCGCTCGTCCCACGTGCTGCGATGCCAACCGTCGCCGGCGCGCGCGATGAAATCGGCGAGTTTGTAGTCGCCATGGTCCGGCCAGACGACGACCTTGCCGCCGGCCAGCCGCACGTGCGGGAAGTTGCAGGCGGCGTTGACGCCCGGCTCGTCGCCTCGGTTGAGCGCCGCCATATAGTCGTCGAGGGCCTTCATCGCCGCCGTCAGGGCATCGCTCATCGCTGTCCGTCTCCCAGCTTGATCCCATCCATCGTCAGCCCACCGACGCGGGCATGCGGGCGGCCGCCGATCGCGGCCGCGACGATGAACACGATCTCGTCGGGCTTGGGCCCGTCGGGCACGCAGAATTCGATCGCATCGAAATGGCTGCGCACATAGGACGCCGTCACATGATGCAGGGGAATGTCGATGCGCGCGCCCGCGGCCGCCACCTTGACCGTCGAGGGCACGATCGACTTGGCGCCGGCACCTTTGGATTGATGAATGGCGTGGCGGATGCCGAAGCCGGACGGTTGGTGCCACAGCGCCGCGTGTTCCAGCTCGCCGGCCAGGCCCACGATAACGCCCTTGCCGTAGGCTTCGAGGTCGGACCCTTTGACGCCCAGGAGCTTCATGACGCGCTCCGTGAGATCGACCGCCAGCGGCTCCAGTGCCTTCATCATCGGCTGGATATCGGCGACATGCCGGCCAGCATAGGGATTGGCGATGACGCCGCCGACCGCCGCCTTGACGACCGGGCGCGCCAGCAACGGCCCACCGTCATGATGCGTCTCCTCGATGATGGCGACGTATTTCCGCAGTTTCACCAGATCGCTCATCCCGTCCCCGTCTCACTAAGCGCCTCGGTAAGCGCCCTGTCGCCAGCTTCGATGCGCCAGTGCCCTTTCAATGACAGGGCCGCGCTGTCGATCATGCCGCAGAGCCTCAACCGTCGGGCTTCGAGCATGCCGCGGTCCAGGGCTTCGGCGACCAGCGCCGGGGACAGCTCGCCGACCGCCACGGTGACGGGAAGCCCACCGAGGTCGCTGTCGGGATCGATCTCGCAAGCCGGCTGACGGCGAACAGCGGGTGTGTCCACGTTCACGGCGTTGGCGATCAAGGTCGCCGCGGCGTCGGCGGCAGCGGCCGTCGCCGCCAGAACCGTGGCCGAATCAGCGATGCCGAGCGAAAACGAGCGCCCGCCGCGGCCCGACGTGGCGATGCCGCGCACCGGACGGTCGTGATGCAGGGTGGCGAACCCTGAAAGCTGCGGCGCCTGGAGATCGGCGACGATGCCGGCCCGCAGCTGTTGGCCGGGCGCCAGATGGATCGCGATGTCGCCGCCGTCGTTGACATAGGCCTTGTCGAGCGTGCGCCCGCGCACCAGGGCTTCCAGCATCTCGTCCGCGACGGCGCCGGCGACGGCTGCCATTGGCGTGATGTAGATCGCGCGATGTGGCCATACCGCCTCGGCCATGCGCCGAGCCACCGGACCCTGAAGCTGCGGCGCAGTCTCGCCGACCGGCCGACGCAACGTCGGCAGCTCGTTCACCAAACCAGGCAAGACGTCGCCAAAACGCTCGACGGCCTGCGCATACGCGCGCTCGACTTCGATGGCGGTGCCAAACGCTTCGACGATAAGATCGATCGGCCCCTCCTGCAGATGCAGGCGGCCGTCGGGCAGGCGCGCCGTGACCGCGCCGCTCATCGTTCATCCTTGTCGAGACGCACATGGCCGGCGCGAGCGATGGCATCCTCCAGGGTGACGGCGCGCGAGCTGTAGCCACCCAGCGCCGCATAGTCGTCGGCGCGCAGGGTGAATTCGATTGGCGCCACGAGCGCCGGTGTCGGCACATAGCCGAAGGATTTCTCCGGCATGCGCGCCACATCGACCATCAGCGTGATGCCGCCGCCCGGCCAGACGAAGGCAGGCGCCCCGCCCAAGGTCACCTTGGTCAGCGTGTCTCGCACCGATCGCGTGAGTCGCACGGGATTTTCCGTGACGCCGGCGCGCAACGAGCCGCCCGCACCGGCCATGAACAGCACGGTGCAGAGGGCGGGCTCGCAATTCTCGGCGATGCGCTCGACCACGAGGCGTACCTGAGGCGGCATCGGTGCGGACCGCGGCTTCAGATCCTCATCGAGTTCGAACCAGGCCGAATGCTCGCCCGTGGTCGAGACCATCAGCAGCCGGAGGCCGGGCCAGGCCTGCTTGGGGTCGATGCGGTCGATGATCTCCAACGGATCGCTGACATCGGTGCCGCCCCAGCCCAGGCCCGGCTCGGCCACCTGGAAGTAGCGGCCCGGTGTCGAGCGGCGGCCGCGGACGCGGATGCCGGCGGGCTTCATGTCGAGAAAAGCGCCGCCCTGGTGCTCGCTCAGCACGCCGGTGATGTGATCGTCGACCACGATCACCTCGTCGACATGGCCGTGCCATTGCGGCGCGAACATGCCGATAGCGGCCGAGCCGCAGCCGACCCGCATGCGCTCCTCGGCCGTGCCGTTCACGATCGGCGGCCTCTCGGCCTGGACCACGACGGTCGCGCCGCCGTCGATCGAAAGTTC
>CAMDOT010000204.1 GCA_945903635.1 Rhizobium sp. Q54 | reverse complement strand
GCGGCCCCAGCGACGCGCATCTAGCGCCTGGGCCTCAGCATCATCGTCGCCGAGTAGGACAGCAGGCTGCGCCCGTTCTGCTCGACCAGGCCGCGCAGGAAGGCGATCGACTTGCCGCGCCGCGGGATTTCGACGCGCGTCGCGAGCGGCGACGCGGCGTCTCCGGCCGACAGAAACTCGGCCGCGAAGGAAACGGTCGACGGCGCCATGTCGGTCGCGAGTGCTGCTGCCCGCGTGATCGCCGAGTCGGCGAAGCTCATCATGTAGCCGCCATGCAGCGCGCCGCCGGAATTGCACATGCGCGGCAGCGTCGGCTGCACGACCGAGGCGCCGTCGGCTTCGGGACGGAGGTAGATCGGACCGATATGGCGTGAATAGGCGCTGGCCGTTGCGAACAGGTCGAAGCCGGGCGGAACCGCCTGATCGATCGGCTTGGCATGACGAGCTGAGTTTTCTTCCTTGCGCACCATGGCCTTGGCGCGCGCCACGTGGCGGCAAACGCCCGACCAGAGCGCGATCGTCCGGCCTTCCTGTGTGATACTGCCGCGCGCGAAGGCGAGGCGGCCGGTGACCTGCAGGGGCTCGCCGCGTGCCTCCAGGGGCGGGCCGATCCGGGCGCCATCGAGGAACTCGGCCGCGAGGCTCACGGTCATCGCAAAGGAGGTATTGGTGCCGCCGTCAGCCGCGCGGCCAGCGACAAGGCAGAGCGCATAGTCGGCGAAGGTGAGCAGGGCACCACCATGGACGCCGCCGGCATAGTTGCAGTGCGCTTCATGGGTCGGCAGCACGCAATGGACGCTGCCGGCCTCGCGCGCGTCGCCCGTCAACTTGTAGTAGATCGGACCCATGTGGTCCTCGAACGGATCGGGCGGCACGAACACCGAATAGGCCGCAAGATTGATGTCGGGCACGGGGGCAGGCCTTCCGGTTCGCTCTTGTGAAGAGTTGTTCGGCGGCTCTAATAGGCGAAATCCCCCCGAGACAAAAGAGCCACGGAGCGAAACGTCATGACGGCACCCGCGCACAAGATCGAGATCCGCCGCGAACGGCGAGCGCAGGGCGTGGTGGCGCACGTCGTCTTCGACAACGCGCGGCGCCTCAACGTGCTCAATCCGCCGGCGCTGCGCGATCTCACCCAGACCTTCCACACTCTGGCCAGAGAGGATGACCTGCGCGTCGTGGTGTTCTCGGGCGCGGGTGGGCGGGCGTTCATCGGCGGCGCCGACATCAACCACATGGCGGCGATGCGCCAGTCCGAGGACGGCCGCGCCTTCATCACCCTGGTCCACAAGCTCTGCCAGTCGATCCGCGATTGCCCCGTGCCGGTGATCTGCCGCCTCGAGGGTTATACGCTGGGCGCCGGCCTGGAAGTGGCGGCGGCGTGTGACATGCGCATCGCCACCGACGACGCCCATTTCGGCATGCCCGAGGTAAAGGTCGGCGTTCCCTCGGTGGTCGAGGCGGCACTGCTGCCGCGCCTGATCGGCTGGGGCCGCACCTCTTGGCTGCTGCTGACTGCCGAGAACATCGGCGCCGCCAAGGCCGAGGCGTGGGGGCTCGTCGAGGAGGTCGTGCCGGCCGCCAAGATCGCCGAGGCGGTCGAACGCTGCGTGCATTCCATCGTCGAGGGCACGCCGCTCGCGGTGCGGGCGCAGAAGCGTCTGATGCGGCGGTGGGAGCGGCTATCGCTCGACGAAGCCGTGCAAGCCGGCATCGATGCCTTCGCCCAGTCGGTGAGCGACGGCGAACACATCGAACCGATGACGGCGTTCGTGAACAGAAAAAAGAAGTGAGACCATGATCGACAGGCGGCAGTTCCTTTCTCGCGGCCTTCCAGATGTCCGAGATCGAGAAGTGGGCGTGCCTGGTGCGCGAAGCTGGCATCCAGCCTGAAGGCTAGACCCTGGGTGGTGCCCAGTTCTCGCGCAAATGCGTGAGGCGGAAGCCGGCGCGGGCCATGTTGCGATAGGACGGATTGGGCGCCTGCTCGGTATCCTCGCCGGTCTCGGTGACGACGACGCGACAGCCCGCGTTGCGTGCGTCGGCGATGCGGCGCCCGAACAAGGCGCTCTGGCCGCCGCGCCCGCGATGGGAAGGCAACGTGGCGCCGAGACCGCACCATGCCGTGTCGCCGTCGATGCGGAGCGCTGCCGCCGACACGGGCGTGTCGCCATCCCAACCGACATAGGTGTGCCAACTCGGGCGTCCCGACAGGGCCACCAGCCACGGCGCCAGCATCGGCGGCATGTCGAAGCCGGCGAGGGCCACCTCGGCGAAGGCCTGTGCATGCGCCACCCCGGCTTCGCTGATGCGCAGGCTGGTCTTGGCTTCCGGCGGGGCGTCACAGCTGCGGATCATCTTGGTCCAGCGGCTGCGTAGCACCAATCCCTCGGACGAGGCCCAGCCGGCGAACGTCGCGGCGGCCCCGGGGAGCGGCTGCAGGAAATAGTCCTCGGCGCCGCTCTCCCTGTGGCGGGCGAGGGCCGCCTTCCAGTCTTCCGGCGTGCGCCAGCCGCTGGAGCGGTTGAACATCGCCACCGGGATGCGGCCGACAAGGGATGTCATGGCGCCCGTCCGTTCGGTGATCGACAGGCCGAGCCCGGTGGCGAGACCGTCCGGACAGGCGCGCATCAGGTCGGTCCAGCCCGCCACCTCTACCCGTTCCGCGAGGAGTGAATCGCTCGTCGACATGTCTGGTTTCCCTGAAGTTTACGGTGTAAGGCAAGTTGCCTCCGGGGATTTACACTGTAAAGTCACAAACATGCGATCACCCCCCAGATCCCGGCGCAGGGAACGGCTATCGCCCGGCGCCATCGCGGTGGCGGCGCTGCGGCTGATCGACCGCGACGGGCTCGAGGCGCTCAGCATGCGCCGCCTGGGCGAGGCTCTCGGTGTCGAGGCCATGGCGCTCTATCACCATTTTCCCAGTCGGACGGCTCTGCTCGATGCCGTCACCGAACGGCTGGTCGGCGAGATCGACATGCCCGACCCATCCGGCGACGTCGTCGCCTGGCTGGGTGAGGTCGTTCGCCGCTACATCGCCGTGGCCGACAGGCATCCCGAGGCCTTCCCGCTGCTTGCGACGCGGCGGTTCAACACGGCGGCAGCTTTCGGCTTCGTCGAAAGCGTCGTGGGGACGCTGATCGCGGCGGGCGCATCGCCGGAGCTGGCGGTCGACATCTTCCGAGGCCTCGGCGCCTTCGCCAACGGCGCGGCGCTCGCGGGTATTGCCGTGCGGCAATCGACGGTGCCGCCGGCGACGCTCGACGCGGTGCACCTGCCCAATGTCGCGCGTGTCGCGCCCTGGCTCGGACCCGAGCATGTCGACCGGCTGTTCACCTCGAGCCTCGGCATGTTCCTGGATGGCGTCGCACTGCGGCTGCAACGCAGCCGTGCCGCTTCCGGTCCGCGCCGCAAAAGCGGTAAGAAAGTCGCGAAAATCCGGAGGAAACGACGATGACCGGCACGACCGCCAAAGGATCGGTGCGCATCGGCTGCCACTCGGGCTTCTGGGGCGACACCGAGACCGCCGCGGTGCAGCTCGTGCGCCACGGTAGCGTCGACTATCTGGTGAGCGACTATCTCGCCGAAGTGACCATGTCTATCATGGCGGCGCAGAAGCTCAGGAACCCGCAGGCGGGCTACGCCGTGGACTTCGTCACGGCGGTCATGGGCCCGCTCGCCCGCGAGATCGCCGAGAAGAAGATCAAGGTCGTGACCAACGCCGGCGGCGTGAACCCGCAGGCCTGTCGCGACGCGGTGCTGAAGGCCTGCGAGGCGGCGGGCGTGAAGCTGAAAGTCGCCGTCGTGCTGGGCGACGACATCCTGCCGCGCGCCGAGGAGCTTCGCGCCGCCGGCATCCGCGAGATGGATACGGGCGCGGAGCTTCCCGCAAAAATCGTCAGCATGAACGCCTATCTCGGCGGCTTCCCGATCGCCCGCGCCCTCAGCGAAGGCGCCGACGTGGTGATCACAGGGCGCTGCGTGGATTCGGCGGTGACGCTGGGCGCGCTGATCCATGCCTTCTCGTGGACGCCGGAGGATCTCGACCGGCTGGCCGCCGGCACGCTGTGCGGCCACATCATCGAGTGCGGGGCCCAGTGCAACGGCGGCAACTTCACCGATTGGCGGCTGGTGCCGGACTACGACAACATGGGTTTTCCGATCGCCGAGGTTTCGAGCGACGGCTCCTTCGTGCTGTCCAAGCCCGAGGACACGGGCGGCCTGATCTCCACCGCCACGGTGGCCGAACAGATGCTCTACGAGATCGGCGATCCGCGCGCCTACATCGTGCCCGACGTGGTCTGCGACTTCACCGAGGCGCGCTACGAGCAGGTGGGCAAGGATCGTGTGCGCGTGTCGGGCGCGCGGGGACGGCCGCCGACCGACACCTACAAGGTGTCGACCACCTGGCCTGACGGCCACAAGCTGAGCGCGATCTTCATGCTGGGCGGGCGCGAGGCGATGGCCAAGGGCCGCCATAGCGCCGAATCGATCGTCAAGAAGACGCGGCGCATGCTTGAGGACAAGGGCATGGCCGACTTCCGCGACATCAGCATCGAGGTGATCGGCGCCGAGGCGACCTATGGTCCGCACTCGCGCGCAGAGGACAGCCGAGAGGTCGTGGTCAAGATCGCGGCCAAGCACGACCAGAAGGAGGCGCTGTCGCTGCTCGGCCGCGAGATCGCGCCGATGTCGACCGGTGGCGTCGTCGGCATGACCGGCAGCTTTGGCGCCGGGCGTGTCTCGCCCTCGCCGGTGATCCGCATGTTCTCCTGCCTGGTGCCGAAGAGCCAGGTTCCCGTCACCGTCGACCTCGACGGCCATCAGATCGCGATGCAGGAGGGCGCCCACAGCGGCGGTTTCGATTTGAAGTCGCTACCGGTCGAGGCGCCACCCGTGGCAGCGCCGTCGTCGGGTGCGACCGAAACCGTGCCGCTGGTGGCGCTCGCCTACGGCCGCTCCGGTGACAAGGGCGACAACGCCAACATCGGAATCTTCGTGCGCAAGCCCGAGTATCAGCCGATCCTCGATTCAGAGGTGACGGAGGAGGCGGTGGCGAAGTACTTCGCCCATCGCATCAACGGCAAGGTGAGCCGCTGGCGGCTGCCCGGCATCAACGGCTTCAATTTCCTGCTGCGCCAGGCGCTGGGCGGCGGCGGCATGGCCTCGCTAAAAGCCGATCCGCTGGCCAAGGCCTTCGCCCAGATGCTTTTGGACATGCCGGTGAGGGTGCCGGCGTCGCTCGCCAAGGATCTCGCCGCCCAGGAGGATGGGTCGGGATGACAAGCGGCGTACAGATTCTGCTGATCACCGGACCGGCCGGGGTCGGAAAGTCCACCCTGTGCTGGGAGATGGGGGCACGGCTTGCCGCCGCGCAAGTCGCTCATGCCGCGGTCGAGACCGACGAACTCGACCGGGTGTTCCCGCGACCCGGTCTGCAGGATCTCGAGAGGATCAGCCCGGGCACATCGGACATCAGCAGCCTCAACCTGGCCGCCGTCTGGTCGACTTATCGCGCGTTGGGACATTCGCGCCTGATCATGTCGGGCGTCATGCTGCATCTGGAGTTCGATCGTCGCTGGATTGTCGCCGCAGTACCCGACGCAACGATCACGGTGGTTCGTCTGCAGGCCACCGAGATCACGCTCTTGGAGCGTTTGGCGCAGCGTGAGATCGGGTCCGGTCGCGACGAACAGGTTCAACGCACCCTTCGACAGGCGCGACGTATGGCGGGCGAGCGAACAGACGGGCTTATCCTCGTGCCGACAGATGGCAGAGGCCCCCAAGAGCTTGCCGAGGCGATCCTGCTCGAGGTTGGCTGGCTATAGTGAAGCCGGCTCTCGGGTCCGGGGCGCGTGCTGCCGCGGATCCTGACCCGCGGGTGAGATTCAATTCGATCAGCCCAAAGGGCTTCGTGCCGGCAGTGCCGGCGCCAACAGGGAAAAGAGCCACGCCTCGAATCGTGGACAGAGTTGCCCACCCGCCCGGGCCGAGTTCCGGGCATACATTGGGCCCCAACACTCCCATCGTTCAGGTGGTCCCGCGGTGGCGCGTCTAGGCTTTCCGTTTTCGGGTTGCGAGGTAGACGATCAGGCCGGCGATCACCGGGTTGAGATACTGGATGACGTCCAGCACCCCGCTGCCGATCAGGCCACGCAGGAAGGCGAGCAGCGATCCCATCAGAATGGCGTGCAACACGATCCCCGCCGCGACCGTGGCGACGATGGCACCCCAGCCCAGCCGGTAGCGGCTGAGCGCCACGTGGAACGTCCAGAGCGACAACGGCAGGAAGAGCACGATGGCCGTCGCCTCGCCGGGATTGTAGGTGGCGCTGGCCAGGCCCGGACCGACATGGGCGAACATGTTGATGAAGGGGATGGAGAAGTAGCTGAGCGCGAGCGCCGGCCAACGTCGTCCCAGCAATGCCGCCGCCGGCCCGGCCAGCCACACGGCGGCGACGTTCACCGACGTGATGAAAGAGTAGGGGACGGGGCAGGTCTTCGGATCGGCGAACCCCACGCCTGCGCAGAGGAAGGCGCGAAAGGCATAGTGCCTGCCGTCGGCGTCGATGCCGTGTTCCTCGAACTGGTGGACGAGATAGACCAGCATGCCCGCCCAGGCGAGCCAGGGAAGATCCCGCCAGCGCGACACGCTGAGGTCGCTGCGCAGGAGATCGGTGGCAAGCAGCAGCGCCAGCAGGAGTGCCGCGCCCATACCCATGTAGGGCCAGAGGTAGGTGAAGGTGAACATCGGCGCGAAGCTAACGCCCCGAACTCTTCCTTGTCTCCAATCTGCACGGATAGAGATAATATCTATCGATTGACATACTATATCAGGCGATAATATAGAGTCTGCCTTAACGCTGTTCAGGAATAAATGACCGATATCCAGCCCCCCAGCCGCGGTCGCCCGGCAACCCAGGCACGCGGCGAGGATACGCGGCGCCGCATCCTGGAGACCGCGCTCGATCTGTTCGCGGCGCAGGGATACGAGGGCGCGAGCACCCGCCAGATCGCCGAGGGCGCCGGCGTGAACCTACCGGCCATCCAGTACTATTTCGGCAACAAGGAAGGCCTCTACCGCGCGGTCATCGAGGACATCACCGCCGATACCGACCGGCACATGGCCTCGCTGGCGCCGCGTGTGGAGGCCGCCCTTGCCGTGCCCGAGACCCCGCGGGAAGAACTCGCCGCGCTTCTTTGCGAGATGCTCGAGACCTTCGTCGTCCTGGTGACCAGCGGCACGCAGGTCGAGAGCCGCCGCCTCATCTTCGCTCGTTCCGAGATCGAGGAGACGCCCGGTCTCGACATCCTCCACGAAAACGGCATGCGGCAGATCTTCAATCCCTGCCTCGGCCTGTTCGCCCGCCTCCATGGCAAGTCCGTCGCCGACCAGGAGATGACCTTCCGCACCATGGCGCTGATCGGCCAGGTCGTCATCTTCTGCAACAACAACAAGCGCCCCATCCTGGCCGGCGCCGGTCTCGATGCCGAGAGCGTGCGCCTCATGAAACTCGTGGTGCGCGAGCATACCGAAGCCATCTGCCGCGCCGCTCTTGCCGCCTCCGCCCAATAGCAATCGCTGAGTCCAGTATGCGCCTGCGTTCGCCTTTCCTCACTGTTTTCGCGTTGGCCCTGCTTGCGGTCTTCTCGGCGGCCCTGCTCGTCGGCTGTTCCTCCGGTCCCGACTTCGAGCGGCCCGACAAGCCCAAGGCCACCGGCTACACGCCCGAATCGCTCGCACCGCAAACCAGCTCCACCGCCGGTCCCGGCGGCGCGGCGCAAAGCTTCGTGCCGGAGAAGGACATTCCCGGAGAGTGGTGGACCCTGTTCCAGTCATCCCAGCTCGACACGCTCATCAAGGAGTCGCTGCAGGCCAATCCCGACGTCGATGCCGCGCAGGCCGCACTCCGCCAGGCGCGCGAGAACTTCTACGCCCAGCAGGGCGGCCTGTTTCCGACCCTGACCGCCAACGGCTCGGGCCAGCACCAGCTCGCTTCTCCCGCGTCGCAGGGGCAGGCGGGGGTGGGCACGATGTTCAGCGTCAGTGCAGCCTCGCTCAACATCTCCTATTCACCCGACGTGTTCGGCGGCGTCCGGCGCCAGGTCGAATCGAAGGAAGCGACGGCGGAATTCCAGCGCTTCCAGCTCGAGGCGACGTATCTCACCCTCACCTCCAACGTCGTCGTCGCCGCGATCAACCTCGCCTCCCTGCAGGCGCAGATCGACGCGACCAAGGGCATCATCGCCATCCTCAACAATTCGCTCACCGTGGTGCGTCGCCAGTTTGACCTGGGCGGGGCCTCGCGCGCCGACGTGCTGGCGCAGGAAGCGGCGCTCACGCAGACGCAGGCCACCCTGCCGCCGCTGCAGAAGCAGCTCGCCCAGCAGCGCAACCAGCTCATGCGGCTGGTCGGCCGTTCACCCGACCAGGATCGCGGCGAGAGCTTCGAGCTGGCCAAGCTGAAGCTGCCGCAGGATCTGCCGCTTAGCCTGCCATCGCAGCTCGTCGAGCAGCGGCCCGATGTGCGCGCGGCCGAGGCGCAGCTTCACGCCGCCAGCGCCGACGTCGGCGTCGCCGTCGCCAACCAGATGCCGCAATTCACCATCACCGGCATGCTGGGCTTCACGTCGGGCGGCATCGCCTCGCTGCTCGTGCCGGGTGCGGGCGTGTGGAGCATTGGGCTCGGCATCGCCCAGACCGTGTTCGACGGCGCCAAGCTCGACCATCAGCGCAAGGCCGCGATCGCCGCCTACGAGCGGGCCGCCGCGCAGTATCGCGGCACCGTGCTGTCGGCCTTCCAGGACGTTGCCAACGCGCTCCGCGCCCTGCAGTCCGATGCCGACACGTTGCGTGCCCAGGTCGCCGCCGAGCAGACCGCGGCCGCGAGCCTGCGGCTTTCCGAGGAGCAATACCGGCTCGGCGCGGTGAACTACCTGATCCTGCTCAACGCGCAGCAGACCTACCAGACGGCCGTCATCAACCGGCTGAAGGCGCAGGCCGCGCGCTACACCGACACCGCCGCTCTGTTCCAGGCGCTGGGCGGCGGCTGGTGGAACCGCACCGACGTCGATCCGAAATCCATGGGCAAGCCCGGCGTGTTCGCCCTGCCGCCTGTGCAAGACATCAAGCTGCCCAGAGCCGGTCACTGACCGGGCGGGCCGTCAACACTCGAGTTCAGTTCAAAGAGGCACGCGATGATCAAGCGAATGCTCATCATGCTCATTCTCGTCGGCGCAGTCCTGGGCGGGCTGTTCGGCTTCAAGTCCTTCGTCGGCGGCAAGATCAAGGAAGCCATGGCCGGCATGGCCAACATGCCGCAGACCGTCTCGGCCATGAAGGCCGGGAGCAGCGACTGGCAGCCCCGGATCGACGCCGTCGGCAGCCTGCGCGCTGTGCGTGGCGCCGAGCTGTCGCTCGAAGTGCCGGGCGTGGTGGAAGAGATCACCTTCCAGTCGGGTGACGAGGTCCAGGCAGGCCAGGTCCTGCTGCGCCTGCGCAATGACGACGAGGTGGCGAAGCTGCAGTCGCTCGAGGCGACCGCGCAGCTCGCCCAGATCACCTACGACCGCGACGTGAAGCAGCTCAAGGCGCAGGCGATCAGCCAGGCGATCGTCGACAACGACGAAGCCAACCTGCGCAACGCCAAGGCGCAGGTCGCCCAGCAGAAGGCGGTCGTCGAGAAGAAGACGCTGCGCGCGCCCTTCGCTGGCAAGCTCGGCTTGCGCCAGGTCGATCTCGGCCAGTTCCTTTCCGCTGGCACGATGATCGCCACGCTGCAGTCGCTGCATCCGATCTTCGTCGACTTCCTGCTACCGCAACAGGCGGTGGCGCAGATCTCGGTCGGCCAGACGGTCAAGGCGAAGGTCGATGCCTTTCCCGGCCGCGAGTTCACGGGAAAGATCACCGCCATCAACCCCAAGATCGAGGCGGCCAGCCGCAATATCCAGGTGCGGGCGACGCTGCCGAACCACGACCAGAAGCTGCTGCCCGGCATGTTCGCCACCGTCGAACTCGAGACCGGCGCGGCGCGGCACCTGGTGACGCTGCCGCAGACGGCGGTGAGCTACAATCCCTACGGTTCGCTGGTCTACATCGTTGACGACAAGAACAAGGATGCCGAGGGCAAGCCGCAGCTCGTCGCGCGCCAGGTCTTCGTCACGACCGGCACCACGCGCGGCGACCAGGTCGCCATCCTGAAGGGCGTTGCCGACGGCGACATGGTCGTCACGTCGGGCCAGATCAAGCTGCGCAACGGCGTGCCGCTCGCCATCGACAACCGCGTCGTGCCGACCAACGACGCCGCGCCGAAGCCGGTCGACCAGTAAGGGGCCCCGCGATGAAGTTCACCGATCTCTTCATCCGCCGCCCGGTGCTGGCGACGGTCGTCAGCCTGCTGATCCTCGTGGTCGGCCTGCGCGCCATCGGCGCCCTGCCGGTGCTGCAGTATCCGCGCACCGAGAATGCCGTGGTCACGGTGACGACGACCTACTACGGCGCCGATCCCGACGTCATCGCGGGATTCATCACAACGCCGCTGGAGCAGGCGATCGCCCAGGCCAACGGCATCGACTACATGACGTCGACGAGCCAGAGCGGCGTCAGCACCATAACGGTCTATCTCCGGCTGAACTACGATTCGAGCAAGGCGCTGACCGAGATCAACACCAAGGTGAGCTCGGTGCTGAACCGCCTGCCTACGGGCACGCAGCAACCGGTACTGACGGTGAAGATCGGCCAGACGATCGATGCGATGTACATCGGCTTCAACAGCAAGGAGCTGGCGCC
>CAMDOT010000203.1 GCA_945903635.1 Rhizobium sp. Q54 | reverse complement strand
CGATGATGATCAGCAGCCGTACCAGCGGCAGTTTGAGGCCGCGCGACAGGCAGGCATAAAGCCCGACCAGCAGGATCACCTCCTGCAGCGGCTGGCTCTGGAAGTCGGGCGACTTCCATTCGCTGATCATGTTGAGCGCATCGCCGAGATCGAAGATGCGGAAGGTGACGAGGATCGACTCGGGGCCGTAGGGCGTGATGCAGGCGACCAGCACAGCGGCAGCGGTGAACTTGGCCCACTCGACCAGCAGGAAGGAGCGCTCCTCGGCGTCGCGCGCCGTGGTCAACGCTTCCAGTGCAAAGGCGCCGCACAACACCAGGCCGAGCGTGAAGCCGCCATGCAGATTGGCCCACAGCAGCATGGCGAGCAGCAGGATCGGATCGGGGATGCGGCGCTCCTCGACGGCACGCACCAGGCCCGCGACCCAGATCAGCATGACGGGGAAGGCGAGCACATGCGGGCGGGCAAGAAAGTGCGGCGCGCACATGACGATGGCGGCAATGGTGAACAAGGCGGCCGGCAGCGGACGGATGTCGCGCAGCAGCAGCCGCATCATCAGAGCGAAGGCAAAGCCGATCGCGGCGGCGCACAGGGCTGCGACCGCGCTCCAACCGCCGAGTTCGTAGGCGCCGGCCAGCAGGGTCTGCGACAGCCATTCCTTGGCGATCCACGGCCGGCCGAAGAAGGTGTGCGAGTAGCCGTCGACGGTCGGCACGGTGCCGTTGACGAGGATCCATTTGCCGATGGCGATGTGCCAGTGGCTGTCCGGATCGGCCAGCAGCGGCAGGCCCTCGATGTTGAGCGGGCAGACGAACACCGCGAGCCCGATGCCCAGCGGCCATGACAGCGCCCAAGGCGAGCGCGCCGTTTCCGGCCAGAGTCCGCGCCGTACGGCTGCCGACGAAGCCCTGATGCGAGGTAAAGGCGGGTATGGGAGCCATGGGCAGTTCCAAAATAACTTGAGGTAAATGACTTAATGAATTGATATACAACATCTTTTAATAGAGCCCCAGTGGCCCGCTGCCGTTCCACCGGCCGATCGGATATAGGAAAGGCCATGCAGGCCACACCTTTTCTCAAGGACCTCGTGCTGGTCGGTGGCGGGCATGCCCACGTCCATGTCGTCAAAAGCTTCGGAATGCGCCCGATGCCGGGGGTCCGGCTGACCCTGATCGGCCGCGATGTCGAGACGCCCTACTCCGGCATGATCCCAGGCTTCGTGGCCGGCCAATACGACTTCGACGAGTGCCATATCGACCTTGCCCGGCTTGCCGCCCATTCCGGCGTGCGCTTCATCCAGGCCGAGGCCGTCGGCATCGACCGCGCCGGCCAGCAGGTCATGCTGCGCGACCGGACGCCGGTCTCCTACGACCTGTTGTCGCTCGATGTCGGCTCCTCGCCCAGCATGGGCGCCATCCCCGGCGCCGCCGAGCATGCGACACCGGTGAAGCCCATCGCCGAACTCGGCCTGCGCTGGATGGCCTTCCTCGCCCATGTCCGCCACGGGCAGGGGCCGCTGCGCGTCGCCGTGGTCGGCGGCGGCGCCGGCGGCGTCGAGCTGGCGATGGCCATCGATCGCCGGCTGCACCGCACCGCGAGCGACGCAGCGATCGCCGTCACGCTGGTGACGCGCGGCGAGATCCTGGCCGGGCAGTCCGCCTGGGCGCGCCGCAAGATGCGGGCGGTTTTCGCCCGCCGCCGCATCGGCCTGATCGAGAACAAGGGCGTCATCGCGATCGAGCACGACGCCGTCATCCTGGAAACCCTCCAGCGCGTCGAGGCCGACCACGCGTTCGTGGTCACCGAGGCGACCGCCGCGGCGTGGTTTGCCGACACCGGCCTGGCGCTCGACCCGCAGGGCTTCATTGCCGTTGAGCCGGCGCTGCACTCGGTCAGCGACCCGAACATTTTCGCCGTCGGCGATTGCGCCACGGTGGTGGCCCATCCCCGTCCCAAGGCCGGCGTCTTCGCTGTCCGCCAGGGCCCACCGCTCGCCGACAACCTGCGCCGCACGCTGCTTGGCCAGCAGGTGAAACCCTTCGCCCCGCAGCGCCGCTATCTTTCGATCATCGGCACGGGCGACGACCATGCCGTGGCGACTCGCGGCCCCTGGGCGGCCGAGGGCGCCTGGGTATGGCGCTGGAAAGACCATATCGACCGCAAGTGGATGCGCATGTACCGGGAGTTTCCCAAGCGCATAATGGCGGCGCCGACCGCGCCGCCCGATCCGGCGCTGGCTGACGCTGAGGCCCGCCGCCTGCTCGCCGATATCGGCATGCGCTGTGGCGGCTGCGGCGCCAAGGTCGGCGCCACGGTGCTGGCGCGGGTTCTGGCGCGGCTCGGTCCCTCGCCGGGGGTGGGCGTGACGATCGGCCTCGACGCGGCCGACGATGCCGCAATGATCGAGGTACCGGCGGGACAGGCACTGGTCCAGTCGGTCGATTTCTTCCGCACCTTCATCGACGATCCCTTCGTCTTCGGCGAGATCGCCGCCGTGCATGCGCTGGGCGACGTCTGGGCGATGGGCGCGCGGGCGCATAGCGCACTGGCGCTGGCCATCGTGCCGGCCGCCGCCGAGCGGCTGGTGGAGGAGGATCTCTTCCAGCTCCTGTCCGGGGCACGGCACGTGCTCGACCAAGCCGGCTGCGCCCTGATCGGCGGCCATTCCGGCGAAGGGCCGGAAGCGGCCCTCGGCTTCTCGGTGAACGGCCTGGTCAGGCCGATAAACGCCCTGCGCAAGGGCGGCTTGCGGCCGGGCGACCGGCTGGTGCTGACCAAGCCGCTGGGCACCGGCGTGATCTTCGCCGCTGCCATGCGTGGTGCCGCCCGCGGCACCTGGATCGCCGAGGCGCTGGCCTCGATGCGCCAGCCCTCCTCGCACGCGGCCGAGCAGTTCGTGAAGGCCGGCGCGCACGCCTGCACCGACGTCACCGGCTTCGGCCTGGCCGGTCACCTCACCGAGATGGTCCGCGCCACCGCAGACGAGGTTTCGGTCGACCTTGCACTCGATGCTTTACCGGCGCTCGCCGGCGCGGCGGAACTTTTTGCCAAGGGCTTCGCCAGCTCGCTGCAGCCGGAGAATTTGCGCGCGCGCCACATGATCGACGGCATGGAGCGGATGGCGCAGCATCCCAACCTGCCGCTGCTATTCGATCCACAGACCGCGGGAGGCCTGTTGGCCGCCGTACCGGCTGACGTCGCGCCGACGATCGCCGATGCGGTTGGCGGCGTCGTGATCGGCGAAGTACGCGTGCGCGGCGCCGGGCAGGCGTTCATAAATCTCGTTTGACGCAACCTTCGGGGATGTTTTGCGTTTGCAGGACATCGTTTGCTCGGAGGCACAGCACAGATGGCGAAGCGCACAATCGTCGGCTCGGTCACGGACGCCGCGGTCGATCTCAAGGATTCCATCCTGGGCATCCTCAGCCCACCGGCCGTCGTCAGGGCGGAAGAATCGGCCCGCAAGAGCATCATGAAAGCCGGCCGCGGCGCGATCAAGAGCGCGAAGCGGGCGGTCTCGTTCAAGAAGAAGGCGGTCAAGAAGACCGCGCGCAAGGCGATCTCCAAGACCAAGAGCGCCGTCAAGAAGGCCGCGAAGAAAGTCGCCGGACGCAAGAAGCACTTTTAAGCGCCGTTCATTCCCGAGCCGTTGGCGTGTAAAGACTGGGCCTGCTCGATAGGGAGCAGGATCGGAGCAGCAATGGCGCACGCGCGGGCAAGCATCGGGACGACGAACTACGCCACCCTGATCAAGACCGGACATCACGAGCTCAAGGCCGACGAAGGCCCCGAGCTTGGCGGCAAGGACAGCGGGCCCGCGCCCTACGACCTGCTAACCTCCGCCCTTGCCGCCTGCACCGCGATCACGCTGAGCATGTACGCCCAGCGGGCGCGCATGGCCGACATCGCGGAGCGAACGCCCGTCACGCTGACCCTGAAGGGCGGAATCGAAATCCGCACCAAATTGGCCTAAGAACAACCCCTCTTTGGGGGGCAAATGTTCCAGTTCCAGACGGCCGACCGACTCAAGAATGTCCAGATGTCCGCCTCGGCGGCGATGACGCGCAAGGTGCGCGAACTGCGCGCGCAAGGCGTCAAGATCGTGGGGCTGTCGTCGGGCGAGCCCGACTTCCGCTCGCCGCCGCACGCCATCGAGGCGGCGAACAAGGCGGCACTGGCCGGCGATACCAAATACCCGCCGCAGGACGGCCAGCGCGCGCTGAAAGAGGCGGTGCAGCGCAAGTTCAGGCGCGACAACAACCTCGATTACGCGATCGAGGAGATCATGATTTCCAACGGCTCCAAGCAGATCATGTTCGGCGCCACCATGGCCAGCGTGAACCCGGGCGACGAGGTCATCATCCCCTCGCCCGGCTGGATCAGCTACGCCGACCAGGTGAAGCTCTGCGGCGGCGTACCGGTGGCGGTGTCGTGCCCGGAGAACAACCAGTTCAAGCTGCGCGCCGCCGACCTCGAGGCCGCGATCACGCCCCGGACGAAATGGGTGGTGATCAATTTCCCCAACAACCCGACCGGCGCGATCTGCAGCTTCGCCCAGATGCGCGAGATCGCCAACGTGCTGCTGAAGCATCCGCACGTCATGATCATGGCCGACGAGATCTACGAGCATCTGCGCTACGACGGTGCGGAATTCCATTCGATCGCCGCCGTCGAGCCGCAGCTCAAGGAGCGCACGCTCACGGTGAACGGCGCCTCCAAGGCCTACGCCATGACCGGCTGGCGCGTCGGCTACGCCGGCGGCCCGAAAACGCTGATCGTCGCCATGAACAACATGCAGGGCCAGGCGACCGGCGGCGTCTCGACCGTGGGCCAGGCCGCCACCTTGGCCGCGCTCGAAGGCCCGCAGGATCTGATCCAGTCGCACCGCGACGACTACGCCAATCGGCGCAACGAGGTGGTCGCCATGCTGCGCCAGGCCAAGGGCATCACCTGCCACAAGCCCGAAGGCGCGTTCTACGTGTTCCCCAACATCGCGGGCTGCATCGGCAAGACCAGCAAGGGCGGCCGCAAGATCGATACCGACACCGCCTTCGTGACGGCGCTGCTCGAAGAGAAGCATGTCGCCACGGTGCAGGGCGCGGCCTACGGCATGAGTCCCTACTTCCGCATCTCCTACGCCACCGACGTGGCCAGCATCCGCGAGGGCTGCGGGCGCATCCAGGAATTCTGCCGCGAGCTGCGCTGAGCCGTGCTCTACATCATAGACAGCGGGGCGATCGCCCAGCGACCGGAAATTCTGGCCCATGCCGCCGCGGGTGACCTGCTGATTCCGGAGACTGTGGTCGACGACATCCGCGGCCGCGAGGCGCGCGGCCTGCGCAGCGATCTTGAGGGGCTTCTCGAGCGGGCGATCGAAGCCGGCGCCGTCGTCGCGCCAGCCGCTGATGGCGGCACCGCGGAACTTGCCTTGAAATGTGCCGGGGAAGGCGGCGCCGGAAATGTCCGCGTGGTCACGGCCGACCGCCGGCTGGTGCAGCTCATGGCCTCGAAGGGTGTTGCATCGATAGGCGGCAACCAACTCCTGGCCGAGCTATCGACGGCATCCTCCGACGCCGGCATCGAACAGGCCGCCCGGCGCATCGTGTCGGCGCAGCATCGCTACCTTGCCGCCAGCGCGGCAATTGCCATCGCCGCGACGGCCGTGGCCATCCTCGTGGTGCGTAACCACCAGCTCATCTTCCACACAGCACCCGACTGGATCGTGCCCATCGCGCTCCTGCTGGCAGGACTCCTGTTCTTCTGGTGGCGTGAGCGCGACCATCTCTCCTACGGGCTGTTCGAGGTCATGGTCGGCCTGCTCATCTCCTCGCAGTCCATCGTCACGCTGCCGGCGCCCTACGAACTGTCGACCGCCAAGTCGATCCAGCTGGTGGGCGGGCTCTATGTCATGGTGCGCGGGTTCGACAACGTCGATCGCAGCATCGAGGACACACGCCTCGGCGGCTGGTGGAAACGGTTGTTTCGCCGTGGATGATGGAGAAACGGCCGGCAGACCGGCCTAGATTTCTTTTATCCGTTTGAGCTGCGCCGGGATGCCGAGTTTGCGCGAGCAGAGCGGCCAATGCCACGGCTCCTGCAGCTCGTAGATCATGTACCAGGTGAGGCTGGCAGCCTTCTCGTAGTCCTGCGTGTACTCGGCGGCTTCCTTCATCGTGAGCACCGTGCCGTCACGCATGCGCGTGTAGGTGATGAAAGTGCGCAAGGTGAACTGGAAGCGTCCGTGGTAGGCGCCGCGGCTGCCGTAGATCGGCCGCGCCGACGGTCCCCAGCTGCCGCTCTCGCAGGTCGCGAGCTGCTGCAGGAGCTGCTCCTTGCGATCGGCCAGCTCCTGCTCACGCGGCGTGAGGCCGGGCGCGACCGCCGCGACTTCCGCAGGCTTGGAGCCGGCGCAGCCGGCGACAGCCAGCGAAGCGGCGACGAGAAAAGGGAGAGTGGCGGCGCGAAGGGCGATCACAACCGACCATTGATCCCATGAAATCACTGGCGCGGCAAACCCTCACGACGCAAGCTCAATGACACACAAGGTGCAGTATGAAACGCCACGAAACGGGCCAAGGAGTGTCGCGTGAGCGACGATTCCAGCGCCGACGAGATCCGCGCGCTTCTGAAACTCGAACCCAACCAGACCTGCGGCTTCGTGTGCGTGACCTATGTCAGCGATCAGAAGATCGGGACCGAGCGGCCCGTCGGCTCGGCGCTCTACTTCATGGTGACACCCGAGGCACCGGTACGGCTGCATCGAATCCGCAACGACCAACTCTATCATTACTATCGCGGCGATCCGCTCGAACTGCTGTTGCTGAAGACCGATGGCTCGAGCGCGGAGATTCGTAGCCTTCCGCAGCCCGTCACCTGAGCGAGTGCTAGCAAAATGCATGCAGTCATGGATTTGACAATTCAGCAGGTTTAAGCCTAATAATTTGATATGCTGACGGTAATTTGTCGGCACTCCAAAGCCCGCCCGGCCCACGCCGCGCGGGCTTTTCTTTTACGATTCATCGCCATCCAAGCCGCCCTCCCGGGCGGCTTTTTCATTTCCGGAGACAAGCATGTGCCAGATGCGCGGCCCTGCGCCGCCGACGCCGTATGGCGAACCCACGCCGTCGCCAATCAACAGCGCCCTCGCGCTCTACCCGAACCTGCGCAGCGACACCCAACAGGTCGCGCCCTCGCAATCCGACCCGAACCTTCATCTCTCGGGCCTTCTGGTGCCGGGCGCGCGAGAAGCGATCGTGGAGACCTGGAACTACAAGGTGCCCAAGGAACTCATGGCGCCACAGCCGCCACTGATCCTTCCTCTACCTGGAGGGCGACTGGCGCCGCTCGTTCCACGACCCGTCACACCAGCTCCCGCTCTGCCCCCGCCCGTCGGCGGCCCGCTCTTCAAGCCGGTCAATCCGGGTACTGACCAAACCGGTCCACCACCTTTCCCGGCGCCATCACCGGCCGGTCCGACACTTTCGCCGCCCTCCAAGCGACCCCCGCCCCTCGAGCCTGAGCGGATCCTGCCGGACGACATTGCGAAACCCGGCGGCCAGATCGTTGGTGGCGGCTTTTCGATCCCCAAGAACCCGCATGCGCCGCTACCCGGATTCGCGCCGCCTGACGACGACGATCCCGCCCGCGCGCTTGTGCTGGAAATGGAGATCAGCAGAGCGCGTCCTCTGGGGCATGGCAAATACAAGCTGGTTTCGAAGACCCTCCCGCAACTCGTCGAGTATGATGGGCGCTTTGAAAAGATGGATGAGATCTATCAAGAGGCCGGACGATTGGTGACCAAGAGTGGTGGGGCGGCTTTGGGCACCGAATGGCACCACCTCGCCAAGGAGATCGCAAAGAAATACAAAGCTGAAGGGATTCGAGCTGAGATCAGCTATACCAAAGGCGGCGAAGAGACTTATGGCAAGAAGGACACTGCGCGGGTTGATCTGGTCTGGGTGCACGCCGATGGCACCATCATAATTGTCGATCTCAAGACCGGTGGCGCGAGACTTAGTGCTGCGCAAATCAAGAAGATCGTGGAAAATGTCGGCAGTGCTGAGGACGCAAGAGTGCTCGTGTATCAATATAAACCATGACCACGACAGCCGACATCAAACGGATCACGCGGGTTGCGCTCCAGCGCAACCCGCACTGGATCCTGCGCAAGCAATGGCTCATCGTCCCGCCGGTCAATCACTACATCTGCGGCTTCTTCTTCGATCGGACGAGCATCGCGCACTATTTCCATCCAAACTACAGGGTGGCACCGCTCTATGAACCAGAGTTCGGCTGGGGCTATGGCGCCCGTTTCGAAACGTCCCTTGGCGCAGAGTATTGGGATATGCGCGACGGAAACATCGAGGAAGAGGTCGCGCTTCGATGCGAACAGGAGAGCGCCCGCTTCAGTTGTGCGCGATCACTTCAATCGTTTCTGCACTATGCTGCGGATTTTACCAACACCAAGCGGCAGTCGTCATTAATTTTGACCCATGCCCTGATGGGAAATCCGCTACTGGCGAAGAAGATCCTGCTCGAGAAACTGTTCGAGCTGGAACTCGAAGATTGGTACAGGTCGCAGACTTGGTCACATTTCAAGCCTGATCTTCCTCGTGTGAGATGGAGGCGGCGTTTGCGGCGTTTGCTGTCCATTCTCAACGACGGACCGGCGCGGGTAGAAGCTTTTGCGCACACGCTGGAACGCATCAACCTACACAAACTAGATCTGGAAAAGCACTGGACATCGCCATGGTCGAAACGGAGGCGCTAAGTCCTCACGATGTCGAGCAGATCATGCGCATTGTGCTCAAACGCAACCCGCACTGGTTCGTTCATCGAGGCTTCGTGATCGTGCCGCCGGTCGACCATTTTGCGCGGGGCTTTCGTCTCGACCGCTTCATCTCCAGCGGTACCGTCACCATAAATTCATGGATCAAGGCTCTCTACGAGGACGGGGGCAGCGAGGGAGTCACCGACATACATGGCGGCGAACAACTGAAGGGCCTAGGTTCGGCGAGAGACGCGAAACGGATCGCGGATTGGGTCGAGGAAGAATTCCCCCGCTTTGGCTGGATATGCACTCCTCGCACGTATCTAAAATACATTGGGAAAATGACCGGCGGCGGGAGCGTTCACTACAAGTACCGTCTTCCGACTTTCTCATACGCCATGGTCGGCGAACTCAGCCGCGCGCGACTGATGGCTGCGACGGCCTGGCAGGAAGGCGAACGTGATCGCACTTTCCATGCCGAGTTGCGCGCGGAATCCGCGGCCGAAGGTGGAAACTGGGACCTCAAAAGCCACTACTCGTTGGCCTGGGTCAGACGGATGCGACGTGTGCTCGAGGTTCTGCGAGGTGGGCAGGCACACGCCGACGCGATGCTGGAGATGTTCGAACGCATCAATGTAAGGCGCCTCGGCCTGGAGGCGCATTGGACGTCGCCCTGGCCGGAGCGGAGATGGCGGCGTGGTCCTCAACCGACCTGACGCGCCTGCCCCGCCCAGTACTTCGCCCGCAGCACTTTCTTGTCGACCTTGCCGACGGCAGTGAGCGGCAGGCTGTCGACGATCTCGATCTGCTTGGGCGCATGGGTGCCGCCCTTGCGGTCCTTCACGAGTTGCATCAGCGCCTCGGGCGAGGGCGTGCAGCCGGCCCTGGCGACGATCAGGGCGGCAACCGCCTCGCCCCATTTCTCATGCGGCACGCCGAACACGGCCGCCATGGCGACATCGGGATGCGAGGAAAGGACGTCCTCGATCTCGCGTGGAAAAATGTTGAAACCGCCGCTCACGATCATGTCCTTCTTGCGATCGACGATGTAGAGGTAGCCGCGCTCGTCGGCGCGGGCGATGTCGCCGGTATGCAGCCAGTCACCCTTGAAGGTCTCGGCCGTCTGCTCCGGCCGCTTCCAGTACTGTTCCATCGCGTGCGGCGCACGCACGCAGATCTCGCCCGCCTCGCCCGGTTCGACCTCGTTGTTGTCCTCGTCGCGCAGGGTCACGCTGCAGGACGCGATCGGGAAGCCGCAGGAAGCGAACAGTTCGGGCCGCTTGGCGTCATGGTCGGCCTTCCTGAGCACGCTCACTGGATAGCACTCGGTCTGGCCGTAGAGCTGGCTAAAAACCGGGCCGATGCGCTCCAGCCCCTCGACCAGCCGTGTCGGCGACATCGGCGAGGCGCCGTAGAGGATCAGCTCCAGTGAGGAGAGATCGGTCTTGTCGAGCTTGGGATGATCGAGCAGCACATAGACCATCGTGGGCACGAGCAGGGTGAAGTTGATCTTCTCGCGCTCCAGCGTGTCCAAGAACCGCTCGGGATCGAAGCCCTTCATGAGATGAACCGTGCCGCCCTTCAGCAGCGCCGGCACGACCTTGGTGCCCGCCACATGGGTGATTGGCGCGGCGGCGAGGTAGCGCGGTGTCTCGGGAAACTCGAAGTCAGCGGCGACCGCGGTCGTCATCGCGGCCGTCGAGCGATGACGGCGGATCGCGCCCTTGGACTTGCCCGTGGTGCCGCCGGTGTAGTTGATGACGGAATAATCGTTCGGCGTCGCGAGATTGACCGCGCTCGCCTCGCCGATCCGCTCGGCCGCGGCCACAAGATCGCGGCCGAAGTCCGCCTTGCCCATGGTCAGTACCACCTTGAGCCGATCGGCAGCCTTCGCGGCGATTTCACCGCCGCGCTGGGCGTGTGTCCTTGCATCGACGATCAGCGCGCTCACCTCGGCGTCCTCGATGACGTCGAGATGATCGCTAAGAGCGCCCAACGGATGCAGCCAGGTCGTGACCAGGCCCAGCCCGCTCGCCGCCACGCCCGCG
>CAMDOT010000202.1 GCA_945903635.1 Rhizobium sp. Q54 | reverse complement strand
CGTCCCCGCGTAAGCGGGGACCCAGCTTCGCAAAATACGGAGTCCTGGGTTCTGGGTCCCCGCCTTCGCGGGGACGACATCCCGATTTTAGAAGAACCCGCCGATTTTAGAACAGCCCGACGATCCGGCCATCCGCGCCGACGTCGATGGCATCCGCCGAGGGCACTTTCGGCAGGCCCGGCATGGTCATGATCTCTCCGCAGATCGCCACCACGAACTCGGCCCCGGCCGAGAGCCGGACCTCGCGCACGTTGATGGTGTGATCCACCGGAGCGCCCTTGAGATCGGGGTTGGTGGTGAAGCTGTACTGCGTCTTGGCGATGCAGACCGGCAGCTTGCCGAAGCCCATCTCCTCCCAGGTCTTGAGCTGATCCCTCACCGACTTGTCGGCGCTGGCATCGTTGGCGCGATAGATTTCCTTGGCGATGGTGCGGATCTTCTCGAACAGCGGCATGTCGTCGGGATAGAGCCGCTTCAGCTTGCCCTTGCTCTCGTCGATGGTCTTGACCACGGCGCGCGCGACGTCTGCCGCACCCTCACCGCCCATGGCCCAGTGATCGGCCATCAGCGCCTCGACGCCGAGCGCCTTGCACTTGTCCTTGACCAGCGCGATCTCGGCGTCGGTGTCGGCCGAGAAGCGGTTGATCGAGATCACCGCCGGCAGACCGAACTTCTTCACGTTCTCGACGTGGCGCTGCAGGTTGGCCATGCCGGCTTCCAGCGCCTTGAGGTTCTCGGTCTTGAGATCCTCCTTCTTGACGCCGCCGTGCATCTTGAGCGCGCGGATGGTGGCGACGATCACGACGCAATCCGGCTCGAGCCCGGCCTTGCGGCACTTGATGTCGAGGAACTTCTCCGCGCCCAGGTCGGCGCCGAAGCCGGCTTCCGTCACCACGTAGTCGGCGAGCTTGAGCGCCGTCGAGGTGGCGACCACCGAGTTGCAGCCGTGCGCGATGTTGGCGAACGGGCCGCCGTGGATAAAGGCGGGTGTGCCTTCCAGCGTCTGCACCAGGTTCGGCGCGATCGCCTCCTTGAGCAGCGCCGCCATCGCGCCGTGCGCCTTGACGTCGCGGGCGCGTACCGGTTTGCGGTCGCAGGTGTAGGCGACGATGATGTTGCCGAGCCGCTCCTTCAGGTCGTCGAGATCGTTGGCGAGACAGAAGATCGCCATGACCTCCGACGCCACCGTGATGTCGAAGCCGGCCTCGCGCGGATAGCCGTTGGCGACGCCGCCGAGCGAGCAGACGATCTCGCGCAACGCGCGGTCGTTCATATCCATCACGCGGCGCCAGACCACGCGCCTGCTATCGATCCCGAGAGAATTTCCCCAGTAGATGTGGTTGTCGATCAGCGCCGAGAGCAGGTTGTGCGCCGATGTGATGGCGTGGAAGTCGCCGGTGAAGTGGAGGTTGATGTCCTCCATCGGAATGACCTGGGCATAGCCGCCGCCGGCTGCGCCGCCCTTCATGCCGAACGACGGGCCGAGCGACGGCTCGCGCAGGCAGAGCATCGCTTTCTTGCCGATGTGGTTGAGCGCGTCGGTGAGACCGACAGTGGTGGTGGTCTTGCCCTCGCCCGCCGGGGTCGGCGAGATCGCCGTCACCAGGATAAGCTTGCCGTTCTTCTTGTTCTTGAGCGACTTGACGTAGTCCATCGACACCTTGGCCTTGTAGTGGCCATAGGGATCGAGGTTCTCCGCCTCGATGCCGAGCTTTTCCTTGGCGATGTCGAGGATGCGCCGCTTGGTGGCGGCCTGCGAAATGTCGATGTCGGACTTGGGCGACTGGTGCTGCGAGGCGGGCATGGCGGTTTGACCTATGGAATGAAAAGGGAAACGGAGAAGTGCAGGATTTCCGAGTCCGTCATGCCCGGCCTTGTGCCGGGCATCCACGTCTTGGCGTCAGAGAAAGACGTGGATGGCCGGGACAAGCCCGGCCATGACGGGGAAAAAGTCATGTGAACCTCGCACCCGTGGCGAGACCGGCGGACTTTGCCCATTCGCCGGCTTCGATCTTCTTGCCGTCGGCGGGCTGCACGCGGGTGACCTTGAAGCGACCGTCGGCGCAGACCACGGTGAAGCCGTCGGCTTCGACCGCGACGATCTCGCCCATTTTGCCGGCGATGCCCTTGGGATCCTTCGCGGGGATCGGCTTGGCATCGAAAATCTTGAGCTGCTTGCCGTCGAGCGTGCACCAGGCACCGGGCGCCGGATTGCAGCCGCGGATCAGCCGGTCGATCTGCTCCCACGGCCGGCCCCAATCGATGTGCGCATGATCGGCGCCGCAGCGGCCTTCGTAGGTCGCCTTGGACTCGTCCTGCTTGATGCGCGGCGCCTTGCCGGCCTTCACCAGATCGACCGATTCCATCATGGCCTCGACGCCGAGCGGAAACAACCGGTCGAAGTAGACGGTGCCGAGCGTGTCGGTGTCGCTGACCGGCGTGGTCTTGGTGAGCAGCACGTCGCCGGTGTCGAGGCCGTTGTCCGGCCAGAAGATCGACAATCCGGTTTCCTTTTCGCCCTTGATGATCGGCCAGTTGATCGCGCTCGGGCCGCGATAGGCCGGCAGCAGCGAGGGGTGATACTGGATCGAGCCCTTGGTCGGGATGTTGAGGAATTCCTCGGGCACGAACAGCGTGACGAACGCCATGACCTGGAGATCGGGCTTGAGCGCCTTGAATTCCTCCCACACTTCCGGCTTGCGATAGGACGCGGGCTGATAGACCGGCAGCTTGGCCGCAATCGCGGCTTCCTTCAGCGGGTCGGCCTTCTGGCCTTCTTTCTCGGGCGCCACATAGACGGCGACCACGTTCTCGCCGCGCTTGAGCAGCGCCTCGAGCACGGCCTTGCCGAAGGCCTGCTGGCCGTGGACCACGATACGCATACGAACCTCCCCGAACTTCGCTTTCGTCCCGCGAAAAGCCAGGACGACAATCATTGCTAGTGTGAGGGGGGCATCTCCACGATACGCAACCTGCGGAAATGCCCCCTCACCTGGCCTCTCCCCTTGCGGGGAGCGGAGTCTTCTAAGCCGCCGCCGCCTCAGGCTTCTGCGGCGGTGTGATCGCGCCCGATCCCTTGATCTCCTCGACCTCTTTAGCCGTGTAGCCCAGGACCTTGGTGAGGATTTCGTCGGTGTGCTCGCCAAGCAGCGGCGAGCGTTTCACCTCGGTGACCGAGTCCGACATCTTCACCGGATTGCCGACGGTCAGATACTTGCCGCGCGTCGGATGGTCGACTTCGACCACGGTGCCGGTGTCGCGCAGCGACTTCTCCTCGGCGATCTCCTTCATCGACAAGATCGGCCCGACCGGAATGTCGACCGCGTTGCAAAGATCCATGACCTCGAACTTGGTCTTGGTCATGGTCCATTCTTCGATGGTGGCGAAGATCGATTTCAACCGTGGCAGACGCGCCGGCGGCTTGGCGTAGTCAGGATCGGTCTTCCATTCGGGCTTGCCGATCAGATCGCAGATCGCCTCCCACACCGGGGCCTGGGTGATGAAATAGATGTAGGCGTCGGGATCGGTCTCCCAGCCCTTGCACTTGAGAATCCAGCCCGGCTGGCCGCCGCCGGAATCGTTGCCGGCGCGCGGCACCGCACTGCCGAACGGGACGCCCTCGCCGTACTGACTGTACTCGGTGAGCGGACCGTGCGCGAGGCGCTGCTGGTCGCGAAGCTTGACGCGCGCAAGATTGAGCACGCCGTCCTGCATCGCCGCGAACACCTTCTGGCCGCGGCCGGTGCGGTTGCGCTGATAGAGCGCGGTAACGATGCCGAACGCCAGATGCAGGCCGGTGCCGGAATCGCCGATCTGCGCGCCGGTGACGACCGGCGGCCCCTCGCGGAAGCCGGTGGTGGAGGCCGCGCCGCCGGTGCATTGCGCGACGTTCTCATAGACCTTGCAGTCCTCGTAGGGCCCGGGACCGAAGCCCTTCACCGACGCCACGATCATCCGCGGGTTGAGCTTGTGGATGTACTCCCAAGTCAGGCCCATGCGGTCGAGCGCGCCGGGCGCGAAGTTCTCCACCAGCACGTCGCAGTGCTTGATCAGCCGGTTGAGGATGTCCTTGCCCTTGGGATGCTTGGAATCGATCGTGATCGAGCGCTTGTTGGCGTTGAGCATCGTGAAATAGAGGCTGTCCGCGCCTTTCACGTCGCGCAACTGCCCGCGCGTGATGTCGCCGACGCCCGGCCGCTCGACCTTGATGCAGTCGGCGCCCATGTAGGCGAGAAGCTGCGTGCAGGTCGGACCGGACTGTACGTGGGTGAAGTCGAGGATCTTCACGCCTTCCAGCGCTTTTCCGGCCTGGCCGAACGGCTTGCTGCTCGGCCTGGGCAGGCCATTGCCTGCCTTGGCTTTCGCCGCAGGCTTAGCTGCGGGTTTCTTGGACTTCAGCGCCACGACCTTCTTGGAGGCCGCTTTGGTCTTCGCTTTTCCTTTCGCAGGCTTGGCCTTCTTCCGGACTGCCATCGGTATGCCCCTCTCGTCTTTCTCCGCTGTCATGCCCCGCGAAGGCGGGGCATCCAGCTCTGTACTAAACGCTGGGTCCCCCGCCTTCGCGGGGGACGACAGCAGTGAATCATTTCTTCTTCAACACGCTTTGCGGATTGAGATTGCCGATGCGGCCGCTCTCGCTGCCGGCCGCCGGATCAAGCACCGCATTGATGAGTGTCGGCTTGCCGGAGTCCATCGCGGCGTTGACAGCGCGCTTCAGCTCGTCAGGTGAGGTCGCATTGACGCCGACGCCGCCGAAGGCCTCGATCATCTTGTCGTAGCGCGAGCCCTTGACGAACACGGTCGGCGCTGGATCGTCGCTGACGGAGTTGACGTCGGTGCCGCGGTAAATGCCGTCGTTGTTGAAGATTACGATGCAGACCGGCAGCTTGTACCGGCAGATCGTCTCGACCTCCATCCCGGAGAAACCGAACGCGCTGTCGCCCTCCACGCAAAGCACCGGCTTGCCGGTCTCGATAGCGGCGGCGATGGCGTAGCCCATGCCGATGCCCATGATGCCCCAGGTGCCGACGTCGAGGCGCTTGCGCGGCTGATACATGTCGATGATGCCGCGCGCGAGATCGAGCGTGTTGGCGCCTTCGTTGACCAGGATGGCGTCCGGCCGCTCCTTGATGACGGTGCGCAGCACGCCGAGCGCGCCGTGATAGTCCATCGGCGAGTTGTTGTTCATCAGCCGCGGCGCCATCTTGGCGACGTTCTCGTCACGCTTCGATGTAACGGTCTTGACCCAGTCGGCCGGCGCGGCTGGCCAGGCGCCGCCCATGCCCTGAAGCAGGGCCGATACGCAGGAGCCGATGTCGCCGACCACGGGAGCGACGATCTCGACGTTCGAGTCCATCTCCTTGGGCTCGATGTCGACCTGGATGAATTTCTTCGGTTCCGTGCCCCAGGCCTTGCCCTTGCCGTGCGACAGCAGCCAGTTCAGGCGGGCGCCGATCAACATCACCACGTCGGATTGCGCCAGCACCGTCGAGCGCGCAGCGCCCGCACATTGCGGATGCGTGTCGGGCAGCAGGCCCTTGCCCATGCTCATCGGCAGGAACGGAACGCCGCTCTTTTCGACAAAGGCGCGGATCGCGTCATCGGCCTGAGCGTAGGCCGCGCCCTTGCCCAGGATGATCAGGGGGCGCTTGGCGCCCTTCAGCACGTCGAGCGCGCGCTTGATCGCATCGGGAGCAGGAATCTGCGCCGGCGCCGCGTCGATCACCTTGACCAGTGACTTCTGTCCCGCCGCCGCATCCATCACCTGACCGAAAAGCTTGGCCGGCAGGTCGAGATAGACGCCGCCCGGACGTCCCGAGACGGCCGCGCGGATCGCGCGCGCCACGCCGATGCCGATGTCCTGCGCGTGCAGGACGCGGAACGCGGCCTTGCAGAGCGGCTTCGCGATGGCGAGCTGGTCCATCTCCTCGTAATCGCCCTGCTGCAGGTCAACGATCTCGCGCTCGGAGGAGCCCGAAATCAGGATCATCGGAAAGCAGTTGGTGGTGGCGTGGGCGAGCGCGGTGAGGCCGTTGAGAAAGCCGGGCGCCGACACCGTAAGGCAGACGCCGGGCTTCTTGGTCAGGAAGCCCGCGATGGACGCCGCATAGCCGGCGTTCTGCTCATGGCGGAACGACAGGACGCGGATGCCGGCGGCCTGCGCCATGCGGCCGAAGTCCGTGATCGGGATGCCGGGCACGCCGTAGATCGTGTTGAGGCCGTTGAGCTTCAGCGCGTCGATGATGAGGTTGAAGCCATCCGTCAGCTCGCGCTCTGCTTCCGCGGTCGCGGGCTTCGGCTTGGTTGCGGCGTCCGACATTGTGCTCTCCCGTAAGCTATAAAGCTGCGCGCGTTTCCGCCGCGCGGCCTCGATGAAGTCCGATTAGTCCAAATAGTCGGCGTAGCGCGCCACGTGATCGGCCAGGCCGAGCGCGTGGTTGCGCACCAGATCCTCGGCGCGCTCGGTGTCGCGCGCTTCCAGTGCTTCGATGATGTTCATGTGATCGCGGATCGATTTGTCGGCGCGATCCTTCTCGCCGATGGTCTTGCGCCGGATCATCCGCATGTGGGTGAACAGGTTCTCCGCCATGTTGATCAGCACATGATTCTGACTCATGCGGATGATGGTCTGGTGGAACTGGATGTTGACCTCGGAATACTCGTCGAGGTGCGCCCGCACCGTGCCGTCCTCGAAGGTCGAGAACATGCGCCGCAGCGAGGCGATGTCGGGATCGATGGCATTCTCGGTGATCAGGCGCGCGGCCATGCTTTCGAGCGCGGCCCAGGCGGTGATCATCTCGATCACCTCGCTGCGGGTCTTGCGAACCACATAGATGCCGCGGCGCGGCACCGAGCGGACGAAGCCTTCGCGTTCGAGCTGGGCCATGGCCTCGCGCACCGGCGTGCGGCTGACGCCGAAATCCTGGGCGAGCTGACGCTCATCGAGACGGATGTCCTGGCGGTTGCGGTAGACATCCATCGACACGATGACGTTCTTCAATGCGATATAGGCCTTGTTCTTGAAGCTGAACGAGGTGTCGATCGGATCAATCGCCAAGCGCGGCGTATCAGCAGGCAGTGAGGCTGACGCCAGATTGGCGGGACGCATGGTGCGGTTGTCACTCATCACAAAAATACATTATTCCACAGGTCACGGGCACGCAACGCTGGCGAGCAAAACTTGGCCATTGCTTGCCCCCGTCAGGCCGCCGTTCGCGTGCGCAGCTTGGTCCAGCCATCGGCGATGACGGGCCAAAGCAGGGCCACCAAACCCAGGAACATGATGCTGCCCACCAGCCCATTCGACACAAAGATGCCCAGGCTGCCCTGCGAGCCAAGCAGCGACTGACGGAACGCCTCCTCCGCCTTATCGCCGAGCACGATCGCCAGGACCATCGGCGCAAGCGGATAGTTGCACTTTTTCAGGATGTAGCCGATCACGCCGAACACCAGCATCAGCACGACGTCGAAGGTCGAATTGTGCACGGTGTAGGCGCCGATGGCGCAGACCACCAGGATGATCGGCGCGATGATGCTGAATGGAATGCGAAGGATGGCGGCGAAGAACGGCACCATCGTCAGAACGATGATGAGGCCAACGAGATTGCCGAGATACATGCTGGCGATCAGGCCCCAGACGAATTCCTTCTGCTCCACGAACAGCAGCGGTCCTGGCTGCAGGCCCCAGATCAGCAGGCCGCCGAGCAGCACGGCCGCCGTCGGCGAGCCGGGCACGCCGAGCGACAGCATCGGCAGCAGCGCCGAGGTGCCGGCCGCATGGGCGGCGGTTTCCGGCGCGACCACGCCCTCGATCTCGCCCTTGCCGAAATTGGCGCCGTTCTTGGATGCGCGTTTGGCGATGCCGTAGCTCATGAACGAGGCCGGCGTGGCGCCGGCGGGCGATATGCCCATCCAGCAGCCGATGATGCAGGAGCGCAGCGAGGTCATCCAGAATCGCGGCAGCGTCTTCCAGGTCTCCCATACCACCCTGGGGTTGATGCCGGCGGCCTTGCCCTTGAAGGCGAGGCCCTCTTCCATGGTGAGCAGGATCTCGCCGATGCCGAACAGACCGATCACGGCGATCAGGAAGTCGAAGCCGGTGAGCATTTCGGTGAAGCCGAAGGTCAACCGCAATTGACCGGTGACGCTGTCGAGGCCGACCGCCGCGAGCGCAAAGCCGATCATCATCGATACAAGGGTCTTGAACGGCGGCTCCTTGCCCATGCCGATGAAGCTGCAGAATGCCAGGAAGAACACCGCGAACTTCTCCGCAGGTCCGAATTGCAGCGCGAACTTCGCGACCAGCGGGGCCACCAGCGTAATCATGATGACGGCGAACAGCGCGCCGACAAACGAAGAGGTGAACGCCGCGGTCAACGCCTCGCCGGCCTTGCCCTGCTGCGCCATCGGATGGCCGTCGAACGTGGTCGCCACCGACCATGGTTCGCCCGGTATATTGAACAGAATCGAGGTGATGGCGCCGCCGAACAGCGCGCCCCAATAGATGCACGACAGCATGATGATCGCGGAGGTCGGTGGCATGCTGAAGGTGAGCGGCAGAAGGATCGCGATGCCGTTAGCACCGCCAAGGCCCGGCAGCACTCCGATCAGAACGCCGAGCACGATGCCCAGGACCATCACGCCGATATTGAATGGCTGAAGCGCGACGCCGAAGCCGTGCATCAGATTGGCAAGCTCTTCCATTTACGCGTCCCCGAACTTTTTCCGACCCCAGTTTCGAGCGTTTGTTTTGTTTGCGCGGCGCCCGAACCGCTTGCGCCTACAGTCCCAGCATGTCCTCGATCGGCCCCTTCGGCAGCGGGACCAGGAACCATTTCTCGAACATGAAATACGTCAGCAGCGGCACGCAGATCGCGATGGAGAGCGTAAGGCCCCACGGATAGCGGCCGAGCCACTTCATGAACAATGCGATCAGCACGAATGACGAGAGGTAGATGCCGACATACGGCATCGCCAGCACGTAGACCGTGGTGGGGATCACCACCGACATCACCGATCGCAACTGTCCCCATTCTGCGAACAGCTTGCTCGGCGAATACTCGGTAAAGCCTGCGTACAGATTGAACCCGCTCGAAATCAGGATGAACAACCCGACGTAGAACGGGAAGAAGCCGGCCCGCGGCCCCTCGACGCCCCAGGTGATGCCGACCTGGAGACTGCCGATCATAACGATGATGGCGAACAGCGCCGTGGCTATGGCAACGCCAACCTCGACGTAACGGTGGGACGGTCCGCGACCGGTTCCCTGCGACGCTTCACTCATGACACCTGCACCCCAACACCCTAGAACCTGCACGCTCAGACACACACGAAGCACATGCGCTGCCGCCGGCGGAACCGATCCGCCGGCGGCAGGGCCGTACCATCATCAGTTTCCGGCGAGGAAGCCGGCTTCCTTCATCAGGGCCTGGTGGCGTTTCTCTTCGTTCTCCACCCACTTGGCGTATTCCGCGCCCACCATGAAGGATTGATTGAACGCGCCGTTCTTCATCAGATCCCTCCATTCGGGGGTTTCGCGGACCTTCTTGAACAGTTCGACGTAGTAGTCGGTCTGCGGCTTGGTGACGCCTGCCGGCATGAAGAAGCCGCGCAGCATCAGGTATTCCATGTCGAGCCCCTGCGACTTGCAGGTCGGGATATCGGCCCACGACTTCTCGCCGGCCACCTTGTCTTTGTACTCGAGCGTCTTGCCGTCGAACACGCAGAGCGGCCGGACCTTGTCGGCACGCCACTGCGCGACAGCCTCGATCGGATTGTTGACTGTCGAGTTGACGTGGTTGCCGACGAGTTGCACCGCCACCTCGCCGCCGCCGCGGAACGGAATGTAGGTGAACTTGACGCCGGCCGCTTTCTCTATTGCGACGGTGATGATCTGGTCTTCCTGTTTCGAGCCGGTGCCGCCCATCTTGAACTGACCGGGAGGCGCAGCCTTCACCGCGGCGATGTAGTCCTTGACGCTCTGGTACGGCGTCTCGGCGTTCACCCACAGCACGAACTCGTCGAGCGCCAGCATGGCAACCGGCGTCAGATCCTTCCAACTGAAGGGAATGCCGGTCGCGAGCGGCGTGGTGAAAAGATTCGAGAGAGTGATGATCAGCTTGTGTGGGTTGGCGCGCGCGCCCTTGACCTCAAGGAAGCCTTCGCCGCCGGCGCCGCCGGCCTTGTTGATCACAACCATCGACTGCTTCATCAGGTTGTGTTTGGTCACGATGCCTTGGACCACGCGCGCCATCTGGTCGGCGCCGCCGCCAGGTCCTGCCGGCACGATGATCTCCACCGTGCGGGTCGGCTCCCACTGCGCATGCGCAACGGACAGATGGGCGGCACACAGCAGTGTGACTGTGCCCAACGCGATCGACTTGAGCGATTTCAACAACATGAACTCCTCCCTTATCACTTATACGTTATACCAGACCAGAACCGGTCGTTGTGTCGACCGTGATCGCGAAGTCCGGCTGGCGCGTTTCGCCCCATGTCGCTTTCAACATTTATATCTCGGAAACCGTGTTTGCACAGCCACCCCCGCCGTGCCCACGCCGATATGTCGCATGCCGGTGGCGGCCAGAACAGATAAATCATAATAAATTCAGTGAGTTATATTATTTTCGCCCGTCCCTGCCCGATCGCCCAATGGGGACCCCGGATTGCATGGCGCGCTGCCGACCACCGAAAACCAATGTGTTTCGGCATGGAATAAGGACCCCGTTTTAGGGGTGATCGGCATCCAATCGGGACCCCGGCCCTGATCCACACTGGCTTCCATTTGGTCATGGGAGCCGAGATTGGAATGCTGGTCGTGGAGACGA
>CAMDOT010000201.1 GCA_945903635.1 Rhizobium sp. Q54 | reverse complement strand
GGCTTCCAGGCCTGGTAGGCGTCCAACACCTTCGCCTGTGCCACCAGGTCGGGGATCGGCAGGAACGGCATGTCGAGAACACCCTGCAGCGGCGTCTTCGCCGGCGCGTAGGAATAGGCGACGAAGGCGCCCTGGAAGGAGTCGACCTTGATCCCGTCGAGGAAGTCCTTCGCCTCGCCGAGCTGCTCGTTATACCTGAGGTTGATGATGAAGTTGCCGCCGCTCTTCTCCTTGGCGACCTTGGCAAGGTGCTCGAAGGTCACGGTCACCGCGCGCGGCGGGCCGTAGAGCGACCAGGTCCAGGTGACCTTGTCGGCGGCATTGGCCGGGACCGCGGCCGACAGGCCGAAGCCGAGGCCGATCGACAGCAGAAACGCACGTTTCGTTACACGATTCATGATGACTTCTCCCAGCTCAGTCTGCGGTTTCGACGATGAAGGTGACGATCTCGGGGAACGCGGTCAGCACGGCCAGCGTGATGATGTCGGCGAAGATGAACGGCCAGACGCCCTTGAAGATGTCGCGCACGGGAATGTCGGGCCGCACGCCGTTGACCACGAACACCACCAGCCCGACCGGCGGCGACAGCGAGGCGATGCCGGAAAGCTTGACGAGAACGATGCCGAACCAGATCGGGTCGTAGCCCAGCGACATGACCACCGGGAACACCACGGGCAGCGTCAGCAGGAACATGCCGATGCCCTCGAGCACCGTGCCGAGGATGAAATACAGGACGTAGATTGTGAGCAGGATCGCGAGCGGCGGCAGGTTGAGGTCGGTTACCCAGCGCGCGACCTCCTCCGGCATGCCCGAGAAGCCGAGGAAACGCACGAAGATCAGCACGCCCCAGATCACCGTGAAGATCATCACGGTGAGCTTGGCCGAATCGAGCAGGCACTGGCGGAGCTCACCGCGCTTGATGCCGTGCTTGAGCGCGAAGGCCAACACGGAAAAGGCGCCGAGCGCGCCGGCCTCGGTGGGCGTCGCCCAGCCGAAGTACATGCTGAGGAAGATGATCAGGATGACCAGGAAGATCGGCGAGGTGCTGGGCAGCGACTGGAAACGCTGCGGCCAGGTGTAACCGGTGATGCGCGGGCCGAGCTCGGGCTGCCGCCAGCAGCGCCAGGTGATGATCAGGGCATAGACGAACGCCGACACGATGCCGGGGATGAAGCCGGCAATCAGCAGCTTGCCGATCGACTGCTCGGTGATGATGCCATAGACCACGAGCAGCGTGCTGGGCGGGATCAGCGAATCGAGCGTGGCGCCGGCGGCGCAGACGCCCGCGGCCAGCCGCTTGTCGTACTTCGCGCGCAGCATCTCGGGGATCGCCACCTTGGCGAAAACGGCGGCGGCCGCACTGCTGGCACCTGAGACCGCCGAGAAGCCCGCGACCGCGAAGACGGTGCCGGTGGCGAGACCGCCCGGCAGCCAGCCGAACCATCGCCGCGCCGCCTCGAAGGCGCTCTGGGTGATGCCGGCGTAGTAGGCCAGGTAGCCGATCAGGATGAACATCGGCAGGACCGACAGCGTGTAGTTGGCGCCCGACGTGTAGGGCGCGATGCCGGCGGTGCGGATGCCGGCATCCCAGCCGATCAGCCAGACCAGGCCCGCCGTGCCGGTGATCGCGCCGGCGAAGGCGAAGCGGACGCCCGCGAAGCACAAGGCCAGCAGGACGACCACGCCGATGCAGCCGACGGTGAGGGGACTGAGTTCGATCATCGCACGTCCTGCTTGCCGAGGACTTCGGCGATCTCGTCCTGCACCTGGGTCTCGATGGTGATGAGCTTCGGAACCGCCACGGGCTCGGCGTCCGGATGGGCAATCATCCGCACGTAGCCGCAAATCTGGAGCGAAAGGCGTAGCCACAGTACGGAAAGCGCCAGCGGCACCATCAGCTTGGCGGGCCAGGTCGGCAGCTTGATGTCCATGGTCGAATCGCCGATCGAATAGGCCCGCAGGAAATTGGTGAAGCTGGCGTAGATCAGCACGGTGATGATGGCCAAGGCCATTGCGACGCCGAACAGCTCGATTTTCCAGCGTCTTGCGGGCCGCCAGCCCATCGTCAGGTCCATCCCGATGTGGCTGCCCAGGCGCTGGGCGTAGGCGATCCCCAGGAAGGCGAACAGCACCGAGGCCTGCTCGATCCAGTCGATGTAGCCGTAAATGGCGAAGTCGAAGACGGTGCGGCCGACGATCTGCGCCACGCCCACGAACATCAGGAAGAAGATCGCGAAGGCCGCGATCAGGTTGAGGCTGTCTTCGGCGTGCGACAGGACCCGGTCGGCCCGACGCAGCAGTACTGCAGACGATTGCGCGCGATCATCGGTGGGCATTCAGCGCACACCCCGACCGGCGCCGCGGGTGCGCGATCCCATCTGTCGTTTCCTTCCCGGAGCGGCGTGGGGTCTCTGACGGACCACCTCTCGATCCCGCTTCCACACATACGTTAGGCCAAGCCGCCGACACCGATCAACCCCCGTCGGACGGCCTGGTTTCGCAGATGATGACGGTCAAGGTCCTTTCTTCGTCAGCAGCCAGACATGCTCTGCTGCCGCATACTTTCCCTTCAGCCCGCCCTTGACGTCCGCGCTCGCGAGCAGCTTCAGGTCGTAGCTTCCCTGGTATTGCCGTCTGACTTCTCCGTCGCTGACGGCAAACGGCGGTCCGTCGACAAGGCGTTGGTCGTAGTCGTAGGTAATCAGCAATTGCGTCGCCCGATCGGTGATCCCGATCAGGTGTGCCGCGTATCGATCCCGCATGGCTTGGGGAAGAGCCACCAAAGCGGCCCTGTCGTAGATCGCGTCGACCTTGCCGAGGATGTCGCGGGACAGGCCGAAGATGTCGCCGACAAAGATGTCGATGTTGGCCGAGCTGTACCGGTCGAGGTGGCCCATTGTCGTCACGGTTGGTTCGACGCCGAGGCCCGAGAACAACTGCTCGATGGCGATCTTGCTCAACTCAGCGCCGGCAACGCGATAGCCATGCGACAGCAACCAATGAACATCGAGTGTCTTGCCGCACAGCGGCAGAAACACCCGGCTGCCCTCGGCCAGGAAGAGGTTCCTGAAGTATATCGCCAAGAAGGGGTTGGCTTCGCGTTCGTGAAACGCGATTTCGTTCCGTTCCCATTTTCGATGCCAGAAACTTTCATCCATAGCCCGTTCTCCTCAGGAGAGATTGTCAGATTCGAAGCGAGCTTCCTTGTGGGCGCTTTCTCAGCATGGCGGTACATGCACGATTTGCACTTTATTCGTGCGTTTGACGCCATATCACTCGCGAATGGTGCTAGAGATCGGTATGTCGAAACCCGATCTCAACCTGCTCGTCACGCTCGATGTGCTGCTTGCCGAAGGCAGCGTCGCGCGCGCAGCGAGGCGCTTGCGGCTCAGCCCGTCAGCGATGAGCCGGGCGCTGGCGCGCCTGCGGTTGGCGACGGGAGATCCGCTGCTGGTCAGGGCCGGGCGTGGTCTCGTTCCCACGCCGCGCGCGCTCGAACTCCGCCAACGGGTGAGCGTGCTCGTGCAGGACGGAGAAGCGGTTCTGCGCCCCGCCGAGAAGCCCGATCTCAAGCAGCTTGTCCGTACTTTTACGCTGCGGACCAGCGAAGGCTTCGTCGAGAACTTCGGACCGGACCTCATTGCACGCCTCGCCGAGGAAGCACCGGGCGTGCGACTCTGCTTCGTGCCGAAGCCGGACAAGGACAGCACGCCTCTTCGCGACGCGACTGTCGATCTGGAAACTGGCGTCGTGGGCGAGACGACGGCGCCGGAGCTGCGGGCACAGGCACTGTTCCGGGATCGCTTCATCGGCGTCGTACGGAAGGGGCATCCGCTCGGCAAGGGCAGGATGACGCCCGCCCGATATGCAGCCGGCCGGCACATCGCTGTTTCGCGGCGGGGGCTCGATAGGGGGCCGATCGATGAAGCCTTGAAGCCGTTCGGGTTGGAACGCTGCGTCGTCGCCATTGTCGGCGGCTTTTCGACCGCGCTGGCGCTGGCCCGGGGTTCCGACCTGATCGCCAGCGTCCCCGAACGACACAGCGGAAACCTGCGCGCCGGCATGCACAGTTTTACTCTTCCGGTCTCCCTGCCGAAGATCACGGTTTCCCTGCTCTGGCACCCCCGTCTGGATGCCGATCCGGCGCATCGCTGGCTGCGCGGGTGTGTCCGGGACGCCTGTGCGGCATGACTCGCTCGCCGCAAGCCGACCGCCCATTTTGGGCGGTCGTGCGTTGGACGTCATTTTTTCGGTGCCCATACTCCTGACGCGGCTTCGTGGCCGCCACGACTTTGAGGAGACGCTCGATGAAAATGGCCTGGATACTGCCACTGGTCGCCACGATCGGTGCGGCCGGATCAGCCGAAGCGGCAACATGGGAAGCGAACAACCTGCTGCTCCCCGCCAAGTCGGCGACCGGATGCCCGGATCATCACAATCGCTACAAGTTCGAGCTCGTCGGCACGACGTTCATGGGACATAACGTCAACGGCCCGCTGTTCGTTACGACGGTGGCCGGCGACGGAGCGGTCAACCTCGACTTCAAGTCGCCCGGCGGGGCTTCACTCGAAATTTCGGGAAATGCGAAGACGCGCGATCTCGAGATATTCGATTCGAAGGTCGCTTGCCGATACAAGCTCGTCCCGAAGCGGTGACGCCTGCGCGGAGTGACGTACTCCGCCTTCAATAGCCCGCTCTTCGCAAGTTCCTCGATCTCCGCGTCTTCCTTCCGCAGGGAGGTGGTGAGCGCTGCGGGAGTCACGGCCTCAGTCTCGGCGCCGAGGCTGGCCATCTCCCCCGAATGACACCTTCGAGTCCTGGCTTGCTCTCGAAGATGTGAGGCGGCGTGCCGCAGTCACTTCCGCGAAACCCCTAGCAATCGATCCGGAAGTTCCCAGATGGGGTTACGGAGAGATGACAATGTCCCATAAAAAGATGCTCGGAATATTCACGCTGGCTGCAGCGATCGGTGCGGCCTGGTCGGTCGCGGCGGCGGAAACGATGGTTGATCCCTGGCCCTATCATGAGGATGAGGCCTCCGGCTCCGTGCAGATCCCGCCGAGCGGACCGCTTGCGTCGGGTCGCGTCGTCGCCGTCGACCGCACCGCCGGCAAGATCACCATCGAATATCCGCCGATCCCGCAGCTCCTGCTGGAAGGCGGCACCAAGAACTTCGCAGTCCAGGATGCCGCGTTGCTGACCAGCCTCACGCCCGGCGACAAGGTGCGCTTCGAGGTCGAACGCGAGGGCCGGAACTTCGTCGTCAAGCGCATCGTGAACAGCAACTGAGGCGCGAGGCTTCGCCGGGCCGACGACCGAGGTGACGACCACCGGCACCCCGTTCCGCATCTGCTCGTCGAGCAACCGCTCTCGCCAGCCGCGCAGCGATTCGGAGAGCGTGATTGAAAACGCGCGGGCGACCAATAGGATGGTGTGATGAACACCTTCAAGCTGCTGGCGATCGCCGCGACACTCCTCTTCGGCGGTGTCATCGACCCTGCCTCGGCACAGACGCTGGAAGCCGACATGCGCACCGCGGCCGGCGCATACGAGCGCAAGGACATGGCGACGGCGGTGCGGATCTGGAAAGTCTGGGCGAACAAGGGCGATCCCGAGGCCGAGACGCTGCTGGGCGCGATGTACTGGAGCGGCGAGGGTGTGCGGCGTGACCACAAGGAGGCGGCGAGGCTCTACCTGCTCGCTGCCAACAAGGGCTACGCCCGGGCGCAGAACGACATCGGATTCATGCTGGCCTTCGGCGAGGGCGTGCCGCCGCACGACGACATCGAGGGCTACAAGTGGCTGACGCTGGCGATCTCGCGCTACACGGTGAAGAATCAGGATCGTCTCGACCAGGCCATCAAGGACAAGGCGACGCTCGCCAAGCGCATGACGACTGCGCAAATCTCCGAGGCGGAGCGGCGCGCGAAGGCGTGGAAGCCGACGAAGTAGGGTTGCCTCCAGGAACGTGCCCGTTCAACCGTGACCATTCAGAGGCAGGACACGCCGGTATGGCGGCGGCCCTCGCAACTGCGGTAAACTCCTGCGCATGAACAAGCCATCGCTTGTCGTGGCGCTGGCCGGGGTGTTGCTCTGCCCGGCGGCTGCGGCCACTGCCGACGACACGCGTAGCGCCGATGCCCGCGCCGCCGAAGAGCGTCTGCTGGGCGACGACAATGAGGCGGCATGGCTGCAAATGGTCTTGCCGTTCACGCGCCAGCTCGCCGTCAGCGGCAGCATTGTGGGCTCCCTCGAGACTTCGGCCACGGCGGCAGGCGTGCCGGCGTCGGCGATGCTCGAGGCGCTGCAGGCCTTCGCCACCTCGCTCGACCTCGGGCGTGACGTCCGCGATGGCGACCGCTTTTATGTCCGCTACGAGCAGACCTTCACTTCTTCAGGCGCGCCGATCGGGATCGGCCGCGTGCTGTGGGCCGAGCTCAAGACGGCCAAGGGCACCGTCGCCATTCATCGCTTCCGCACGCGCGACAAGGTCGAGCGCTTCTGGCTGGCCAACGGCCAGGCCGCCACGCCGCCGTTGATGAACCTGCCGCTCGATGTCGTGTCGATCTCGTCGGGCTTCGGACTGCGCGCCGATCCATTTGACCAGCCGCCGCCGCCACCAACCGCCGGCAAGTCCGGGGCGATGGGTGGGCCGCTGCGCGCGCAGCCGACGCTGCCGCCCGGGTTGAAGCCGGGCACCATCACCGGTGAGGCGCCGCTCTGGGCGTCGGCAGGGGCGTCGTCCTACGGCAGGCCGCCGACATCGACGACCTACGGCCGGCCGCCGGGAACGGCGTCCTACGGTAACTGGCAGCAGGGACCGCGCTCGCCGCGCTCGCTGTTCATGCACGAGGGCGTCGATCTGGTGGCACCGGCCGGCACGCCGGTTCATGCCGCAGCCGACGGCATCGTGTTCGGCGCCGGGCCCAACGGCCGTTACGGCAACTGGATCCGCATCGACCATGCCGGCAAGCTGGCCACGGTCTACGGCCATCTCGCGGGCTTCGCGCCCGGTATCGGGGCGGGTTCGACCGTGTCGCGCGGCGACGTCATCGGTTACGTCGGCAGCACCGGCCGCTCGACCGGCGCGCATCTGCATTTCGAGCTTCTGAGCGACGGCAAGCCGGTCAATCCGATCAATCATCCGGAAACCAAGCGCGGCATGCTGCGTGGTCCCGACCTCGACCGCCTGCGCAAACAGGTGACGCAGAGCCTGGCCGAACGCGACCGCGAGACGGCCGCGGAAAAAGCGGCAGCGTCAGTCGCCCGCTGATCTTTCTGCGGCCAGGGTCGCCTGGAGGGCGAACGCCTCCTCTGGTGCCAGCACGAGGCGATGGCGGCCGACAGCCGCGAACCAGGCGATGCCGATGGCGAACCACACGCCCACGCCCAGCACCCCCGTCACGAACACCGGATCGAGAAGCTGGAAGGCGAGCGTCAGTATCGAGAGCAACAGCGTCACCACGGCGCCGGCGATGCCCAGCGGAGAGTGGTAGGGGCGGTCGAGTCCGGGGTGCTTTAGGCGCAGCACGATGAAGCTTACGGCCTGTGCCAAATAGGAGAGCATGGCGCCCGCCACCGCCATGTTGAGCAGCATGCCCTGGATCGCGGCACCTCCGCTTTCGGCGCCCATGCCGAACCACAGCGTGAACATGATCGCGAGCGCCACACCAGAGCCTGCGAGCAGGGCCACGTGCGGCGTCTTGTGGCGCGGATGGGTGATCGACAGGAAGCGCGGAAAATAGCCGGCGCGCGACAGCGAATAGATCTGCCGGCCCTTGGCGAACAGGATGGTGTGGAGACTCGACACGAGGCCGATGCAGGCGACCAGTGCCAGCACCTTGGCGAGAGTGCTGCCCGTGGTAGCGCGAAAGCCGTCGAGCAGCGGCTCGCCCGATGATGCGAGTTTGTAGCTGCCCGGTCCGACCGAGGGGTTGAGCCAGACGATGAGTGCCGCCGAGACGAAGAGCGTGAGCAGTGCCGCGATGATGCCGCGTGGCATGTCGCGGCGCGGGTCGAGCGACTCCTCGGCGGCGAGCGGTAACTGTTCGATGGCGAGGAACAGCCAGACCGCGAAGGGCATTGCGGCCAGGGCGCCATAGAAGCCGAATGGCAGCAGAGGCCCGCCGCCATTGGGCAACTCGACCGGTTTGCCGTCGGGACCGGCGCCGATGTTGAGCGCGAAGCGCTGGAAGTCGGCGACGGGGAGCGCGGTGATCCAGAACAGGATGAGGCAGGCCAGCGCCGCCAAGGTCACGACGACGGTGACCTTGAACGAGAGCTCCACGCCCCAGACATTCAGCACGATGAAGACGGCGTAGCAGCCGATCCAGTAGAGCGGCAGCCAAACGGGCGGCGTCTCGAACACGGCGGCGAGATATGTCGCGAGAAAGGAGACGACGACGGCGGGCGTCAGCACGTACTCGACGTTTTCGCACAGGCCGGTGATGAAGCCGCCCCACGGCCCCATCGAGGCGCGGGCGAAGGAATAGGCGCCGCCGGTGTGCGGCAGTGCCGCGCCCATCTCGGCGATGCAGAACACGAGGCAGAGATACATGACGGCGACGAGGATGGCGGCGAGCACGAACCCGCCCCATCCGCCGGCCAGCAGGCCGAGGTTCCAGCCGGAATAGTGGCCGGAAATGACGGCGCCCACGCCCAGCGCCCACAACGAGGCGACACCGGCGTAGCGGCGCAGTCCGCGTCGGCCGAAGTAGTCCTTGTCGACCGGCCGATAGCCGGTGCCGGTCTGGCTCATTGCCTCGTTCCCCCGTTCCGTGCCGACGTTATGGCACGGAGGAGGGTCGAGACGGAAAGCTCAGGTCTTCTGGCTCAGGTCTTGGGCGTCGTCGGGATGGCCAGGAGTTCGGCGCAGGCGCGCGCGACATCGGAGTCCGACGTCTTGCTGCCGGGCATGACGGCGAAGCCGCTCTTCTCGACGACATTGCCGCGATCCCAGGAGCTCGACTTGGCGAGCTCGGCGATCTTGACGGCGGAGTCGCCCTGGGCGCGGAAGCGGTCGGCACAGATCGGGGCGAGGACGGCCACCTTGGCGTCGGCTGCGGCGGTCGCGGCAGTCTTGGTCGCGGTGCCGCCGGTCACCCAGCCGCCCCAGCGTAAGCCAACGACGGCGAGCGCAATGGCGCCGACAGCGGCGCCCCACAAATAGGCATTGGTGTTTTCGGGTAGCTTCATGAGAAGTCCTTTCGGGGCCGTCGAATGGCCTCTAGGCCGGCGTTCGCAAAATAGCGTCGCCGTCGGTCTGCTGGATCTGGAGGATCGGGAACAAGACGGGCGTTCAAGCCCGGCATCATCGGCGCGCATCGCATCTGAGGCGGAAGCGCGCATCGTTTCTTCCGTCAGACGTACACCGCTTAGGCAGGCGCGTCCAATGAACGCGCTGTTTTATTCAGGCGAGGACGTCGGCGAAGCGCACGAGCCGTCCGCGATCTTCGTCCCACAAGGTGAGGCAAGGTGCGGCGAGGCCGCCGCGGAAGGTGAGCGCCCGCACGGGATGCAGCGCCTGGATGGCGTCGTGGCAGGCGCTGAGACGGTAGTTCGGCACCTTGGGATTGAGGTGATGGACATGGTGGAAGCCGATGTTGCCGGTCAGCCAGTGCAACGCCGGAGGCAGGCGGAAGTACGACGAGCCTTCGAGCGCCGCCTCGACGAAGCTCCAGTCGCCGTGATTGAGCCAGCGCGAGGTCTCGAAGCGGTGCTGCAGCGAAAAAAGCCAGACGCCCAGGATCGAGGCCACAACCATGATCGGCAGATGGACCAGCAGCACCTCGCGCCAGCCGAGCAGGGCCATGAGTGTACCAAACAGGACAGCGAGGGCGGCATTGGTGAGGTGGACGGACCGGCGCTCGCGTACCCAGTCGCGCGGCGTATCGAAGGGGGTGCGGTAGAGCAGCAGAAAGACGAGTGGCGGCAACAGGATGTTGGCGATCAGCGGATGGCGCGGCAGGCGATAGAGAAATCGGCGCCATGGCGTCAACGCCAGATACTCGCGCACCGTCAGGCAGGCCGAATAGATGTCGCTGCCGGCGCTCCGGCGGTCGAGATTGTTCCAGTTAGCATGATGGGCGGCGTGCTGGCGGCCCCAGTTGGCGTAGGGCGTGAGCGTTACGAGGCTGCACAGCCAGCCGACCGTCGTATTGGCCGCCCGCGAGCCGAAGAACGAGCCATGGCCGCAATCGTGCTGGACGATGAAGATCCGGACCAGCAACGCGCCGGTCGGCAGGCTGAGCGCCAGCGTCAGGAAGGGCGAGACCGGGAAGATCAGGTACATCGCCGCACACCCGGCGAGAAACGGCCCAAAAGAGGTCAGGAGCTGCAGCGCGCTCTGCCAGGGCAACGGCCGGGCAAACGCCGCCGCCGCGCGCCTGAGGGCGGTATTCGAGGAGGGGAGATCCCGTCCGCTATCCATGTGTGTCTTTCGGGTCTCAACAGGGGTGAAACACCGCTATAATGGGCAAATGAGGGCGGCGGTGCCCCGGCGCAAGGGCCAAAAGGGCCAAAGATCACCCCTTGCAAAGCCCTGACTTAGCGCCCATATGCGTACCGTCGATACACGGAAAGATGATATTGGCTATGCCCTGACCCAAGGTCGGCGCTGCGCCACCCAACTCAATCCCGAAATAAATGCGACTTCGACGGCCCGTGTACATTTGCGGGTAAGCATATCTACGTTTGTGAAAGGGTTCTCCCATGGCTACGGGAACCGTGAAGTGGTTCAATATTCAGAAGGGCTTTGGTTTCATCCAGCCCGATAACGGCGGCAGCGATGCCTTCGTGCACATCAGCGCCGTCGAGCGCGCCGGCCT
>CAMDOT010000200.1 GCA_945903635.1 Rhizobium sp. Q54 | reverse complement strand
GCCCTTGAACGGGCCGGCCTCGGGCACGCCGATGTACTTGGCCTGGTCGGGCCGGAGCTTGGTCAGCTTGGCACCGACCTTCTCGAGGTGCAGTGCCGCCACCTTCTCGTCGAGGAACTTGGGCAGCGTGTAGACCTGCTTCTCGTACTTGCCGGGGTTGGTCCAGATCTCGATCTGGGCCAGCGTCTGGTTGGAGAACGAGGCCGACATCACGAAGCTCGGATGGCCGGTGGCGTTGCCGAGGTTCACCAGGCGGCCTTCCGACAGCACGATGATGCGCTTGCCGTCGGGGAACTCGACCTCGTCGACCTGCGGCTTCACGTTGTGCCACTTGAAATTGCGCAGGCTCGAGATCTGGATCTCGCTGTCGAAGTGGCCGATGTTGCAGATGATGGCGCGGTGCTTCATCGCCTTCATGTGGTCGAGCGTCAGCACGTCGACATTGCCGGTGGCCGTCACGAAGATGTCGGCGCGCGGCGCGGCATCTTCCATGGTCACGACCTCGTAGCCTTCCATCGCCGCCTGCAGGGCGCAGATCGGATCGACTTCGGAGACCATGACGCGGCAGCCGGCCTGGCGCAGCGAGGCGGCCGAACCCTTGCCGACGTCGCCGAAGCCCGCAACCATCGCCACCTTGCCCGACATCATCACGTCGGTGCCGCGGCGGATGCCGTCGACCAGCGATTCACGGCAGCCGTAGAGATTGTCGAACTTCGACTTGGTGACCGAGTCGTTGACGTTGATGGCCGGCCACAGGAGCTTGCCTTCCTTCGCCATGTTGTAGAGGCGGTGCACGCCCGTGGTCGTCTCCTCGGTCACGCCCTTGATCGAGGCGCCGAGCTTGGCGTACCAGCCGGGCTTTTCCTTGTTGGTCTTGGCGATCACCTTGTAGAGGACTTCTTCCTCTTCGTTGGTCGGCTTGGAGATCAGGGTCGGATCCTTCTCCGCCCGCGCGCCGAGATGGACCAGCAGGGTGGCGTCGCCGCCGTCGTCGAGGATCATGTTCGGCTCGCCGCCGTCGCCCCACTCGAAGATCTTGTGGGTGTAGTCCCAGTATTCCTCGAGGCTCTCGCCCTTGATCGCGAAAACCGGGGTACCCGCCTTGGCGATGGCCGCCGCGGCATGGTCCTGCGTCGAGTAGATGTTGCACGAAGCCCAGCGCACGTCGGCGCCCAGCGCCTTCAGCGTCTCGATCAGCACGCCGGTCTGGATGGTCATGTGCAGCGAGCCCGCGATGCGCGCGCCCTTCAGCGGCTTCTTGGGGCCGTATTCCTTGCGGATCGACATCAGGCCGGGCATCTCGGTCTCGGCCATGTCGAGTTCCTTGCGGCCCCAGTCGGCGAGCCCGATATCCTTGACGATGTAATCCTGGGCCATGTGGCGCTCCTGAAGTGCGGCTGAGAGGGGAAGCGGGCGTGTCATATCAGCGGCCCGGCACCGCCTCAACGCGCCATATGCTCATATAAGCAAGAATTTATGGGCAGATAACCGACGCTTTATGCGGGGATACCAGCCGGCTCAATCTTCGCCGAATTTGCCCTCGACCAGGGCGGAAAGGGCAGCCATGGCCTCGACGGCCTGCCGGCCCGAGCAGGCAAGCTCGATTTCGCTGCCGATTCCGGCACTCAGCATCATCAGTCCCATGATCGACAGGCCCGAGACTTCCTGTCCCTTGAAGCCGACTCGGATCGCCGAATCGAACTGACCGGCGGTGCGCACGAACTTGGCGGCAGCCCGGGCATGCAGGCCGCGCTTGTTGGCAATCCCGAGGGTCCGGCGGAGCGCTCCAATACCCGCGTCCGCCGCACCCTGCGACGCGGTTTCGCTCACGAGGCTTCCTTCGCCAGGATGCGGGAGGCGACGGTGATGTATTTGCGGCCGGCTTCCTGCGCCATGCGCACGGCTTCGGCGATCGGCCGGGTGCGGACGCTGGCAAGCTTGACCAGCATCGGCAGGTTGACGCCCGCCAGCACCTCGATGTGCGCCTGCTCCATGATCGAGATCGCGAGATTGGAGGGCGTGCCTCCGAACATGTCGGTCAGCACGATGACGCCGTCGCCGGTGTCGCAGGCGCGGGCGCGTTCCAAGATCTCGGCGCGCCTTTTTTCCATGTCGTCGTCGGCGCCGATGCACACCGTCGAGACGCATTGCTGTGGACCAACGACATGCTCGAGCGCAGCCAGAAATTCGCGCGCCAGATTGCCGTGGGTCACCAGTACGATACCAATCATCCGACCCCGTCCGGTTTACCCTGTGCCGCCCAGCCCCCCGGCCCCCTCGGCATCTCGGTGGGTGAGAGTGACCGAGCGGCCGGCGCGGCGCAACCAGTCTGCCAGCACTTCGGCCAGGGCAACGGAGCGATGGCGGCCGCCGGTGCAGCCGATGGCGATGGTCAGGTAGCTTTTGCCCTCTGCGTCAAAACGCGGCAGCAGGGGGCCGATCAGGCCCTGCAGATGCTCGACAAAGGGCTTGTAGTCGGGATCGGTGGCGACATAGGCCGCGACCGCCGGGTCACGGCCGGTCAGCGGTTTCAGCGTCGGTTCGTAGTGCGGGTTCTTCAGGAACCGGGCATCGAACACGAGGTCGGCCTCACGCGGCAGGCCGCGGCGGAACGAGAACGACATCACCGACAGGCGGGTGCCGACCCGTGGTCCCGGGGCGAAATGGCCGGTCAGCAGCTGCTTCAGCCCATGCGGCGACAGCGACGAGGTGTCGACCACGAGGTCGGCGGAATCGCGCATCCAGCCGACCTGGCGGCGTTCCTCGACAATGCCGTCCATCACCGGCCGGTCCGGCGCCAGCGGATGCGGACGCCGCGACTCGGTATAGCGGCGCTGAAGCACCTCGGTGTCGCACTCGAGGAACAGAAGCTTCACATCGAGGTCGGCGCGTTGCCGGAGCTTCTGGACGCGGTCGATGAGTTCCTGCGGGTCGAAGCCGAACGTCCGGGTATCGACGCCGAAGGCGAGAGGCGGCGCGGCCGATCCGGAGCCGCTCGAGGTCGAGCGCATCAGGTCGCCGAGCAACGGCAAGGGCATGTTGTCGACCGCCACGTAGCCCACGTCCTCGAGCACGTTCAGCGCCGTCATCCGGCCGGCGCCGGACAGACCCGTTACGAGGACGAACGGGCGGCGCAGGATCGCGTCGGGACGCAACGAGGGTGAAGGGCTGTCTGGCATGGTGGAATCGCCCGTGATCATGCGGCGGCGATTCGTGCCAAGGCAAGGTGCAACTTTGCCGTCGCGGAAGCTTCGAATGGCGCCAAGGCAAGCACGGGCAGGTTGACACCCAGTAGTACCTCTTCGGCCGGCTCGGGCAGCCGCTCGATGCCGTCGGGCGGCACCAGATCGACCACCAGCGACAACGGTGCCTGCGTCAGGAGCTGGCCGACCGCCAGTTTCACGATTCCGACGCCGCGCACCTCCATCAGACCGGCGAGGGTAGCCGGAGGCGAAGCCAGCAACACCTGCCCGAGCCGGGCGATCCGGGTCTGGTCGTCGGCCACCAGGCGACCGCCGGCCTCGATCAGGCGCAGCGCCAGGTCGGACTTGCCGGCGCCCGAGGGGCCGCGCAGCAGTACCGCCCGCCACGCCCGGGCGGACACTGTTCCGCGCGGCCGCAGCGCTACGCAGGTGGCATGCACGAGCACGGTCATTTCCGGGCGTTGGCGGCCGGAACGCGGATCGTGAAGCGCGCTCCCAGGATCTTTCCGTCGGGCGCGCGGCGGTTGGTGGCGGCGATAGAGCCGCCGTAGGTTTCCATGATCTGCCGGCAGATCGACAGGCCCAGTCCGGAATGCTGGCCGAAATGCTCGATCGGACGCTCCGAATAGAAACGCTCGAAGATCGATTCGAGATTCTCCTCGGGGATGCCCGGCCCTTCGTCGTCGATCGTGACGACGAAGGGTCCGCCGCGCGGCGCGCGTCCCAGTTCGACGACGAGGCGCGATCCGGGCGGGCTGAACGACAACGCATTGTCGATGACGTTGCGAAACACCTGGCCATAGCGGCCGTCGTGGCCGTGCGCGGCGAAAGGTGGGTTGGCGGCAACCCGGAAATCGACCTCGACCCCGGCCTTCTGCGAGGCGCTGATCGCATAGTGTCCGGCCATGTCTGCCAGCAGGCCGTGCAGGTCGACGGGCTTGACCTCGCCGCGCATCAGTTCGGCGTCGAGCCGCGAGGCGTCCGAGATGTCGGAGATCAGCCGGTTCAGCCGGTTGATGTCATCCATGACGATGGCCATCAGCTTGTCGCGCCGTTCCATGTCGAGGTCGGGCCTGGCGGCCATCTCGATGGCGGAACGCAAGGAGGTGAGGGGGTTCTTGAGTTCGTGCGCCACGTCGGCGGCGAAACTCTCGATGGTGTTGATGCGTTGCCAGAGCGCATCGGTCATCGAGCGCAGGGCGTCGTTGAGGTCGCCGATCTCGTCGCCACGCTTGCCGAGGTCGGGAATCTCCGGCCGGCTCTCGCGCGCCAGCCTCACCTCGTCGGCGGCGCGCGCCAGGCGCACGATCGGCTGCGTGATCGTGCCGGCAAGATAGAGCGAGAGCAGCACCGTGATGCCGAGCGCCGCCGCGGCGATGGTCAGCATGTCGTAGCGGACCTGTCGCAGGGAGGCGGCGATGGCGCGATTGTCCCGGGTCAGGATCAGAGCTCCCAGTATCTGCTTGTAGCGCTGCACCGGCACCGCGGCGCTCAGGATCAGGCGGCCATCGGCGGCGATACGCACCGCCGAGGCGTTGAAGCCGCGCAACGCGCTCGCGGCCTCGGGATAGTCGCGGACGGCGGCGGCGGGGCGCTCGACATACTCCGGAAAGCGGTCGGCCCGCGATAGCTGCCGGGCAATCCAGTCGCTCAGCCGGTCGGTGAACGGGACTTCGACGACGACAGGCACCTCGGGCGGCGGCAGCGGGACGCTGTGGATGCGGCCGGCTTCGCTCAGGAATTCCGAATCGCCCATAAGGTCGCCGGTTTCGCTGAACAGGCGCGCCCGCACGCCGGTCGGGCGCACGAGACGGGTCAGAAGCTGGCGTGCCGCATCGGCGTCGAGCCGGTTGACCGTCGACTCTCCGCCGACGACCGCGACCTCTCCGATACCGGCGGCGACCATCTCGCCCTGCACCAGCAGCGAGGCGAGTTCGGCGTCGATCAGCTCGTCCTCATAGTCGCTGAGATAGACGGCGCCGAGAGTGAGGAGCGCCACCGGCACGATTTTGAGCTGCAGGATACGGCGGGTGAGTGGCGAATAGCGCCGCTCGCTGCTGCGCCGGCGCCGCAGCAGCGACGGCGATTCGGCCGCCTGCGACGGCGCGCGCGCGCGCCTCCGCCAGCCGGCCGGCAAGAGCTGGCCGAGGGCTGCCACGAGTCGCGAACCGAATGCTTGCGGCGCAGCTTGGCGCCGGCCCGGTTCAGGCGTCGCGGTATCGGTATCCAATGCCATAAAGCGTTTCGATCTGCTCGAACTCGCCGTCGACCTCGCGGAACTTGCGGCGCACGCGCTTGATATGGCTGTCGATGGTTCGGTCGTCGACATAGATCGTCTCGCCGTAGGCGGCATCCATCAACTGGTCGCGGTTCTTGACGTGGCCGGGCCGCTCGGCGAGCGACTTCAGGAGCAGGAACTCGGTGACCGTCAGGTGCACCTCCTTGCCCTTCCAGGTGCATTGATGGCGGCTGGGGTCGAGCACCAGTTCGCCGCGCACGACGCGCTCGGCGGCGGTTTCGCCCTTGGCGGTCCCGACATCGGCGCGGCGCAGCACGGCGCGAATGCGCTCGAGCAGCAGGCGTTGCGAGAACGGCTTGCGGATGAAGTCGTCGGCGCCCATCCGCAGCCCGAGCACTTCGTCGATCTCCTCATCCTTGGAGGTGAGGAAGATCACGGGGAAGTGCTGCGTCTTGCGGATGCGGTTCAGCAGCTCCATGCCATCCATGCGCGGCATCTTGATGTCGAAGATCGCAAGGTCGGGCGGCGCTTGGTTGAGACCTTCCAGCGCCGAGGCTCCGTCACTGTAAGTCTTGATCTGGAACCCCTCGGCTTCGAGCAGCATCGACACGGAAGTGAGGATGTTGCGGTCGTCGTCGACGAGGGCGATGTTCTTGCGCACGGCGTGGATTCTCCTGACAGGCAAGGCGGATAGTGGTTGAATGGTAACACGACCGGGGCGTTGCCGCCGCTGCCACGATCGATCCCCGATATCCGTGAATTAAGGCTGTTTTGCCCCGAAATGATTGAAGATATGTCACGCACGGTCCGCGCCCTGCTGCGCGGCCTCGATCGCGCCGCCCTCGCGACCGCCCTGCCGCCGCCCCCGGGAGGCGAAAGCGCCGCCGCCTGGCCCTATGCCTCGCTGGTATTGGTGGCCGTCAATCACGACCTGTCGCCGATCCTGCTGTTGAGCGATCTGGCCGAACATACGAAGGCCATCGCTTCCGACGGCCGGGTTTCGCTGCTGTTCGACGGCACCGGCGGCCTCGACCAGCCGCTGACCGGCGCCAGGGTCACGTTGCTCGGGCGTGCCGTGCGGACGGCTGACGAACGGCACGGCCAGCGTTTTCTCGCCCGCCATCCGGATGCTGCGATGTACGCGGGCTTCAAGGATTTCCACTTCTATCGGGTCGCCCTGGAGCGCGCCCATCTGGTCGCGGGCTTCGGCAAGATCCGCTGGCTCGAGGCGGCCGAACTGCTGCCGGTTCCCGCGCCGGCCGGCCTGGCCGAGAGCGAGGCCGGCATCGTCGGCCATATGAACGAGGATCACGCCGACGCCCTCCAACTCTATGCCCAGAAGCTGCTCGGACTGCCGGGAAGCGACTGGCGAATGACCGGAATCGACGCCGAAGGCATCGATCTGCGGCGGGCCGGGCAGGTCGCCCGGTTGCCGTTCGACTCCCCGCTCGCGAGCGCCGCGGACGCGCGCAAGGTGCTGGTGGCCTTGGTTGGCAGGGCGAGAGCGGCCTGATCGGCCGCTTTCCGATTCCGCGCCGCGGGATGGCCTTCGCAGGTGCGAAACCTGATCCACATGATCCTCGAAACTTACTGTCGCAGGGCCTTGCCACTCCCCGGCCACACCAGTAGCGCATAGGGTGCCATCGGATCAGCCGCATCAATCGGGAGAAACGCCGTGCATCAGGCGGGCTTCGTCGTTCCCAAAGTTGGACTAGAGACACTCGGATTGAAGAACCCGGGTAACGTCTATTGGAACCTGCAGGTTCCCACGCTCTACGAAGAGGCGATCCGTCGCCGCGAGGGCACGGTTGCCGAGGGCGGCGCGCTGGTGGTGCGGACCGGCGTGCACACCGGCCGCTCGCCCAACGACAAGTTCTTCGTCGAGGACAGCGAGTCCAAGGGCCGCATCGACTGGGGCAAGACCAACAAGCCGATCTCGCCGGAGCGCTACCGTGCGCTCTATAACCGCATGATCTCCTATGCCCAGCGCCGCGACCTGTTCGTGCGTGACTGCTGGGCCGGTGCCGATCCGGCGCATCGCATCGGCGTGCGCGTGATCAACGAGACCGCGTGGCACAACCTGTTCGCCCGCAACATGTTCCTGCGGCCCCGTCCCGAGGAGCTGCTGGGCTTCAAGCCCGACTTCACCATTCTCAATCTGCCGGGCTTCCAGGCCGAACCGGCGGTCGACGGCACGGCGTCGGACTGCGCTGTGCTGGTGAACTTCACCGATCGGGTCGTGGCGATCTGCGGCACCTGGTACGCCGGCGAGATCAAGAAATCGGTGTTCACCATCCTGAACTACCTGCTGCCCGACAAGAACGTGCTGCCCATGCACGCTTCGGCCAATGTCGGTCCCAAGGGTGACGTGGCAATCTTCTTCGGCCTGTCGGGCACTGGCAAGACGACGCTCTCGGCCGATCCGTCGCGCACCCTGATCGGTGACGACGAGCACGGCTGGGGCGAGACCAGCCTCTTCAACTTCGAAGGCGGCTGCTACGCCAAGGTGATCAAGCTTTCGCGCGAGGCCGAGCCCGAGATCTATGCGACGACCGAGCGCTTCGGCACGGTGCTGGAGAATGTCGTTTTCGATCCGGCGACTGGCCGGCTCGACCTCGACGATGGCCAGTACACCGAGAACACCCGCGCCTGCTATCCGCTCGACTTCATTCCCAACGCCTCGACGTCGGGCATCGCCGGCACGCCCGAGAACATCGTCATGCTGACGGCCGACGCCTTCGGTGTGCTGCCGCCGATCTCGCAGCTGTCCCCGGAGCAGGCGATGTATCACTTCCTCTCGGGCTACACGGCGCGCGTCGCCGGCACCGAGAAGGGCGTGACCGAGCCACAGGCCACCTTCTCGACATGCTTCGGCGCGCCCTTCATGCCGCGCCATCCGACGGTCTACGCCAAGATGCTGGGTGAGAAGATGGCGCGCCAGCACGTGAAGTGCTGGCTGGTCAACACCGGCTGGTCGGGCGGCGGCTTCGGCGTCGGCGAGCGGATGTCGATCCGCCATACCCGCGCCATGGTCCGCGCCGCGCTCGACGGCACGCTGGCTGCCGGTGCTTCCACGACCGATCCGCACTTCGGCATGCAGGTTCCGAGCGCCTGCCCGGACGTGCCGGGCGAGGTCCTCAATCCGAAGAACACCTGGAAGGACAAGAAGGCCTACGACAGCGCCGCGCGCGACGTCGCCAGGCGTTTCGAGGCCAATTTCCAGCAGTTCGAGAGCCACGTCGACAGCAAGGTGAAGCAGGCGGCCATTCGCGCCGCGGCCTAGCGGGCCAAGTATGGGCGGACCAGGTCTGGCACGTGCGGCCAACCGGCCTTTCGCCTTGGGCGAAAGGACGGTGTATGATGTCCGGGCTTGAGCAACCTTCCTGACGCATCCCTTCCGGCCGTGGCCGTGCTTCGCCGACCCTGGCGGCTGCCGCTGATCACGGCGTTGGCGCTGGCGTTCGTTTCGCTCGCGCTGATCTCGGGGGTCGCCTACATCGCTGTGCTGGCCGGCGCCACCGGCACCGCCGAGCGGCTGCTGGTCGACCGCGCGTCGCGCTTCCTGGAAACCCAGGTTTCGGTGATCCGGCGTCAGCTCGACCCGGTGACCGACCACCTCGAACTGGTCGCGGCACTCGCTGCCTCGGGACGCATCGACATCGAATCGTCGGTGGGCGTGCGTGAGGCGCTGGCCGTGATGATGACCCGCGTGCCGGCGGTCTCCTCGGCGGGCTTCGCCACCCTCGACCTCAAGCTGCACCGTGCCATCCGTCATCCCGACGGAATGGTCACGCGCGACACGGTTTCTCTCGTCGACCTGCCCCAGGGCCTGGAGCGGTTTCGCCAGTTGCAGACGGCGCAGAGGACCTTCTGGGGCGCCCTGTTCTGGAGCGAGGGGCTGAAACAGCCGGTGCTCAACGTGCGGACCCCGGTGCGGCGCATTGACGATGCCTTCATCGGTGGACTGTTCGCCACTGTCGCCGTCGGCGATCTTTCCTACCTGATCGGCGATGCAACGAGGGAGAGCGACGGCCGGTACTTCATCCTGGTCGGACACGACAAGGTCCTCGCCCATCGCCGGCTGGTCGATCCGCGCGGGCTTGGCTTGTCGGAAGACAGGCCGTTGCCCACCATCGCCGAGGTCGACGACCCCGTGCTCGCCAAGTTCTGGAGTGCGTCGGTACCCAACCTGCGGATCGACCGCGCACTGGGCGATCTCGGCCGCGTCGTCGAGGCCGACGGCAAGCGCTGGGTCTTCGTCTATCGCGAACTGCGCCTCTATGGCCCGCAGCCCTGGCTGGTCGGCCAGTATTTCCCGATCAAGGACGCGACCGGCGATCTCGACCGGTTGACCAATGGCGCGATCGTCGGCGCGGCCACGCTGGCCGTTGCGCTGCTCGTCGCGCTGGCGATGGGGTTCAGCATGGCGCGGTCCATCCGCACCATCACCTCGGCCGCCGAATCGATCGAGCGCCTCGAATTCGACCGTCCGTTCCACCGGCGCTCGCGGCTGCGCGAGATCGACGATGCCGGCCAGAGCCTCGACAAGGCCCGCGGCGCGCTGAAATGGTTCGGCGCCTATGTGCCGCACCGGCTCGTCTTCCGGCTGATGGAGCTCGGCGAAGATGCAGTCGCGTCGCGCCGCCGCAATGTGACAGTGATGTTCACCGACATCGTCGGCTTCACGCCGCAGGCCGAGGACCTGCGGGAGCAGGAGACGGCCGACATGCTCAACCATCACTTCGCGTTGCTCGGCGCCTGCATCGACCAGGACCAGGGCGTGATCGACAAGTATATCGGCGACTGCGTGATGGCGGTGTGGGGTGGCCTGTTCAAGATGGAAGACCACGCCGACCACGCGATCCATGCCGCGCTGGAAATGGCGCGCGTGATCCGCGAGGACAACCAGCTGCGCGCTGCGGACGGAAAGACGCCGGTTCGCCTGCGCGTCGGCCTGCATTCCGGTCCGGTCGTGGTCGGCAACATCGGCGCGCCGGGCCGCGTCAACTACACCGTGGTGGGCGATACGGTGAACGTGGCGCAGCGTCTGGAGCAGCTCGGCAAGGACTTCATGCGCGACGATGAGGAGGTGATCGTGCTGGTCAGCGGCGACACCATTGCCGCCATGAAGCACCCGGAAGCGCTGGGGGAATTGCCCACGCCCGAGCTGCGCCACGTCAAGGGCCGCGAAGAGCCGGAACAGGTTTATCGCCTCGTGTGATGCGCCGCGCGCTGGACGTTAAGTGCCTTTCACCGGTAGTGTGCCACCACGGTCCCGGCGTGACTTCGAGAGGCAAAAGCAGCACATGGAACGGCGCAAACTCCTGGCATTGTCGACGGCCATGCTGGCCCTTGCTCCCCTCCGCGCGCTGCACGCCCAGGGCGCCGCCCAGAGCGCCGCCAAGCCCTACACCTCCGAGCAGCTCGAC